>NZ_BAJR01000021.1 GCF_000613805.1 Phocaeicola paurosaccharolyticus JCM 15092 | reverse complement strand
TAATGTAGTATATTTGTATTAGAAGAATAACCCGAAAAACCTTAAGAGTACTTTGTGACAAAACGAGTTCTAAACAATATTATGAGAAAAACACTATGCATTATTGCCTTGATATTGCAGGTTATTACTGCGAATAGTCAGACCTGTCATCTGTTTACATCTGATAGAGAGCTGTCGAGTACTATGATAAACAAGATCTATCAGGATCGTAACAATATGATATGGATAGCGACCGAAGATGGGCTAAACCGTTATGATGGGAGTAAGTTCACCATATATAAGAATAATCCTAATGATACATACTCTTTATGTAACAACTATGTAAAAACGATCTTTGAAGATAGCAAAGGGAGACTATTTATAGGGACACACAATGGAGTTCAGATGTATAACCCTGCCACAGATAAATTCAGCAAAAAAGCACTTCTACCAAATAGTAAGCCATTCGAAAGCAATATAATCGACATCATCGAAAGAAGTAATGGTGAATTATGGGTATCCGGTAATATATTATGTACACTAGAAGTGAAAGGAGAAGAACTATATGTTAAACATATAGATCTTCCTATTCCTCCATTTTTCTGTGATTTTATCGTGGAAGATAAGGATAAAAACATGTGGATAAGCAACGAAGTGAATGGTATATTTCGTATATCTCCTGGTAATAAGATTAAACGTTATCTGAATAACGAAAGTAACTTATCTATAACCGATATGAAAAAAGACCTACTTGGTAATATTTACGTTGGTACAATTGGAAAAGGGTTACTGAAATATTCAAAAAGTAAAGATGAATTTGTTGAAATAGCCAATAACACTAATGACGAATTGCCAATTAAGACTATTTATATTGACAAGAAGAATAACATCTACATCGGTACAGATGGAAAAGGACTTAAAACTGTATCTGGTTCGAAACAATCTATATATAACAAGTATATAAACAATAATTTTTTTGATGGTAATAAGGCTAAAGTCCACTCTATCCTTATAGACAATGCCGGTAATACATGGCTAGCAATATTCCAGAAGGGAACAATGATGATTCCTGCTCAGTCAAATAATTTCAGTTATATTGGTCATAAATCTATTAGTAAGAATTTTATCGGCTCCAGCTGTATAACATCATTTTTCAGAGATAAAGATAACTACCTTTGGATAGGAACCGACAATGACGGACTATATGGCATTACTCCGAATGAAACATTCTATAAACATTTCAGTTCCGGTAACAATAACCAGACAGTTCCCCCAAGCATAATGTGCGTATATGAAGATTCCGAAAGGAACTTATGGATAGGATCTTATACTAAAGGAGTAGCTACTATAGATAGAAGGACCGGGAAATGCTCCTATTTGAATAGTCTGAAAGATAGTAAAGGGAAGAGCGTACAACGTGTCTACTCATTAGCTGAAGACAGCAATAAAAGACTTTGGATTGCATCTATGGGATCAGGCATTTTCTACTATGACATGAAAGCGAAGGATATTAAATTTCCTAAGGAGATAAACAGAGATAACAGATGGGTTAACTGCTTGATATACTCACCAAGAGACAAAAAAATATATGCTGGGAATTATGATGGAATTAACTGTATAGATATCAGCCAGGAAAATAGTTTCAACAATGAGATAATACTTAGAAAACACATTGTATACTCATTATACCAAGACAAAAAAGGAATTCTATGGGCTGGGACTTCAGAAGGGCTTGTTAGTGTAGATACAAAGACAAAGAAAATAGATAAATACACTATCAAAGAGGGTCTTTCAGGGAATATTGTATATGCTATTCAAGGTGATAGCAAAGGAAATTTGTGGATAAGTACCAACTACGGAATGACACAATTCAACACTAAGACCAAACATACGACTAATTACTATATGGGTGATGGACTGCAGGGTAATGAATTTTATAAAAACGCCTCTATAAGGGACGTTGACGGAACATTATGGTTTGGTGGTATAAATGGTATTACATATTTCAATCCTGATGATATTTCAAATCCGGGTTCAAATATGAACATACGTATAACTGATTTCTATCTGAAAGATCAGCCTGTAAGAATGGGGACACTATCAGATGGTGACGAAATTATAGATGGTCCTGTATTCGATGCCAAAGATTTTTATCTGGGACATAATGATAACAGTTTCAGTATAGAGTTCTCATGTATTGAGATGGCCAATCCTGAGGGTATTACTTATATGTACTCACTTGATGGTGATTCATGGATAAAATTACCTAAAGGAACAAACAGAGCTTCCTTGGTTGATCTCTCTCCTGGAGATTATACGTTCATGGTTAAAGCTGTGAACAACAACAGAGAGTCAAACACAGCCCAAATTAGTATTCATATAGCTTCACCATGGTGGAAAACAGGTATTGCCTATTTCATCTATTTTATCATAGTATCTATTATAATAGTTTATGTAATAAGAACAATGATGAACAGATACGAAATAAAGGAGAAGATGCTTCAGCATAAACATAGTGAAGATATAAATGAAGCTAAGTTGCAATTCTTTATAAATATCTCTCATGAGATACGTACACCTATTTCATTAATCATCAGCCCACTTCAAAGGCTTTTAGATAGTGATAAAGATAGTACCAGACAAAAAATATATCACACTATATATAATAATTCACAGAGGATATTGCTCTTGTTAAATCAACTTATGGATGTCCGAAAGATAGATAAGGGTCTTATGAACCTATCTTTCAAAAAGACTGATATTAGTGCATTCATAAAAAATATTTGTGAGATATTCACTCACGAATCTAAACTGAAGAATATAAAACTTACACTTCACAACTTCGATAATTTTAACGAAGATGTGTGGGTCGACCCTGCATATTTTGACAAGATAATAATAAACATATTATCTAATGCAATTAAATATACGCCTTCTAACGGAGAGATAGATGTTTTCATTAGAAAAGGATATGATGAAAGTGTTCCTGAACCATTGAATAATTATTTTGAAATAATTATTCAAGACAATGGTATAGGTATATCTAAGGATGAGATAGAGCATATATTCGAAAGATTCTATCAGATAAGAAACAATGTCAACAACACTAATATTGGCACAGGAATAGGACTGCATCTTACATTATCGCTTGTAAAGTTACATCATGGTAGTATAAAAGTTGAGAGTAATACATATGAGTTCAGTGGTACCAAATTCTTCATTCGCATTCCATTAGGGAAATCGCACCTGACAGAAGAGGAGATTGACGAGGGGGCAGATTACTCAATCATGAAAAATGAAAGTTCTAACAAGAATATCTTGCCATTGACATATATTGAAGATGATGATAAGCAGAAGAAGAGAGCAAGTACCAAATTCAAGATACTAATAGTCGACGACGATGATGATATCCGAAAATATCTTTCTGATGAGTTAAATTCAGATTTTCATATTATTGAGAGTGGAGATGGTAAAGAGGCGTTGGACTTAGTATTCAAGACAAAGCCAGACCTTGTTTTAAGCGACATCATGATGCCTGGTATTGATGGTATTTCTCTATGTAGAAAGATTAAGCAAAACGTAACACTCAATCATATACCTGTAATATTACTTACAGCTAAGATTGAAGATGAAGATAACCTTGACGCTTTGAAAAATGGTGCTGACTCGTACATGACAAAACCATTTAATATTGAGATACTTAAAAGAACTATATTCAATTTGATACGTAGCAGGGAGAGCCTGAAAGCACAGATATACGAGGAGAAGACTAAAGAGAAAGAGATGATAAAGCTCAAGGTTGACTCTCCTGATGATAAGCTTATGCAGAGAATAATGAAATCTATCAATAATAATATTGGTAACCCTAATTTCACTATTGAGACTCTATCAAAAGATGTGGGTATAAGCAGAGTACATCTTCATAGAAAGCTGAAAGAACTTACTAATCAGACTACACGTGACTTCATTAGGAACATACGGCTCAGCCAGGCAGCACAATTGCTATCAGAGAAGCATTATACTATAAATGAAGTTGCCACATTAATTGGTTTCTCGAATGCAAATAACTTCTCAACAAGCTTTAAGGAGTTATATGGAGTTACTCCTACTGAATATATGGAAAACAACTTATTAAAGAAAGATAAGTAAGCAAGTACTGCTTACAACAACCTATAACAATATTGCTTTTCAATGGCTTTATTATGTTTCACAATTAGAAATATAATAAAGCCATTACTGTATCATAGCATAGCCATAATAAACAATCAGATATCCTTATCTGAAGAGAATAATGACATTGGAAAATTCTCACCACAGATATAAAAAAGTCCGGCAATGTTTAGCTAACAACACATTGCCGGACTTAAAAATATAAATTAATAAAAAATCACCTATTTCTTGTACTTAAAGCTCCACTTAGAGTTATCACTCTTCATATCAAATTTAGCAAGAGTAGGAGTACTATCACCAACAGATATTAAAGCTAATTTCTCGTCAGTCCCTGGAACCGCCTTTGGCATTATACGATAAGTACCATCTGTGAGTTGTTCAATTCTCCATAGTTGTTCATTAGCACCTGTAAATTTAGGAACTGCTACAACCTCTTTGTTTGCATTTGCAGCCAAAGTACGATCTGTTCCTGCAATCTGAATCTTATAGTATAGTCCTCCAAAATATCCACCAGCTTCAGGTACAGCAGTAATAGTCCATCTCTGACTTGGGCGATCCATATAATCATTAGCTCTCACTCCTACCTCACCTGCAGGCCAAGTAGCCTCAACATCTTTCAATGTTTGTGAAGCTACAGGTTTCACAGGTTCATTGTCCTCTGCTCTGAACCAGCGCATACCACCAGGCATTCTAACAAAATCGACAGCCAATTCTAGTGCATATCCACGTCTTTCAGACTCTATTTCATATGTACCTTCTTCAAACTTCTCTCCTGATACAGGCCATCCATTCTTCCAAACTAAAGGACGTATAGCAAGTACACTCCTACCACTCTGATCCATGTCGGCTTCATAATGGAAAGACATCTTCTCTACACCGTCTTCCACAATTTCACGAGCGAAATGACCTGGTCCCATCAATCTAGGAGATGCAGCGATAACAAGTTTTCCACCGCCCTGAAGCATATCACGGCCAACATTGTCAATATACGGACCTTCAATACTCTTTGAACGTCCAACTACAATATTATATGTGGAGTTTGAACCATCACAGCATGTGCCATGTGTACCTAGAAGATAATACCACCCATCATTGTACATTAGAGCAGAGGCTTCGCAATCAATAGCAATTGCTTTCTCTTGATTTCCCTGCATACGCTTACCTGTCTTTGGATCAAGTTCTATCAGACGGATATAGCCGAAATAAGTACCGAAAGACATCCACAGACGTCCTGTTGTGGGATCAAGAAGTAATCCTGGATCTATTGCATCCATATCTTCCATTCCATCAGAGAAACAAACCAACTGAGGAGTTGAATATTTAAAATCAGGAGATTTTGGATCGAGTGTCTTGTTCCACATTGTATATATACCACCACTGTGATTACCACCAAGGCCACCACCTGTTGCACCATACACTACAAGATAGCGGTCACCTATCTTCATTGCATCGGGTGCTGCTCCACCACCAGGTCTTACAGCTCCGCTGTTCCATGTCCATCCGTCTTCAGAGATCAGTCCACCCCCACCGGTTCCAAATGTATAATATTTACCATCGCACTCTATAATAGTTGATGGGTCATGAATAAATGGTTTACCCACTTGTGCTGCTGCACTCTCAATCAATAGAGCTCCAAAAAGGAGTGTAGCATATTTCTTTATATTTGGTTTCATAATATTTCTAATTCAGATTATTCTATTTATAACTTACAGTAATACCCTTAACAGGTTCTCCGTTCTCGTCGATAAAGCGAACACAGAAATCACTCATACCAGGACCATTGATAACAGCTCCACGTACAATGTTCTTTCCCTTCTTAAGAGTCATTCTTGGAGATACACAGTCATCCTTAACCATACGTCTGTCGTTAGAAAGCATTATAGCTGGTTCACCATTCAACCACCATTGAGATCCTGAATTAGAACCTACAGCCATTCTCACATTCTTTATTTCCTTATCTGAGTTTATAACGGTAACATTCCAATACAAAACGCCATAGATAGGTTTCTGTAATCCATATGATAAACGGAATAGTTTTACATTGAAGTTCTTGCTGTCAAGAGCATGCCATTTAAGTTTATCCTTTCCTACCTTAACAGTCTGACCATCCTTAGGAGTCATAGTGAATTGGTTAGCAAAATAGGTAGTATCGCACAATACACGTTTCAGATAGCTGTCTGTGAATATAGCATTTGTACGACTTGGTTTGCTTATTGGTTCAAGAATTAACCAACGACGTATAAATCCATCATTATCAACAGCGACTTCTTCTGCTGCATCTTTGTAAAAATAGTTGTCGAAACTCTTCTTAATATCATTCTTTGCATGTTTTTCGAAAAATGATGTCATCTTCTTGAATGTAACTTCATTGAAAGTGATAGGGCCGTGTTGTCCATCAGGAATTAACATAAACTCATCAAGTATTTTATTCTCTTTCAATAGGTCAGCAAAGTTCTTACTCTGGCAGTAAGGAACCACGTTGTCTGCATCACCATGTATTACCAAGAACTTTGGATCATTCTTATCTACATATGTCATTGGGTTAAGAAGAGCAATCATGTCTAGGTTATCTGCAGGTGCACCACCTATCAAAGCTGCTTCAGGGGAATCAGCACCTTTTGTAGTGCTACAGTTCTCCATCTTACTCATATCTATAGGACCAAACCAGTCGACTACAGCATCGACATTGCTTGAGAATTTCTTGTAGTTTCCTACATTTCCCTCAATATCAACAGTCTTTGAGCCTACTGTATAACTTTTAACACCATTTGTAGTACCAGCCAATGATGAAAGATGACCGCCTGATGAGAATCCAGTTATACCAATAAATGATGTATCGAAGTTATATTTAGCAGCATTTCCACGTATATAGCGTATAGCTGCTTTTACATCGTTAATCTGAGCCGGGAATTTTGCATCTCCACTTGAGCGATGATTGATTGATACAACAGCAAAACCTGCATTCAAAAGAGGTTTTCCCATACTTTGGAAAGCCATCTGCTTAGCGTTGTTTGCAAACCAAGCACTGCCATAGATAAGGACAACGACTTTATACTTAGCTTGTCCGTTGCCAGGAAGATAGATGTCAAGTTTATGACCCTCCAGGTTATCATCAGCATAATTGATATCCTTCCATTGTCTCTCCTGTGAGAAAGAGAACAATGCACAAGATAACATGCAAATAATACACAGTAATTTTTTCATATAACTACAATAAATTAGTTATTATTAGATTTTAAAGTATTCGTATCGTTATTTTTTAAAAAGATGAGGTATAAATTCATTTAGGCATCTCTTCCAAGTAAGCCATTCATGAGCAGTACCTTGAGACTTATATTCAGCAACATTAATACCCATATCTTTCAAGGATTTTACCAATTGGTCTGTTCCCATATTCTCCTCTGTACCACTACCAAGGAATAGGTAATGAACTCGCTTATTGAAGCTTTCAGCATCCTGGAATACACCATTGAATGCATTCTTTACGTCAAGTCCAAATATAGCACCGCTGAAACCACCAATATATGAGAATTTATCAAGATTAGTCATTGTGATATCGAATGTCTGTTTTCCTCCCCATGAGAGACCTGCCATAGCACGGTGCTCACGATCTGTATATGTACGGAACTCTTTATCTACCATAGGAATAAGATCATTTAACATAAGTGCTGCAAATGAGCCACCATAAAGTTCACGCTCACTATTTGCATTTCTTCCTGCACGTGGACGGAAACCAACCTCCACATCGCCACTCTCCATGACAACAATCATTGGTTCACATTTTCCCTCAGCAATCTGATTATCAAGAATATTATACATCAGACCTTGTGTAGACCATCCTGTTTCATCCTCTCCCATTCCATGCTGTAAATAAAGTACAGGGAAACGTTTTTTCTTGTTCTTGTCATATTCAGCCGGAGTATATACATAACAACGACGGAACTTTTTCTGAGTGTTAGAGTAGTATGTACATATTCTTACCTGACCATGAGGAACATCTTTTGTTTTGTAGTAATCAACCTCATCTCCTTCTGGTACCTCTATTCCACTGGCCATACGACTACATCCGAAATAAGTATTGCTCATAGGGTCGATGACAGAGAACCCGTCAACTAAGAGAAAATAGTAGTGGAAACCAACAACCAATGGATCTGTCTTAGCTGTCCACCATCCGTTTTCGTCTCTGTTCATATCATATTTCTTTCCACATACATCTACTTGGAGACGTTTTACATCAGGAGCAAATACACGGAAATATGCTCTGTTCTCTTTATCTAAACGTGGAAAATCACAGCCGTGCATATTTGAAGAAGCAGGTTCTGTGCTATTAATAATGTCTTCAGGAGTCATCAGATGTTTACCCATGAGTTTAAGCATCTGTTCTGCATAACGGCGACCAAGTATTCTATATCCTGCAGCATCGAAATGAAGATGGTCGAAAGCGCAATTCAAACCTTTTGACGAAGCAACAGCACTGTTCTTAATAACCTGAGGAAGAGTATTAATTATTTCGTTCATGCTTGCACATGCACCTTTATGGTCGGCATTTACAACTTCACCAGCTATCAATGGTACATCCTCACTCTTAAGATTCAGTTGTGAAAGGATATCATCATATATACCTTTTACCTTTTGAGGCCAATCTTTTTCATTTGTATTTGATTCTCCCTGATGCAAAAGAATACCTTTAATAACGCCATCCTTCTGAGCAAGCTTTGCCATTTCGATAAGTCTTGCATATGGATCACCATCATATTCCTTTATCATGCCTTTCATCCATGATGGAGATTCCTTTGCTATATATTCCTTATATTTGTCTTTTTGGAACAATTCTATTTTGCATCCACCGATAGCAACATGAACAATTCCTATTTTAACATTATCTGGAAGATTTTCGAGCATAGTACGTCCGAAATAATCTACAGGAGTAAGGCCTGTGCTTTCACGGCAAAGTGGTGAACGTGCAGGGCACCATTTCCCTTTTTCACGGCCAAGCGATTTGGCATCTACAGCTGAAAGAAGTTTGAAACGAGAACTAACGATAGTATCTTGAGCCTCATATCGAGCATTACCCTCCATGTTTGACTGACCAAGACATAAGTAAATATAGAATTTGGGATTTTGTGCAGAAGCTCCCACACTAAAGAGCAGCAATGCAACAAAACAGAATAATGATAAAGCGTGTTTTTTCATTGTAAATAATATTTTTGTTATACCACAAAGTAAACTATCTTTATTCATTTGGCACGATGCGAAATGTTACAAATAGTATACTCTATATTACATACACTATTTTTTTTATTGATTTCCCCATTTCATAGCACTGTTTATGAATATTGGGGGTATATATAAAAAAGATAGTGGAGCATTTATACTCCACTATCAAGTAAGGACATAATAATAATTATAACCTATTATTTGTTTGATAAACCATTTGCAAATCCTGCATATGTATGCTTTCTGTAATAGTTAGCATCCCATAAACCGGTAGGCTCACCACCACGCCAAGAACTACTTTCAGGGCTATCTGTCATACACCACTGAGTGATACCATAACGTTGAGCAGCTGGAATGATTTCGAAATACTTCTTAATAATGAATGTATAGAAACCAGCCATTGCCCTATGTTGCTCATCAGTAAGGTTAGCAGTTTTTACTGACTTACCAGATCCATCAACATAGCCCATATCAAGTTCTGTTATCTTAACAAGCTTACCACTAGCAGCCATAAGTTTGAACATCTCAACGATATGTTCTTCTTTGCTCTTCTGAGTTGCAGGGTCTGCAAAGTAAGAGATATGCATCTGAGTACCGATACCATCAATCTTAGTTACCTTATCAGATTCCCAAGTACCTATCCAATGAATCAAGCTCTTTAGTTTCTTGTTATCATCCCAATCAGATTCCAAGTTATAGTCATTGATAAAGAGTTTCAATTTTGCAGGATCACCTTCAAACTCTTTGAAGTACTTACGAGCTGCAGCTACAGCAGTTCTAACATAGAGTGTATCACCCATGTTGTCCTGCCAGTAGAAGTTATTCTTAGCGTCATCTGCACTTACATTCTTAACAGACTGTAAGTCATAAAAGCCATCGCTATTTTTGTCTACTCCAGAAAGAGCCTCGTTAACTACATCCCATGAAGTAACGTAGCCACCACAAGCTTGCATCATACCCTTAACCCAGTTGTTCATAGCCCATACAAGAGTATCACGTTTCTCTTCTTTGGTCAATGGTATTGAGTTAAGTTCCTGAACTTCTACTAATCGATCTACAAATCTTGCAGGTCCTGTCGTACCTCTGCTCTCTTTTGCAATATAATTAACTTTCATGTTATCATCGTCACAAGAGCTATTCTTAATCAATTCAACTCCATTAACTTTGAAACTTATATCATCAAAATAATAAGCATTCGCCTCTTTAAAGTCATTCATGTTAAATGCAATAGAGCTACCTCCTGCCATACTAGCATCAAATTTACCTGTTGCTTCGAACAGAGTCCATTTTCTTGCAAAAGGAACACTTCCAATAGCAGCCCAATGTTTGTAATCACCAGCTACATTTGTATGTATCTGAGTTCCGATAGTAGCAGCCTTGTCGGCTCTTACATTCATAGAAACAGTCCAAGTATCACCCTCTTTGAAAACCTGATCAGTCATAATCCAGAACTGAGTATCCCAAGCAGCATCAACCATATCGCTAGATTTAACCTGGATACATCTACGTTCTACCTCAACTTCAACCTCAGTTTTTGGAGCTTCATAGTGAACAACCTTAACATACTTAATCTGAATAGTACCAGCAAAAAGACCTGATTGAGTCATTAAGTGACCTCCATCAACAACTGCTGTAAAAGGTAATTCAAACTCTTTCCAATCAGTAGTAAAGTTTACTGAAGGAAGCGAAGCACGCTCACTCCATGAACCAAGTCCTAAAGTAAGAGTTCCGGCAGCAGATCCTTTAACCATTATTTTTAATGAGTAGCTCTGACCTTTTTTAGTAGTGATGTTATCTGCTGTATGATACTGAACATTATAATTCTGATCTCTAACAACAGGGTTCACAACTTCCAGACATCCTAAAGAAGAGTTTATTCCAATAGAAGCATCAGCAGGTATACCTTTCCAGAAAGTATATGGACTCTTAGAGTAGTCAACTTCGTAATCCACTATTTCCACTTTCTTAGTCGGGTCAATATCAATCTTTTTATTAGCAAGCAATGAATTCAAATACTTAGTGTTCTGCTGAGAATGCCAAGCTAAAGTATGACCATAGACAGTAGTACCCGCTTCTTTGGCAGCTTTAACAAAAGCAGAAACAGTAGAGAAATTCATTGAACCGTCATTTCCAACTACTGATGCATACTTCATAGCATTTCCTGCTGTGATTTCATCAAAGTTAGCATTTGCTAAACGGTAAACCAATCCTTTCTTAATATAATCTTCGGCTTCAATAGCGCCACCTAATTTAAAGTTCGGATCTGTTTCACGGTTGACATATGACTTCAAGAAATCATAATCATTCAGATACTCTAGTTGTTCTAGCACAGCTGGCTTATCAACAGGAAAGTCAAACAGCGAATCGTCAACACATGATGTTGTCAATACAGCAGCGCTAAATAGAGTACAACCTAATATATAATTTATCTTTTTCATGTTTTGTAAATTAATCGATTAAGAGGTTCTTACTATTTCTTTACAATCGAAAATTGCTCTTTAATCATTTGACGGTCAAGAACAACCAAAGTATCAACTGTTGAACATTTGATTCCGGCATATTCGAGATTATAGTTCAAATATAAAGCATCACGATCTTTTTCACCCCAACTTTTCTTCTCACCCAAAGTAACAAATTTACCTGAGCCAGAAGCTTTAACACCTGTAGATGTAGAAGAGATAGTACATTCACCATTTTCATTAAATGTCAACAAAAGCTTGCAATCAACAAGTTTACCTGAAGTATCCTTAGCAGGATAGTTCCATAATAATTGATTCAAACCTTTTGTAGAAAATGAGTTTACAACTTCATCTTTCTCAACATATTTTGCATGACGAACCACTGTACCTGTTTTATCACCAGAGAATGTATCAATACCACGACGCAAATAAGCTGCATCGTACTTATTAATGTACTTCACTGCATATAAAATATAGTCTTTAGGCTGAACATCCCAGTCACTCTTAATACCACGACGAGGATTTGTTACCAAAGCTTTACCATGAAGTATAGAATCTGCACCCTGAACATCTGTCATTACAATAGGAATAACGTAATTATTCTCTAGTGCTAATGGATCAGCAAAGAATGCATCAGTCAATTGTACGGTTACACCACCAATAACCTTTCCGTTTTTAATAGTCATCTTGTCGTTTGAAGACAAAGTGTAGTGAGTTGATGGTAAAGGCAAAATATCTCTACCTGTATCCTCAAAAGCCAAGCCATCACACAATGAATTATCTACTTGGAAAGAGATATTGATATCTTTATTATTACTGTATACACCACCCATAGTAGCCATTACCTGACATTGATGCAAGTTATCGATTGATGTATCAAACGAAGGGTCATCACCTAGGCAAATTGTACGTACAGGGCTTTGATAAGCAAAATAAACAGTAGAGTATTCGTAGTCGGGGAATTCCCAATCTCCGTTTTGACAAGAGGTAAAAATTCCTCCCACGAATGCTAAAAGTAGATATAATGATTTTTTCATTTTCATATTCTTTAAAAATTAATGAATTACCAACCTTGATTCTGTAACAAGTTACTGAACTTAATAACTTCACCATAAGGTATTGGACCATAGTACATGTGATCTTTATAATCACGCTTTTCTACTTCAATATAAGAAGGTGCATCAGTACCCTTAATCTTTATACCCTTAGCAGCTTCATTAAGAGGTGCTTTCCAACGACGCAAATCCCAGAAACGGAAACCTTCAAAACAGAGTTCCAAACGACGTTCGTTACGGATCAACTCACGCATCTTATTTTTATCAGATTTGATTGATTCCAAGTAAGCATCACCATTTTTTAAACCTATACCTGCACGTTTACGGATAGCCTTGATTACATCATAAGCTGAATATCCGTGTGAACCTGTACCTGTAGGTCCCCAAGCTTCATTAGCAGCCTCAGCATATCCTAAGAAAATCTCAGTATAGCGTATGAATGGTTTGATATGATATTGTTCTGTTTTAGAGTTTGGATCAGCATTTACTGACTGACACAACAACTTCTTCATATAGTAACCAGTACGAGTTGAAGTCTCTGTCTTATTCAATGCGTCATTGCTTGTTCCATCTTCAGCTGTTGTAATAACCTTATTTTGAGAACCAGCTTTTGCTCCATTATACAAAATATAATTTGCCAAACGTGGGTCACGGTTTGCATAAGGATTAGCTTTATAAGCTGTGTTCTGTGAAATAGGATAACCATCTAACATAGGGAATGCATCTACCAAGTTCTGAGTTGGATTTACACGTCCCTTACCGAATAGTGTTGGAGGATAGTTGTCAGCTTCAAGTGTACTACTCTTTTCCTTATTAGAACGCCAAAGCATTTCAGGAGCGTTGTATCCTGCAGCCATCTTTTCAATTTGACTACCATCAACATACCAGAGGTTACCGGTAGGGTCAAGTTTAGATACAGGATTAGATCCTAATTTATCCAAAACATCGGCCATTTTATTAGCGGCCTCTTCCCAAGTAACACCACTAGCAGCATAAGCTGGACTGGCAGCTAAGAGAGCAGCCTGAGCTTTGATAGCGCGAGCAATCTTAGCACTCATACGGTTCTTGGCATTATCACCAAAAACACGAGTATATTGTCCTGAAGTAACACCTAAAGCACGGTATTTTTGTGGGACCTGATTATCATCAGTGATATCTCCATATTCTTCAGGTAACATGCTAATGGCTAAATCAGCGTCTTCATTAAGCTGTTTGATACAATCTGCAAATGAGCTTCTCGGAATATTGAAATCAGAACCAAGGTTCTCAGATTGCAATAGAATAGGTATACCGGATAATTGTCCGTTTACATCTACTCCGGCATGAGCCATCAAAAGATGATACATAAATAGTGCACGCATTCCATACGCATCACCTTTAAAACGCTCTTTGAACATTTCTGCAACCAATGGGTCAGCAGCCCAATTTACCTTATCAGTTACCTCGATAAACTGGTTGATATATTGCCAAGAAGCACGTAGATTCTGCCAGCGGTCCAAAGGATTATTATTAGCACGCCATGAACTGTAGCCATTATACGTAAATTGCTCTTCGGATCATTTGATACTGCATCATCTGTAGCCACATCATTAAATGACCATGCTCCCAAAGGATTACTGATGTAAGCATGTCCAAGCATACCGACAGCCCAAGCTGGTAGCTCCTCAAGAGCAGAAGCACCTTTATGGTTTTCAATAGCCGGATCAAAGAGGTCATCACATCCCGTATTCAGGGTCATTGCTGCTGTCATTATTGCAGCTATAGCAGTGAGTCTTATCTTTTTCATATTATATTCACTTTTTAGGTTAGAAAGTAGCTTTAACACCGATATTGTAGAAGCGAGTTTGAGGTGCGCTACCTACATTCATCTCAAAATGCTTACGTTCCTTAGAAATAGTAAGCAAGTTATTACCATTAACAAAGAAGTTCAAGCCCTTAACAAAAGAACCATTCAACAAATATTTAGGTAAATCATAGGATACTTGTACCTGAGCCAATTCAAAACGATCGGTCTTAAACATCCAGAAATCAGAAGCGCGGAAGTTATTCTCACCATTAGTAGTAGTTAGACGAGGATAAGTAGCAGTTGCTGCTGTTTCAGGTGTCCAACGATTTAGGACAGCATCAGAGTACTTGTTATCACCTCTTACCCAATAATAAGAATTATCCTTGAATCCTTTACCACCAAAGAATCCATTACCACGAGCATAGAATGTAAAGTTATTCCACTTAGCTGTTAAGTTCAACCTAATACCATAGGTATATCACTACGGCCTAAGAAAACTTCGTCATTACTATCGATTGTGTTATCTCCATTCTGATCAATATACTTGATATCACCAGGCTTAACTTCACCAAATTGTTGTGGAGCAGCAGCAATTTCTTCAGCTGTTGTAAAGAAACCATCACTTTGTAATCCCCAAAGACCATTTAATGCTTTACCCATACGGCTTTGATATGCATAAGCATAATTCTCATCACGTTTTTCGATTGTACTCTTTGTATACATACCTGTAACACCTAAACGTAAGTCAACTTCACCAACCTTTTTATTTACTGCTACAGCAAAGTCAATACCTTTACGAGAATCTTTGTTGTAGTTAACATAAGGTATTATAGAAGATGTTGGATAACCTACCTGAGTAAAGTATATAGGATAGAGTGAGTTTGCACGAGCTAATCCACCATCCACATCGTTCATAAAGAAGTTAAGATCGAACTCAATCAACTTGTTCCACATAGAACCACGAAGACCTACGCTAACCTCTTTACGTTTGATATATGTCATATCCATATTGTCACCACGTTGGAATTCAGTAGCTGCTTCACCACCAAGGTCTGCCCATGAATACCATCCACCACGCTGAAGGATTGATTTATATAAATAATATCCCTCTTCGTTATCTGATGTGGTAATATCAAGGTCTTGCTCGATAACACCTGCAGAAGCTGTCAACATCAAATCATCAAATGGAGTATTCTTAAAGAAATCTTCTCCTGTCAAACGCCATCCTAATGTTACTGTTGGTGAGAATCCTGCACGGCCTCCATCAGGTAATTTAGTAGAATATGGCATTGCTGCACTAAAGTCAATATAGTATTTGTGCTTATAGTTATATGATGCCTGGAGACCCAAGTTCATATTACTAACACGATGATATTTACCGCTAGCTTGTGTCTGCCATACATTTGCCAATATCATACCGAATACATTATGATCTTCTGCAAAAGTTCTTGCATAGTCAAACTGACCTGATAAATTGTAAGTATAACGGTAAGATGAGTTACTGATATTCTGACTTCCACTCTTCTCATCTTTATTATACTGAGTAATTGTAGCAATCAAATCTTTTCCAGCATAGTTTGTCCATGTTGGAGAAAAAGTTGCGTATTTATTGCTATAGCCCTGATTATAAGTTGAGGCATAGTCAATACCATATTTTGCACGAAAATGTAAACCTTGCAGCAAAGATCTCAAGTCTATATCGAAGTTTGTATTGAACTGGAACTGACGGCTAACATACTTGCTGTCTCCTGCAGCATATGCGTCAGCAACAGGGTTAGTAGGATCCAACTGAGTACCTCCAAAGAAATACTTACCATCGATGAGGTAGTTACTACCATTGATAATGTTCCAAGAGTTCATATCATTCTCTTCCAAATAGCTCAAAGGAATCAATGGAGAGATACGATTTGGACGCAAAGTTGAAGCTTGCTTCCACCAGTCTGTACTAGCAGTAAAGTTATCGTAGAATGTTACGTTAGCATCTGTCTGTACCTTTATATAATCGTTCATCTTGATATCCACGTTACCACGTACAAAGAAGCGGCTTGTGTAATTATCAGCGGCATTACCTACTTTAAGTAATGTACTTTCACGATAATAGCCGGCAGTTGTATAGAACTGTACACGATTGCTACCACCTGAAATTTCAGCTATAGCTTCGCTACGGTTATACATGCTGCGCAAGAACTCATCGCTATACATATTTAAATTAGGATAACGATAAGGATTTAGTCCTGAACCATGATTGTAAATTTCTGTTTCACTATAAGCAGGAACAAGACCATCATTTGCACGTGCTTCGTTATATAGAGTCATGTACTGAGCAGATCCTAAATATTTTGGATAAGCTTTTGGTACATACATTCCAGAATTTAAGCTAACATTAATACGTGTTTCTCCTATTCTACCACGTTTTGTGGTTATTTGAACCACTCCCTTAGCAGCGCGGCTACCATATAATACCACTGCTGCAGCACCTTTCAAAACGGTTATTTGCTCTATTTCTTGAGGCAACACATTGTTTCCATCACGAACCATACCATCGACAACTACCAAGTAATCGCCCATACCCCAAATATTACCATTAAAGCCTGCTATCTCATTGTTCAAGAAGCTTAAACTGTAATTAGAGTATGCCTTTTGGTTCATTCCCTTCATGTTGACGACAGAAACACCGCCTAAAAGGTCATTTTTCTCGACTGTACGGAAAGCTACCTCAACGGAATTATTCAAGGAATCAACATCCAAACCGCTGGGAATCTCTGTCTGAGCTGATACTGCCACACATGTTAGTGAGAGTGCCAGTCCGCATACGAGTCCTTTATGTATATGTTTCATTGTTATTTCGTTTTAAAGTTATCAATAATTACCAACCTGGATTTTGGTTAAACTCAGGATACATAGTTACGTCTGCGTTGTCAAATGGCAACCAATAGTGCTTACTATCTAAGTTACGAGTAACGATGACCTCTTCGCGCCAGTTCTTGACTGCATTTTCTTTTGGATCAATTTTTGTATCTAATGCTGCTGCGCGGTCAAACTCTTGCTTAGTCTTAATATTATAAGGAGATCTAGTCAACAACAACCAACGACGTAAGTCATTGAAACGATGTCCTTCAAATGCTAATTCTACAGCACGCTCACGACGAACCTCTTCCATGAATTTATCAAGAGTAGTTGTATATTTATCAGCAACTTTACCAACTCCAGCACGTAAACGAATTGTGTTTAATGCTTCAGCAGCGCTCTTACCATAATTACTATCTTTACCAGTAGCACCACCGTAAGCTTGAGCTGCAGCTTCAGCATACATCAAGTATACATCTGCAAGACGCATCCAAGATAGATGAAGATGAGTAGAATAACTATAACCATAAGTTAAATCCCACTTGTTTGCTCCCAAAGGTATAAACTTGTAGTTCAGATAACCAGTACGGCTAGTCTTACGTGGGTCGTTAACCCAAGCACCTGTTGAGCTAAGATCTGCATAACGGAACTTCTCGTCTTCAGCATTAGTTATAGTACCTTTAACAACCTTTACACCATCATAAACGAAGTCATTATAGAAACGTGGGTCACGGTCTTTCCAAGGATGAGTTGGATCAAAGCCAGAATCAGGATCATTCAAAGGCATACCATTAGCCATGCCAAAATAGTTAACATAATTTGCTGATGGACAAAGAATGATACCATCTCCTTCAGCCATATCAGAAATTTGATATGAGTTCATCTGACGCCAGTATGAGTCAGCACCATAAGTAGGGCTACGCATGATAGCTTCAGTACCACCAGGCATCAACCAGTTCTGCTGTATAGTATAAAATAATGTATGGTAATCTTTGAAATCCACCAATGCATATTGAGTCTGACCAGCCTCTACCATCTTCAATACATTACCAAATGCAGATGCTGCTTTCTTGCAGTATTCTTTATCATAATCAGTTGGAGAACCATTAGGGCCTGCGTTCATCAATGGACTTGCAGCATAAAGATATGCTTTTCCTAGATATGATTCAGCCCATATTTTATTAGGACGTAATTGGTTGTTACCTGATGTACGACGACCAACATCTGTATTGTCCCAATCAACTGGTAACAAGCTTGCTGCATGTTGGAAGTCAGCAATCATCTTGTCAGCACATTCACGATAGCTCAAACGAGGCATAGTCAATGGTTGGTCACTTGGTAATACAGTATCAATATATGGAAGACCTCCCCAATATGTTGTCAATTGGAAATGAAACCATGCACGGAAGAAATACAACTGTCCTTCGATCAAATCTCTCTCTTCTTGAGTAGCATCAGTCAGCTTACCATCATTGATAGCCTGAATACCCATGTTGGCTACACGGATACCATACCATGAACCACCCCAAAGAGCTTTTTTGAAACGGTCTTTTCCTGTATTCCAATCACGGTCCAAAAAACAGTCACCTTTATTTATATAGTCACGATAGTTACCACGGTCTACACTGAAACCAAATAGGTATTCACCATTACCGATAGTAATAACTTCATCTTCACCCCAGTTAAACGAGCTTACCCAATTGGCTTTAGCAATATCCGGAGCCAAATTATACATCTGCTCCACAAAGCCTTGGAAGTTTGTAAAGTTTTTGAATGCGTCGTCTGAAGAGATAACGGAATCCGGCTCTCTGTCCAGATAATCAGTACAAGAAGTAGTACCGACTAAAAAGAGTGAGAGTAATCCGCAGAAATATAGATACATCTTTTTCATTGTCATTCCTTATTAAAGAGTTAATTTTAAACCTATGTTAAAACGTCTTGCTGTAGGATATGCAGAACCACCACCGGTATTAGATTCACGGTCATCTGGCATATCTGTCCACAAGAATAGGTTATTACCATTCACAAATACTCTCATGCTGCTCAAACCAACTTTCTTCATCCATTCCTGTCCAGAGAAAGTATAAGCAAGTTCAGCATATTTCAAACGCAAGTATGAGCCATCGAACAAATATCTTGTAGCTGTTGAATATCCACTTGGGATAAGACCCCATGTTGGAAGAGGCACATCACCTGTCAAATCAGTCTTGTTCCAGTAAGAGCCTTCGTTAAATGCAAGGTTTCTTGATTCTGTAAATGTATTTAAGTTAACGCTACGAGTTACGTTATTTACTCCGTAGAACTGAACGAAGAAACTCCATCCCTTCCAGTCTACACCAAACTGTGCATTTACAGTATTTTGAGGAACTCCAGTAAATCCATAAGGAACGCGGTCATATGATGAGATAACACCGTCACCATCATAGTCCATTATTATATAGTTACCTGGGATACGAGCATCGTCAGAAGCATCGTGAGAAGTAGTAGCATACAACTCATCCCAGTTATTATAATAACCATTGTCTACAAATGCTGTTGTCTGGTTAATAGCCTTATCAGCCTTCTTTTGATACTCAGGCATCAATTGAGGGTCGTCAGCCTCTTTAATCTTATTCACTGCACGAGTGTAAGCAGCGTTACCCCAAATACGCCAGTCCTTATCTAAAATCTTGTTCCAACGAAGTTCAGCCTCTATACCATGGCTCTCTACTTTACCTAAGTTAGCTGTAGGAGCTGTTGTACCAAAATAAGATGGAACAGCACGACCAGAACCTGCCAACAAGATATTATCACGTTTCTCAGAGAAGTAGTCAATAGATCCAGTAAATAAACCACCTAAGACAGCATATTCTACAGCTGCATCAAACTTAGTTGAAATCTCCCATTTAACATTAGGGTTACCAACTTGTGATTGAGTATACCATTTATAAGGGCTATCAGAAGAGCTAACTCCTGTCAATGACTGACCAAATGTACCTCCATAAGACCAAGAGTCCATATATAACCAGCGACCATTGACATTATCATCACCAATCTGTCCATAAGAAGCACGAAGTTTCAACATATCCAACCACTTCAAGTTAAGTTTCTTAACTAGTGGTTCTTCAGATACCATCCAACCTACTGCTCCTGATTGGAAGAATGCGAAACGATTCTCCTTAGCAAACTTCTCAGAACCATTGTATGCACCATTATACTCCAACATATAACGTTTAGCATAGTCGTATGTAGTACGGAAAACCCAGTTCTCACGGTAGTTAGGCAACATGTTACCTACAGCATACTCTTCACGGCTGAAGTTACCCATAGCACCAATTGTATGCTGGCCGAAAGTACGGTTCCAGTTCAACTGTACTGAATAATTCAAACGACGATAAGTAGCTCCGTTATCTACACTACCAGCACTTGTTGTCCAAGCAATATTATTTTTATAGTCAAACTTATTATTTCCATCAACAGTCACATCTGAATATAAATTTCCTGTTTCTGGATTGATATATTGATGAGCCTCATCCTCCCAGTCATTAGTATCATCAACACCACGACGATTTTCCACAAAACTGTTGTCAAATGCCAATCTTCCTTGAACAGAAAGACCTTTTGTAATGAAACTTAAGTCTTGTTCCAAAGTAAAGTCGGTATTCAAACGGTCTGTAGTAGTAAAACCTATACCTTGTGTAGCCAAATACTCCAGAGGGTTGGTTGCAGAATGTGAAGGATTTGGTTGATAGTAACCATATACACCATTACTATACTGTGGAATAAATGAGTCAGGTCCTAAGCCATAAAATGCTCCCCATACTAAGTATTCATACTGAGCCTGAGTAGCTTTCTTAACTGCATGTGAACCACTAAGGTTAACACGAAGTTTTGTAGTATTTGTCAAGTTGAAGTCCAAGTTACTACGTACGTTTATACGATCGTAGCCAAAACTTGGATTATAACCACGATTACTTTTTACATCTTTGTACATATCACCTTCGTGTGCATAATCGACAGCAGCAAAATACTTAACAAATCTAGTACCACCAGATACGTTAACACTTGCATTATAACTGAATGCTGCATCTTTCAACATTGTATCAACCCAGTCAACGTTAGGATAACGTTCTGCTTCTTCAGCATTAGCTGGATTACGGTACTTTCTAAGTTCTGCATAAGGACGATAGTTAGACCATTGATCAGGCTTGTAACCTAATTCAGACTCAATAACTCTGTTACGCAATGACAATGCATCGTAAGAGTCCATTACATCAGGCAACTTAGAGTAAGTTTTAATAGTAGTATTCAAGTTGATATTAACTGTTGCTTTACCCTCTTCACCACGTTTTGTCTGAATCAAGATAACACCATTTGCACCACGTACACCGAATACAGCAGTTGCAGAAGCGTCTTTCAAGACAGAAATTGAAGCTACAGAGTTTATATCAACAGCAGACATTTCACGTTCTACTCCATCAACCAATACCAAAGGCTTACTTCCATTCCATGAGGTTACACCACGAATTGTGATTTCAGGATCTTCTTCACCAGGTTTACCTGTAGCTGTCATTGTAACAACACCTGGTAAATTACCAGTCAATGCCTGGCCCAAACTAGTTACACCACCAGTACGTTCAAGTACCTTACTGGTTGTCTGAGAAATTGCACCGACAACACTTTCTTTTTTCTGCTGTCCAAAACCTACGACAACAACTTCATCAAGAGTTTGAGAATCGTCTTCTAGTTCTATTCTCATTAGTTTTGTGCTCGCTTGCACCTCTTTAGGCTTCATACCTACAAAGGAAACGACAAGAGTAGATTTAGCACTTGGCACGTTCAAGACAAAGTTACCATCTATATCTGATATTGTACCTACTGAAGCATTGCCTTTTAAAACTATTGAAGCCCCAATGACGCTTTCTCCTTTGCCGTCAACGATAACTCCTTTAACTGTTATTCCATTTTGCGCCGATGCTGTCAAGCATATCAAAAGCATAAGTAAAAACAGGTAAGGAATCTTTTGGATTTTTTTTATTACATTTTTCATTACCATTAGTTTAAAAGATTACATTTTTAAATTGGCAGGATATCTGCCTGGATAAATTTAAGGTTGTTCATTTCATGAAGAATTGTGTTTCATACTGATGAATAATTTTTAAGGTTAGTGAAATAAAAGTATATATTTAAGTTTCCATTTGTTCTGTTGTATAAACATCAGCAACTCAACAACACTCTTTAGCATAAGTTATAGAGTGCTAATATTTATCCAACTGCCCAAAGTTATTATACATTAATATAGCTTAACCAAGCTTTAGCTACACAATTCTCTTACTATGTAACAATTCAAGAAACTATGTTACATAATTATCAACCCTGCGTTACACGCAAGACTTTAACTATCTGTATATTAAAACTTTAAGATGCCACTAAATAAGGAAGGAATGTACATACATAGCAGAACGCTGTGTTACATATATATCATTTAAAAAGAGGCTATGTTATAATAAAAAGAAGAGATAAAATTATCATCTATTAGGATTATTAAGAATTATTAAGGCTGCAATTACTCCCGGAATCCATCCTAGAAGAGTGAGAATAAGGACTATTAAAAATGAGCCACAACCTTTATCAATTACCGATAAAGGTGGAAATATTATTGCTAAAATAACTCTGAATAATGACATAAATTATAGACTTTGCTAATGATAAGGAATCAAAATTAGTCAATTTGCATATATAAAACAATTTCATCAGGCATAAAGACAGTGCACCAATTATAATAACCCTTATAGACGATGAAATGAACTAAATCATTATTATTTCATCACCTCTATCTTAGGAGATATATTTCTAATTGCATCTTCTATTTTCTGCTCCAATGTTATAATATTGTATTCACCCCAAAAGTTGTGATCATATTCAAATACAGTCTCAGAGAAGACTGTGTGTGGCGATATCCTCTCATTTCTGCTAAACTTAGCAACGTTTACCGTGTCAATCTTACATGGTAGCATCTCAAACCATGTATGAATAGAAGAACTGTTGAAAAGTTTCTTTCTTCTTTTTGCCTTAAAATATATATCTCCACGGACATGGTTAATAAAATAGTAATCGCCAAACTTCTTATAGTTAATAATGTAGTCTACTTTGCTTAGCGTAAGTTTCATATACTGAGCCTGTTTACTTACAAACATATCAGTAGCATTCTTAACCATCTCCGGAAGAATACACATCTCCACCCTTACCAAAGCTGATTCATCAGATGTAATATATAACTTTCCAGCATATCGGGGATCAACAACGTTCTTCTTCTGAGTAAAAGATATTACATCTACCATTTTCCCATCTATAATAGTAGACTCAATATATTTATAGTTGTATGAAGGAGAGTTATTATATGTGCTATATGTGAATAGAAAATCGGGTAAATCTTTTATTACATCAAGTTTAAGCGATGCATCTATACCTGAACTCATTTTCGCTATTATAGTATCGCTAGATGAATAATTACTTACTTTTCTCATCTTTAAAAGTTGTACCTGATCAACTGACACGCTTTTATATGGAGACTTATATAGTTTAATGACTGCTTCCGTCAAACTTCTGAAATTATCGTTATAATCTATTCCCTCCCTATAAAAGGTTGTAAGATAACTTGGAGACATGAAATAATTATTCTCTATATTTCTCCTCATCTTTTCAATCAACTTTATTGGGTCTATTGCTTTAACCACAACTTCAGGAAGAGACATAACACGAGGTTGCAGCGAAATATTAGAGAAATGTCCATTAAGTGTAGAAAAGCTTATCTTCTGCTGTTCATAACCTAGATGTGAAAATAAAACTTCAGAACTTTTTGAGTAAACCTCAGGAACAATTAATTTGAATATTCCTTCCTGATTTGAGATAGTTCCAAGAGAAGAACCTGATAAACCAACACTGCCATAAGCAATAGGCTCATTATTAATAGCATCAACCAACTTACCTTCAATTACACTGTATTTTGTTTTTAAAGAGTCTGCTATTGCATCACTATTATCTGACTCGCATGATGTGAGAAGGATATGTTTACCAATATTATTCAAATGAATTTTGGGGTTACCTACAACCTCTAGTATAGCTTCCTTAAGACTCCTCTTACCAGCTTTAATCTTTACTACATTCTCATTGTTGATAACCTTACTATTGTATATAAAAAGCATACCTGTCTGCTTACTCAACTCATTTAATAGAGCATAAACAGTCGTTCTTTGTTTTGGTAAATAGACTTCTTGCTCAAAAAAAACGCTATTATTCTGAGCTATCAGTCGAATACTTAAAAGTATTATTACCAATAATGTTACAGATATCTTTTTATATATATTAATCACTACTTGTCACTCAAATAAATAGTATTATTATTCTTATCAATATTCAGGTCTAAAGCAAGACCAATCAATTTAGCCATCTGATCTATTTGTTCACCAGAGAATGCTACTGTTAGTTTTCTAGAGTCTATATCTCCTTCCAGTTCAATCTTATCATCAGCAGAGAGAGAATTTAGAACCCCTACAATCACTTTCAAACTCTGATCCTTAAATCTGAACTCTTTAACGAAGGCTTTCATTGGATTCTCTTTCGAAACGAAAGAGGTAAGATGACCTGAAGATAGAGATACACTCTCACCCTTTTCAACATATACGACTTCGTTAGTTTTGCGATCAACCACTTTCACTTTTCCACTTCTCACGTTAAGCATAAATGGAAACTTATCACTCTTAGTTATACTGAATGATGTTCCTAAAACTTCAATTGTAACATCAGGAGTAGTAATAATAAATGGCTTCTTTCTGTTTTTAGCAACCTCAAAGAAAGCGTCACCTTTGAGGTTTACATTTCTTGTGTCACTTAAAAACTCTTCCGGGTATTCTAACTTACCATCCTTGCCCAAATATACTATTGACCCATCAGCAAGTGTAGTAACCAATGATGACTCTTGACTATTCACCTGTTCTAGCATTGCTATATTGCTATCTTTCCCATCTGCAAAGAATAAATTATTCATTACAAACATAATAGCAATCATTGCAGCAATTGAAAGACCGACTGCTAAGCTCCTCTTAGTAATACTATAATTGGGGGTATGATTTTCTTGACTTGTACATTCCAAGAGTTCCTCAGCTTGAAGTCTTGCTTTTACTTTACGCCAAGCAATATCAGTCTTCTCTTTTTCAAAATCATTCATTCTATTTACCATAACACTCCACCTCCTCTTTAATTATCTTAAGTGCCTTACTTATATCAGACTCTACAGTCTTTATTGACAAAGACAACTCTATAGCTATATCTTTATATTTTTTACCTTGAAAACGATTCATTAGGAAAATCTTCTTGCATCTTTCAGGAAGTTTTCTCAATACATTATCCAAGATTTTTTTTAGTTCAGAACACTCCAATTCAGAATCTACAGAAAAGGAATAATCCTGGTTACTTTCGGAATAATTCTGTATGTATCTCTGCCTCACATCAGCATGTTCACAATAGCCTAGTGCCATATTATGAGCGGAACGGTATAAATAACTCTTAATTGAGTATTTTATTGAGATCTCATCTCTATCTCTCCATAACTTATAAAAGAGCTCTTGTACTATCTCTTCTGCATCATCATAGGAACCTATCAGCAGTGTTACATACTTGCACAGTGGAGTATAATATTTATAAAAGAGGGATTCGTAAGCTTTCACATCTCCCTCTTTTATTTTTATAAATATTATAAGTTCTTCAATCATTCAGAATCATTTTTTTTGAACAGATCAAATATATTCATTTTATTAATCAAATACTATTTTTGCTGTTTTTTTAGCTTATTTACAGCATGTTCCAAAGATTCTGTAGGTTCTATAATATTATAATCTTCCCAGAAATTATCGTTATTGAAATTGGCTACTTTATCGTAGAATGCATCATCTCTGTCAAATGAATCGCGTCTAGGAATTGAAACTACATTTTTATCGTCCTGATCTGTTACAACCATTTCTGAAACCACTGTGAAACCTTTTGAGAATAGGCGTTTCTTCCAATCACATTTAAAGCTTATACTGTTTCGTATATAGTTTAGGTATGAAATTCCGTCCTCGATTTTATAATTTACTACATATGACATCTCTTGTGGGTTGAACCTTAATCCTAAAGGTTTTCTATAAAGGATGGCTCTTGTAGCTTTATATTTATCACTCATATCTAATGAGAACTCTATACGGCTAAAAGCCAAGTTATCTTTGTCAATATAAGCTTTACCTATAAAGAGAGGGTCATTAGGCAATTCAGTTTTTGGATAGAAAGAGATTACATATTGTTGATGACCATCAAGGATAGTCCCCTCCTCCATTCTGAAGTTATAGTACTGCAGTTGTCCTTTTGACAAAAAAGAATCTCTGTTTTTTGCAACATCAGCAAATATACATAAGGTAGGTCCTCCCATTAATTTAACGCCCAAAGTATCACTTGCTTTCTGGCTAAGAAGTCGTCTTCCTTTAAGAATCTGTACTCTATCACTCTCAACCGACTCTTTATAAGGGGTTTTAAAAATATTAATCACAGCTTCCGAAACATTAATAAACTTCTTACCCTTTTGAGCTGTTTCGCGATAGAAACCCGTCAGTATGGTGCTCTTCTTACTGTAGTTATCCGAGACTTTATCAAGAGCCTCTTCAATAAGTTCCGCTGGATTTAAGCCTAACACCACAATCTCATTAATTAAGTTTGTATGAGGAACAAGCATAATCTTAAGATCATTTAAATTTTCTCTTTCCAATTTAATTCTTTGACTCTTATAACCTAGATGGGAGATAACAATTTCTGGTACCATCTTTTTTAATTTCAGATTGAAATATCCATCATCATTTGTTACTGTTCCTACATGCGAACCAGGTAAAAAGATATTAACGCTACTCAGCTCTTTCTTTGTTTTGCTGTTCTTTATTACTCCGGAAACAGTGATATACCCTAATGAATCTACCTGTGCTGAAGCCGGTATAACCAGGTATGATAAAAATGCTATCATAACCATTTTAATAATTAAACCACCACTTTTCATAATACTTTATTTTTAAAGTTGTTTTTATATCCCTTTATATTAAGATGGTTTATAAAAGAAATACCCTACGAAAAAGAGAGATTTTTTTCCTTATCATTAATTAAGCACAACAGATATAGTGTAATATTCAAAGAGATGTATAGTTATATCTAGTTTATAAGGTAGTTGTATATCCATCATTCTCCACTTTATATATATAAATAAGCATATAAACGGATAGCTAATTTTGTGAGTGGCAAAATATCTATTATTTTTGAATCTTATAATCCATTTCATTGAGTAATGCAATTAAGTACTGACAATAAAGAATTTCAAGAGGCTCTAAAATTGGTAAAATATACCCGCCAATCTATTTTCCTTACCGGTAAAGCTGGCACCGGTAAAT
This sequence comes from Phocaeicola paurosaccharolyticus JCM 15092, assembly GCF_000613805.1. GTDB lineage: Bacteria > Bacteroidota > Bacteroidia > Bacteroidales > Bacteroidaceae > Phocaeicola > Phocaeicola paurosaccharolyticus. The sequence goes on along the minus strand of NZ_BAJR01000021.1, from coordinate 33,960 downwards.
CCACATTCTTGAAATATGTTTGTCAGAATGTAAAGAAGAAACATATTGTACTTGCTCCTACAGGAGTGGCAGCAATAAATGCTGGAGGATGTACACTACATAGTTTTTTCAAACTTCCCTTCTATCCATTATTACCAGATGATCCTAATTTCAGCATTAGAAACGGAAATCTACAGAAATTTCTAAAGTACAGCTCTGCACATAGAAAACTTATTAAAGAGGTAGAACTTGTTATCATTGATGAAATATCAATGGTAAGACCAGATATTATTGATTTCATTGATAAAGTGTTAAGGGTATACTCACAGAACATGCGTGAACCTTTCGGCGGTAAACAAGTTATGTTCGTAGGTGATGTTTTTCAGTTGGAACCGGTAATAAAGAGTGATGAAAAGGAGATTATAAGCAAATTTTATCGCACTCCATACTTCTTCTCTGCAAATGTATTTAGTCAAATAGACCTTGTGTCAATAGAGCTAAAGCAAGTATATCGTCAGAAAGATAAGGTTTTTATTAATGTATTAGATCATATACGTACCAACAGTGCAGGTTCATATGATCTTCAATTGCTAAATACTAGATATAGCAGAGACATAGAAGATGATGGAAATGATATGTATATAACCCTTGCTACTAGAAGAGATACTGTTGACTATATTAACGATAAGAAACTCTCAGAACTGCCTGGTGATGCTGTTACATTCAAAGGTGAAATTAAGGGAGATTTTCCAGAAAGCAGTCTTCCCACGCAGGTAGATCTTGTCCTAAAAGAGGGTGCACAGATTATTTTCATAAAAAATGACTATGAAAGAAGATGGGTTAACGGTACTATAGGAACAATTTCAGGAATCGATGAAGATGGTGGAATATACGTTATTACAGACGAAGGTAGTGAATGTAAGGTCATGAAGGATAGCTGGAGAAATATCCGCTATACATATAACGAAGAGGAGAAGAAGATTGAGGAGGAGGAACTCGGTGTCTTTATACAATATCCTATCAGATTAGCATGGGCTATAACAATACATAAGAGCCAGGGATTAACTTTCAGCAATGTTATAATCGACTTCACAGGTGGAGTATTTGCAGGTGGTCAGGCCTATGTTGCATTAAGCCGCTGCACATCACTCGATGGAATACAACTTAAAAAGCAGATAACAAAAGGTGACATCTTTGTACGTCCTGAGATTGTTGAGTTTTCAAAACGATTTAACAATCAGCAAGCCATAGATAATGCAATGAAGAAGGCACAAGCTGATATAGAATATAATGAAGCAATAAAAAGCTTTGATAATTGTGAATTTGATGCCTTTCTTGAACATTTTTTCATTGCCATACATTCTAGATACGATATAGAAAAACCTCTAATTAAAAGATTTATACGAAAGAAATTAGGCACTATCACTAATCTTAAGCAGGAAAATATTGCCCTTAAGGAGAAAATGTACAACATAAAGGATAACCTTAAAAAATATGCGCATGAATACTTCATTATGGGTAATGAATGTATAGTAAATGCCCATGATTCACGCGCAGCAATTGCAAACTATGATAAGGCTATTGATCTTGACCCATTATATACCGATGCCTGGATACGTAAAGGTGTAACACTTCATGATGATGGAAATTATCATGATGCTGAAAAATGTCTCAATGAAGCTGTAAGATTGAATCAAACATCTTTCAAAGCGCTCTATAACAGAGGGAAAAACAGACTCAAATCAAACAACGAGGATGGTGCAGCAACAGACTTTAGCAGAGCAATTACAATAAAACCTGAACACCCCAAAGCTCACGAACTCTTAGGAGATGCCCTAATGAAACTAGGGAAAGAAGATGAAGCAGCATTGCAATGGGCTATAGCAGAAAGATTGAGAGAAAAAAAATCTAAAAATAAATAGTATGATAGTAAAACTCTATGAATCGAACAACAATCCTAAGGATATTGAACGTATAGTTGATATAATCAATGATGGTGGTATAATAATATATCCTACTGATACAATGTATGCTATAGGATGTCATGGATTAAAAGAGAGATCTATAGAGAAAATCTGTAAACTTAAGAATATAGATCCCAGGAAAAACAATCTATCTATTATCTGTTACGACTTAAGTAAGATAAGTGAATATGCTAAGGTTGATAATGCAACTTTCAAGGTTATGCGTCGTAACCTTCCTGGCCCATTTACTTTTATTCTCAATACAAGCAATAATCTTCCTAAAATTTTCCGTAATAGAAAAGAGGTTGGTATACGTGTACCAAATAATAACATAATTCGAGAGATAGTCAATGCACTTAATGCCCCTATTATGACAACCACACTGCCTATAGGTGATGATGAAATAGAGTATATAACTAACCCTGAGCTCATTGAAGAGAAATTCGGCGATGATGCCGATATTATTATTGACGGTGGCATAGGAGGCATAGAACCATCAACCGTTATTAATTGTACAAATGGGGAGTTAGAAATAATCAGGCAAGGAAAAGGAGTTCTTATTTCTTAAAAAGTGGACTTCTATATTTACAATTAATTCCTATTTTTGCTAAAATATCAGTTTAATGACGATAAAAAATAATAACTTTATTAAGTAATAAGTATGATAAATCTTACTAGCAGCACAAATATTCAGATTTCCAATGCGTTGGATAAGCTAATTAGTTTGGGTATAGACTTTGGAGAAAGATTAATTGCAGCAATAATTATTCTCATTGTTGGAAGGTATGTTATAAAATGGTTGAACAAACTATTTGCGAGAATTCTTGAGAAGCGTAATATTGACGCAAGCATTCAGTCCTTCTTAAAAAGCATGGTTAACATATTATTGTTGATAATGCTTATACTTGCTGTAATTGGGAAACTTGGAATAGAACTTACTGGATTTGCAGCTCTACTTGCATCTGCCGGTGTTGCTATAGGTATGGCACTCTCCGGAAACCTTCAAAACTTTGCAGGTGGTATCATTATACTTATATTTCGTCCATACAAAGTTGGTGATTATCTTGAAGCATCAAATGGTGCTGCAGGTACTGTACAAGAGATACAGATATTCCACACTATACTCGTAACTGTTGATAATAAATTGGTCTATGTGCCAAACGGGGCAATGAGCAGTGGTGTCATAACAAACTACAGCCATAGAGAGACTCGTCGTATAGAATGGGACTTTGGTATAGATTACGGAGAAGATTTTGAAAAAGTAAAATCTATTTTACTTAACATTATACAGAATGATAAGAGAATTCACACTACTCCGGAACCTTTTATAGAGTTGGCCCAACTTGCCGCAAGCAGCGTTAACATAAAAGTAAGGGTGTGGGTAAATGCTGATGACTATTGGAAAGTATTCTTTGATATGAATAAGAATGTATATGCTACATTCAACAAAGAGGGTATAGACTTCCCATTTCCACAAATTACTGTACATCAGCAAAATGCTTAATATAAATATTAGATAATAGCATATAAAGATCTCAGGAAATCACATTATAGATCTTTCCTGAGATATTTTTTATAGTTTTTTATTTCTTAAGGTCAGCATCAAGTCTTTCTACCATCGCTCTTGCTAGTTCCTTACAATGTTGAGCAACGTCTGGCTTCATGCTATGTTTCATATCTACCGGAGCAGATATCACTTCAAACTTAAGTTTTGTGTTGAACTCTTCTATTCGCTTAACAGCAGCACTTGCCCAAGAGTGAGAGCCAAAGAATCCCAATACCCTATTTTTAATATCTCTTGCAGCCAACTTACTCAAAAGAGCCTCCATATCCGGAAACATCTGATTATTATATGTAGGAGCACCAACTATAATACCCTTGTATCTGAACACATCGGCAATGATATATGAATGTGGAGTTCTAGACACGTCGTGAACAACAACCTTCTTTATTCCAAGTTCATTAAGCTCCTGAGCAATCAGTTCAGCCATCTCTGCTGTATTTCCATACATACTACCATATGCAACAACTACACCCTTTTCTGAATCATAGCGGCTCATACGGTCGTAAATATCAATAACTTTACATCTCTCTGTTGTCCATACAGGACCATGTGTAGAGCAGATAGCATTAATCTTTAATTCTTTAAGTTTATCAAGAGCTTTCTGAACAGGAGAACCATATTTTCCAACAATATTGGAATAGTAACGTACCATCTCATCCCAATATATTGAAGTATCAATTTTTGAGTCTATTACACCGCCATTCAGTGCGCCGAAACAACCAAAAGCATCACCTGAGAAAATTACTGCATCATCAATATCATATGTAGCCATTGTTTCTGGCCAGTGTACCATAGGTATCATAAAGAATTTCAACGTGCGTTTACCTAATTCCAGTGTGTTATTTTCAGCAACTACCACTTTCTCACCTACAGGACCATAAAAGCCCTCTATCATTTCAAAAGTTTTCTTGTTGCCTACAATAGTTATGTTAGGATAGAATTTCTTTATAAGATTTATTGAACCGGAGTGGTCTGGTTCCATATGGTTTATTATAAGATAATCAATAGGACGGTCACCAATAATTGATTGTATCTTTTTCAAGAATAATTCAAAAAAGTTCGAATCAACAGTATCGATAAGTGTAACTCTTTCATCGTCTATCAAATATGAGTTATATGAAACTCCGTTTGGTAATGGCCACAAACTTTCAAAAAGCGTTTTAGTACGGTCATTTACACCTACATAGTGTATATTGCTTACAATTTCCATTTTCTCTATATAATAAAACTTAATATTTTTGATATTTCTTTCCTTGCCAAGCTTGAACTTCGGCTATTCTGTTTGTCACTTTTTGTGTAAACTCATAATTCTTTAAATTCCAATCAGGAGCTAACAATAAATCCTTAGGAGACTGTGATATAAACCTCTCCAATACAATGTCAGGTCTCAGTCTCTGTATGAATTCTATAACAAGTTCAATATATTCATCTACATCAAACAGATGAAAATCCGAGTTGTTTTCGAAATACTCTTTTGCCATTCTAGTCCCTTTTATCAATTGTAACTGATGAAGTTTCAATGTTGTAATAGGTAATTGCGATATAGTATCCGCTTGCGATAGTATCATCTCTTTAGTCTCACCTGGGAGCCCTAGAATCATATGTATTCCCGTCTTTATACCTCTTCCGACTGTACGTAGTACAGCATTCTTAGAATCCTCAAAACTATGCCCTCTGTTTATTCTAATAAGAGTCTCATCAAAGATGCTCTCTACCCCATACTCAACAATCAAGAATGTCCTATTATTAAGTTCCTCCAGATAGTCCAATAAAGAGTCCGGCATGCAATCAGGACGAGTACCTATCACCAAACCCACAACTCCATCAATACTCAATGCCTCCTCATATTTTTGTTTCAGTTCTTCTAATTCACCATATGTATTGGTATAGGCCTGAAAATATGCAAGGTACTTCATGTTAGGATATTTGTATGCAAAAAAGGCTTTTCCTTCCTCTAACTGTTGTGATACCGTCTTGTCATTATGACAATACGCAGGGTTGAACGTTTGATTATTACAATATGAGCAACCGCCGAAACCTTTTTTCCCATCCCTGTTAGCACGTAAATCCTGCATTAATAGAGATTTTTTGAACTTTGCAGGAAAAATGTTCCATCATGAATGAAGAAAAATCATTGTATCTTTTCAACTTATCCATTTCCTTAATTTAGATACAAATATAAACAAATTCCCACGGAATATCTTAACTTTGCGAACATGTATTAAATTAAGAAATATTTATTATGAAAAAATTAAGCATATTAATTATTTTATCACTTATAATGCTTGTTTCTAAAGCTCAGACTATCACTCTAGATGATGTGTCAAATGGTACCTTCAGAAATGAAAATATTCGTGGAATAAATCCTCTAGATGATGGAGAAAGTTATTCACAGCTTAGCATAGACGGGAAAAAGATAGTACAATACTCATTCAAGACAGGGAAAGAGATCTCTACCATCTTTGATGTTAATACAGCTCGCAACTGTACTGATAAATCGATTGATGGCTACATATTCTCTCCAGATGGTAAACGCATTCTTATTCAGACTAATACAAAACCAATATATCGCCACTCTTTCACTGCCGAATACTATCTTTTCGACATAAAGAACAATAAGATGGAGCCTCTTTCTGAAGGTGGTCCTCAACAAGTACCTTTTTTCTCTCCTGATGGCACACAAATAGCTTTTGTACGCAACAATAACATCTATCTTGTAAAACTTCTTTTCGGGAACAGCGAATCACAAGTTACTACAGACGGAAAGATGAATGAGATTCTCAACGGAATTCCAGATTGGGTTTATGAAGAGGAATTTGGTTTCAACAGAGCATTCGACTTCAGCGCCGACAGTAAGATGATTGCATATGTGAAATTTGATGAGAGGAATGTTCCTACATACTCTTTTCCATTGTATAAAGGATTAAACCCATCTTTAAATGAGAATGCAACATATCCTGGGGAGTATAAATATAAATACCCTATGGCTGGAGTTGATAACTCAAAAGTCTCTGTACATACATTCGATATCAAGAGCAAGGTAACAAGAAAAATGGATCTACCTATTGATGCAGAGAGTTATATACCAAGAATTAAGTTTACAGACTCTCCTGACGCTCTTGCTGTTATGGTGCTTAACCGCCATCAAGACCAGTTCGATTTATACTTCTCAAACCCCAAAAGTAAGGTATCTAAAATAATGGTTAGAGATAAAAATCCTCAATATATTAAAGAGGATGCATACTCTAATGTAAACTTCTTCCCTGAGAACATCATCATGATGAGTGAAAGAGATGGATACAATCATCTTTACCTCTATACAATCGGAGGAAACCTTGTGAAACAGATTACAAAAGGGAATTTTGAGGTAAAGAGTTTCCTTGGATGGGATAAGGCTACTGGTACATTCTATTATGAAAGCAATGAAGGTAACCCTACTCAAACTGCAATATATAAAGTTGATTCTAAGGGAAGAAAGACTCTACTCTCTTCCAAGAAAGGAACTAACAGTGCTATATTCAGCAAGAGTCTGAAGAACTATATAAATACTTTCTCCAATGCAACTACGCCCCCTGTTGTAACAATAAATGACAACAATGGCAAAGTATTGTCTACTATGCTTGATAACAGGAAACTTAATGAGAAACTATCTAAAGTTGCTATGCCAACAAAGGAGTTTTTCAAATTCAAGACAAGTAAAGGTATTGAGCTTAACGGATGGATTATTAAACCGACTAATTTTGATGCAAGTAAAAAATATCCGGTAATAATGCATCAGTATAGCGGACCAGGATCGCAAGAGGTTCTTGACAAATGGAATATCGGCTCTCGCCGCGACGGAGGAATGTTTGAAGCATACCTTGCACAACATGGATATATATCTGTTTGTGTAGATGGTAGAGGTACAGGTGGACGTGGTTCCGATTTCGAGAAGAGTACATATCTAAAAATAGGTATTCAGGAATCAGAAGATCAAGTAGAAGCTGCAAAATATCTTTCTTCTTTATCATATATTGACGGTAACAGAATAGGTATATGGGGTTGGAGCTATGGCGGTTACAATACATTAATGTCTATGAGTGAAGGCACACCTATATTCAAAGCCGGTGTAGCTGTTGCTGCTCCAACTGATTGGCGCTTCTACGACTCAATATATACTGAGAGATTCATGCGTACACCAAAAGAGAATATGGAAGGATACGAAGCTTCATCAGCTATAAACAGAGCTCCTAAGCTAAGTGGAAAGTTACTTCTTATACATGGTACAGCAGATGATAATGTCCATCTAAGAAACAATGCTGAATATAGTGAAGCGTTGGTTCAGGCAGATAAACAATTTGATATGCAGATATATACAAACAGAAATCATGGAATAAGAGGTGGTAATACGACTAAGCACCTTCTAACAAGAATAGTAAACTTTTTTGACCAAAATTTGAAATAAAATCAGATATATTAAAGCGGATTAAATGTTTTTCTTACATTAAATCCGCTTTAATTTCATAAAACTATGGAACACATTAAAAAACCTGACTGGCTTAAGATTAAGATTGGAGCGAACTCTCGTTATTCAGATACAAAAAGAATTGTAGAGACAAACAATCTACATACAATATGCAGCAGCGGAAGATGTCCTAACATGTGTGAATGTTGGGGAAAAGGAACCGCAACATTCATGATTGGTGGTAATATATGCACACGTTCATGTAAATTCTGTAACACTCAGACAGGGAAACCACTGGCTCTGGACATTAATGAGCCCGTAAATGTGGCTAAATCAATTCAGATGATGAAATTATCGCATGCGGTAATAACTTCTGTCGACCGCGACGATCTTCCTGATCTTGGCGCCTCACATTGGGCAAGCACAATAAAAGAGATTAAAAGAATAAATCCAGATATTACCATAGAAGTTCTCATTCCGGATTTTCAGGGAAGAGAGGAACTTATTGACATGATTATAGAGAAAAAGCCTGACATAATATCCCATAATATGGAGACTGTAAAAAGAATAAGTCCCCTCGTCAGAAGTGCTGCCGATTATGATAGAAGTCTGAAGGTTATAAAAAGAGTTGCATCGGCAAAGATAAAGGCTAAGTCTGGAATTATGGTTGGATTAGGAGAAACAGAAGAAGAGATTGAGGTGGTAATGGATAATCTGTTGCAAATTGGCTGTTCTATTCTTACTATAGGTCAATATCTTCAACCATCAAGACTACATTATCCTGTAAAGAAATATATTACTCCTGAGGATTTTGAAAAGTATAAAAAGATAGCATTAGAAAAAGGTTTCGATAAAGTTGAAAGCGAACCATTGGCACGATCATCATATCATGCTGAAAGACATGTTTAATAAACAATAATTTTTAAACAACCTTACCTATGAATTTGTTTATATTATGCTAGGGTACTTAGATTAGTTAATAATATAAGATGAATTCTGTAATTAAATTAAGCTCAATCATGCTTGTTGGATTGCTTCCAGCAATAATTTGCATGGTTTTATGCATTTTTTTCATTGACGAATATGTAATTTATAGTTGCACAATATTTTGTGCGGCCTGTATTGCTATTCTTAAAATTAAAAAATCGCTTAAGCAGCCTAATATTGTATTACTTCATACTTTCATAGCTCTTGTTATATGTTCTGTAGTAAAAATTACTACTGGCAATTTACTTATCCCGACAAATGCTGTGCCGCTGACTCTAGAGATTATTATTTTCTGTATTTCACTTCTATATGTCTCATTCCCTAATATTGAAAACAGACTATACAAGTTTATTTTTTATAAGGTAGCAATACTTAATCAGGTAGCTAGCCAACTTATTGTTATCTCCTCAATGGTTTATATTCTGTTGGCTTTTTCACTCTTTATACTACTTCATCCTTTGGAAGAAGTATATTTAAATCTACTAACTCTTATCATTCCGCCGATTATTTACATTTTAGCTATTGTTGCAAACTTCATCACAATTAGATTTATTTCCAAAAATCATACCAAACAACCTATACTAAGAGTTATAGCTATAAGTGATGGAGAAATAATGATATCAAAAAGAAGTTTGTCTTACTTTCAGGGGAACAAGCTCGATACTCCTATAGAGGATAATATATTCGATTCTCTTAACCTTGCTGATAAAGCGAAACGCATATCCTCATTAACTTTGGGCATATGTCGTCTAGATATTGAGCCACGTTTTAGCATAAAATATAAGTCTTCTATTTCAACAGGAAGAGATATAGTACTTTTTATTCTTCCTATAAAGAAGAGAGAGGATATAAAGTACCGTAGGTATAAGTTTGTTACACCTGAAGAGATTAAGAAAGAGATCGGTAAATATAGTACATATATGAAAGACGAGATTGACCATCTAACTATAGCAGCTAATATTTGGAAAGAACAGAACGTCACATCATAGATGTGAGTAATTTACTTGTATATTAAAAATATACAAGGTTTCTTTGATAAATCAGGCAACTTACCAATCCACTCTTTTACGCTCTTTGTCTTTATATATTCATCAGGACATGTTATGTTTGCAGCTATGCAAAGACGAGTTGTTGGTCGACAGCTCTTTACTATATCCTCTGCCATCTTGTTATTTCTATATGGAGTCTCAATAAATAGCTGAGTCTGGTTCTCTGAGTATACTCTTTGCTCAAGTTCTTTTATCCTTCTCGTTCTATCACCCGGTTCTACAGGTAGATATCCATGAAATGCAAAGCTCTGTCCGCTAAATCCGGATCCCATAACCGAGAGTATTATAGAAGAAGGTCCAACAAGTGGTACCACTTTTAGATTGTTTCTTTGTGCTATAGCTACCACATCAGCTCCAGGGTCAGCCACAGCAGGACATCCTGCCTCAGATATTACACCCATAGAGTTACCCTCTTGTAGAGGTTTCAGATAGCCTGAAATATCATTTGGAGAGGTATGTTTATTTAATGGGAAAAAGTTAAGCTGATCTATATCTATATCTTTATCTACTTTTTTAAGAAAGCGTCTTGCCGAGCGTATGTCTTCAACAATAAAATACTTAATCTCAAGTATTATACTCTTATTATATGATGGCAGAACACTCTCAATAGATGTATCACCAAGTGTTACTGGTATAAGATATAGTGTTGTTTCCATTTTTTTCTATTACGATAAAACTAAAATTTAATATTTATATCCGAAAGCATCCTTTTGTAATCAGATGCATGAATCAACTGATCTATTGTAATTTCACTGTCTAGTTGTGTATACCTGTCAATAAGTTCTGTGCCTGCCCATATATACAATGATGGAGGTGCATCTTCACCCAAAATAATTTTCAAGGAATCCTGCTTTATAAAATTTGTTGCAAGTGAGATATCACCCGCATACGATTTCTCTCTCAGTATTATCTCTCCTAACATTCTATCCTTATTCTCACGGCACCATTTGCTCTCCTTTTTAGAAAATCTGAATCCTTCATCAAATGAGTCGTATTCAAGGATATTAGAGACTATCCAATAGATCTTTCCCTTATAAAGCATCTCATCCAGAAGAGTGCTTTTATGATTTACACTTATAGGATATTGGCTCTGAAGATAGAATACCAGACAATCAAACGCAATCCTTTCTTTGCACATAGAACGGCACTGATCCTCATTATAGAATCTTTTATATAAAGGATAGTCGGTTCCCATATATTTGTCAATGCTAAAACCCAAGAGACTGTCACCAACAACAATTGATTGATTTAATGCAGAGAACTGCGCATAAACTTTAGGGATAACTATTCCAGGAAGTTCTTTTTTAAGTTTTTTGAATCCTCTGTTCAACTCTCTCTCAATAGGAGTCATATCCTTGAAGGTCATTTCAGCATCTGCCATCAAGGTTAGTAAAGTAGAATCACTTAAATAATCTTTCATACGATTATTTATCTGGTCATCATCTACTTTACCTATTGAAAGCACCTCTTCAATAAGAAGTTTTGTAGCTTGAGGATATTCAGTATTCATTTGCTGCAATGCAGATACACTGTTTGCAGCCACATATTCATACTGAAGCCTATCATATCTAGCTATCTTTATAGCTCTTTTTGGAGTAGTATCAATCTTGCTCCCTATATAGTTACAGGAAGCAAGAATGAATATTGAAATAATTATATATATCGCTCTTTTAATCATTATCATTTATCATCCATAAATGATATTACCATCCGGGTCTTTATATTCATCAAGTCCCTTCTCATAGGTTGCCATGGCACGAAGCTCATACCCACACTAGAGAAACCACCATCATGATATAAGTTCTGCATTGTTACTTTCTTCGTAAGATCTGAGAACATTACTATACAGTAATCAGCACATTCATCAGCCGAAGCATTACCAAGAGGAGACATTCTGTCGGCGAAGTCAAATAGCTTATCCATACCTTTTACTCCGGAACCTGCTGTAGTTATTGTAGGCGACTGAGAGATAGTATTAATACGTACATTATGTTCACGACCATATATGTAACCGAAACTTCTTGCTATTGATTCCAATAAAGCTTTAGCATCAGCCATATCATTGTAGCCATAAAACGTACGCTGAGCAGCTACATAAGTTAAAGCAATAATTGAACCATATTCAGATATTGCATTCTGTTTCTTTGCAGACTGAATCATCTTATGAAATGATGTAGCTGAGATATCTAAAGTCTTCTCAAGCATATCATAGTCTAAGTCATCATAAGTACGTTTTTTACGTACATTAGGAGACATTCCAATAGAGTGCAATACAAAGTCTATTTTCCCTCCTAGAATTTCCATTGACTCTCTGAAAACATTAGTCAGATCGTCAACATTAGTTGCATCAGCAGGAATTACTTTACAGTTAAGCTTTTCAGCCAAAGCTGATACTTCACCCATTCTAACTGCAACAGGAGTATTTGACAAGGTTATTGTAGCACCTTCGGCTACTGCCTTTTCTGCTACTTTCCATGCTATAGACTGTTCATTAAGAGCACCAAATATGATGCCTCTTTTTCCCTTCAATAAATTATAACTCATACCTAATTATTATTGAAATTAAACGACAAAGATAAAAACAATATATTTATTTACTACTTTATGTATAGAAAAGCTAAGATATTTAATATATGAGGGCATTTATCCCTATTATATAATTATTAATTAATCTCTCAGATAAATATAGTTTCTTAACTAATTCACCCTAAAATATAAAAGAGATAAATCAGTCCTTTCTATTATAACAAATTACCTTACTAAATATATTATTGATAGATACAAAAAATGCTCCTGTTATTAAATTGTAACAGGAGCGGAAATATATAATTATTGATATTAGAAAAGTTTCTCTGGATATTCTCCAGCTTCAACCAAAGCCTGGATTTTATCTACTACACTCTGACGATCTTCAGGATATGTAACTCCAAACCATTTACTTGTAGTATCAAGAACTTCAACTGTAGCTGTTCCTTCATTAATCAATTTATCAACCATAAGTGGAATGAAAAATTCACTTTTAAGGTTGCTGATATTCTTAGGATCACTAAGGAATGCCTTGAAGAAATCACTGCTATATGCAAAATAGTCAGGAGTGAATCCCCAGAAGTTCATACTTACCGGAGTAGTGTCTGGAACTGCCACCCAATTTTCGTTTTCATCAAGATATTTCACCTCACCATCAATACGTTGAATCTTTGTACGCTCAACAACAGAAGTTAGTAAGTTGTTATCGTTTGTACCACATACACCACGAGATACAGTACCGCTTTCACTCAAAGTATTGCCTACGCGGAAGCCGACCATAGAGTATACATTCTTAGAGCCTTCAGGAAGAGCTGAAAGATATTTTCCCATAACCTGGAATGAATCACGACCATAGAAGTCATCACAGTTGATAACAGCGAATGGTTCATTGATAACACCTTCACCCATCATCAATGCATGATTTGTACCCCATGGTTTTGTACGTCCTTCAGGACAAGTAAAACCTTCTGGAAGAGAATCTAGTCCCTGGAATACAAGTTCACAAGGTATATGACCCTCATATTTAGATATAATTTTATCACGGAAATCTTGTTCGAAATCTTTGCGAATTACAAATACTAATTTACCAAAACCAGCATGGATAGCATCATATATTGAATAATCCATAATAGTTTCTCCATTTGGACCAAGACCATCAAGTTGTTTTAAGCCTCCATAACGGCTACCCATACCGGCAGCAAGTAAGAAAAGGGTTGGTTTCATAATTTTTTATTTAAAAATAATGTTTGATTCTACAAAAGTAAGGTTTTTGACTGATTCATTAAATAATAAATCAGTCAAAAAAGGATACAAATTGCTCTTTTACTACTAAAATGGATATCCAATTGCAAAATGCAAACCTAATCCATCTTTAAATTTAGGTATATTGTAATAACCTTTCTTTCCTGTATCATATGGAGCATGTAGCGCAATACCCAGGTCAAGTCTTAAAACCAAGAAAGTAAGGTCATATCTCAATCCCACTCCGGTTCCCAAAGCTATAGTCTTTCCCAGGTTACTCATTGTAAATTCTCCACCAGGACGCTCATCATCTTTTTTCAAAAGCCATACATTTCCTGCATCAAGGAAGGTAGCTCCATAAAGGCTGCCAAGCAGAGGGAAACGATACTCTACATTAGCTTCAAATTTAATATCTCCTGTCTCATCAATATATCCATATCTGTTTTCTGCTGATGGATGAAATGAGCCGGGACCTAGTGAACGTACTGTAAATCCACGTATACTATTTGCACCTCCTATATAAAACTGTTCACTATATGGAGCCACACTCATATTTCCATACGAGTATATCACACCCCCCATAAGTCTTGTAGCAATTTGCTGTTTTGCACCAACATTGAAGAGGCATCTTATCTCGGAAGTAAACTTAAGGAACTGTGCAAATGGACTGTTCAGCAATTTCTTTTCCTTCTCATTGAATCCTTTGCCCATAGCAGCAAAGAGAAGAGAAGTAACATTTCCTGACGATGTTATAGAGCTGTTCCACCATAAGTTATGACGTTTCTTTAAAGGAGTATTATCGTAGGTAATATCATAACTCATAGCAGGTATAAACTGATTTCCAAGACTCATGGCCAGAGACTTGTTCTGGGTTGTTATTGAGTCGAACTTAGCTGTAGTACTCTCTAAGGTATTGAAGGTCAAACGAAATGGAGTTATAACATGTTTCCAAACTCTTTTCTTTTTTAAATCATAGGATACTGTACCACCAAATGAAAGCATCTTGAAGAAACGTGCACGGTTCAATTGGTCAGCATAGAGTTTAAAAGTTGTATGCGACTGGAGGTTTCGTCTGCTCTCCTTCACCTTCCATGGTAGTAGCAAGCTTGGATATTCCAATGATACAGATGTACCAAGTTCATATGAATTCATCTTTGAGTTATCACCCATTCCCGAAGAGTTTGTCTGCCATTCATAGGAACCTTTCAACTGGAAGTTCAGCCTTGCACCTGTACGCATGAAGTTCCTTCGGCTTAGATTGAGCTCTGCTCCAGGACCTGTCTGGTCAGTACTCTTAGTGGTAACATTGAACTGTAGCTCTCCATCGTATGGCTGGTCAAACATAGTATTAATTACTACATTTAGAGTATCGCAACCAGGGAGCGTATCTTTAGGAGTATATCTGAACTCACTATATTTAAATACTCCAAGATGTGCTAAAGCATCCTGAGTACTAGTGTGCCTTCTTTGTGAATATAATCTTCCTTTACGCAAAAGCAACCTTTTGCGTAAAACCGATGGGCTAATTCCAGGTCTTTTTCCTGAATAGAACAACTTCATGCCATTATACTCAACAGAGTCATTAGGAGTCTCTCCATTATATCCGTTCATATATACAGATGTGTTTCCTATGACATACCTTTTATTTACTATATTAGGTAATCCAGGGATTGGCAAAACCCTAAGACTCACAAAGCCCGGGCGTTGTATAGTATCTGCCTGATAAGTAATAAAATCAGGACGGTAATAGAAATATCCGTTATTTCTGAAAAGTTCACTTAGCCTCTGACGCTCATTCTCGAGTAGTATAACACTGAAGTTCTCACCCTTTTTTAACAAACTAGGGTTTTTCTTTGAGTAAATCAGGCTATCTGCATCCTTAGTAAAGCCAACATACTCCACTGAGTCAAGAAAATATGGTTTCCCCATATCTATAGAGTAATCTATCTTAACTTTTTTAGGGTTCTTCATATCTACTACAGAATAGCCTACATTACCATTAAAGAAACCATAGTCATGCAATAAGTTAGATGCCACTTTTACACGAGTATCCGGATTAACCTCAGATAACAGAACGGGATCAGCAGCCATTTTTTTGAAAATCCAATTACCAATACCTTTTTTATCCTGATATTTCACAAAATCATTGTATACCCATAAGCCAAAAGGAATTGGGAATCTATAAGAACTGCTACCAAGTATTGCACCGTTAGGTGGGTAGTTCAATGCAGCCAAGACCTCATCCATAGCTGTTATACCGGCATTACTCTTATCTTCATTATTGATAGTAGTCTTCTTTATTCCTATATAGAGCTTCTCCCCTTCAGGTAGATTTTTCGTTGTAGAGCAAGAAGTAACTACTAGTACTAGAAGAATCAATAATATGTTACTTACTTTCTGTGACATCTTCTTCCCTCCTTTTAAATATAAACAGTTCTCCCAGACGAGTCATCTTTTTCCTGAGGACAATACCTACTCCGGTCTCTGTAATCTCACCTTCAAGTATGCTATCGAAGTTCTTATCATAGAAGAATCTGACATATCTGGTTCCACTATTATCCAAACGATATTCTATAGATACATTATCTATGAATGTCTCATCTTGTTGAGCACTATTTCCGGTAGATACCTTTCCGCCAATGACTATTCTAAATCGGTTATTCCAGAATCTCTTAGCAAACTGGAAGTTATAATCTGTTCGTTTGTTGCCACTCTCACCATCATCAACAGTCTCCATACCGAGATTTATATCCATAGTCTTGCCAACTACATTCGATATCTCACTTTGTAGAAACGAGTTCAATGTATTGTTAACATTAAATCCTCCTGTAGAGTTTCCTTCTGCCATATACATACCTGTGACAAGCATTGTAACAGCAAGCTTTCCTCTCTCCTCAAGACTCATAGAGTTTAGTTGCTCCTGAACAGTTGCATCATCGGCTGCCGATAAGATAAATGCCAGTCCTGGATTTTCAAGCTGGTTTGTGATGTTTACTCCCACATTGAATGTCACCATACGACCACTCTGCCCATTCTCAGAGACATTTGATCTCATTGGCTCCGTAGCAGTGATACTCATAGTAGGATTCATTGGGTTTCCTGTCCACTCTATATAGCTTCCATTCTGAATATAAAATGTCTTCAGGGGAATCACAGGTATCTCATATTTCATCTCTCCACTTATCAGTGAATAGCGTCCGTTTAATATCATATTTCCCTGAGGAGTATATTGGAATGCCAGGTCGCCACCTCCTTCCAGCATCATATAGTTTGATCCATCAGCAGTAAGATCCACCCTAGCCTGAACAGCCTGCTCGATATGCATTGTCATAGATACATCCATTCCGTTTATAGATACCGGTGTCAGAGTAGTTTTACGAACTTCCGTTGTATCTTTGAAATTAATGAATTTCACCATATCATTCAGCCTATCGTTCACTGTAAGTGGTGAATCCTTCATGATATATGTGAAGTTAGTCTTCCCAAGTATGTTCATATTACCCCTCATCACCAACTCCTGCAGTGGTCCTCGAAGTCGTGCATCGCAATCAACATACATCTTTCCATAGACTATTGACCTACGTGTGCGTGGTGCATTGATTAGTTCGTAATTCCTTGCACGCATTCCTAAGTTCATGTTTATCTTACTTAAATCAGCAAAATTCACATATCCGTCTATAATGAATGGATTCTTACCCTTAGAGAATATCTTGAACTGGTCGAATGTCATCTTACTGTCAACCATCTGTACCGGACGGTTATCAAATTGGAATCGTGCAGAAAGTTCAGGCATAAACATTGAGACAGAGTCCATAGCTAAGTTACCATTAAACAATGGTTTCGAAGGATCTCCTTTCATAGAGAGTGTGCCATCGAAGTCACCGGTAAACTCTAGCGAATTATCAGGAACAAAAGGATTGATTACATCAAGAGGGAAATGCTCCAGATCAACCGTGGCATTTACACTACCCTTATTTTCCTCACCTCTGAGGTACATACCGTTAATCTTCATCACCTCAACGCCATCTTTTGTTATAAAGCCATCAATATGATGATCATTATTATCACCAGGCATGTATACACCATTCATCTCCCAATTGCCCAAAGGGCTCTTTTCAAAAACAAACTGGTTCAATTGCATAGTACTACTTACTGTAGTGTGCTCTTTAGTCTTTATGTAGTGTAAATCACCGGCAAGCTTACCTTGCATATTAGGCATATAAGGGAGAACTCTTCTAAACTCATCTAGATTAATATTCGAAAGTTCAAGAGTCATATCCTGCAATGCTGTTGAGTCATTGTTACTTGTAAAGAAGTTCAATCCACTTCCTTTTTCATCAACAAGTTGCACATTAGCATTTACTTCACCTTTATTGCCAAGGAAAACATAGTTGTCTGGATTAAGGTTGAATGACCTATATACTATTGTAGGATGTTCAGGATAGAAATGGAGGTTTATTCCATGTTTATATAGATCGGCCATCACTCCCAAATATACACCTTGTTCCTTCTTCCCATTAAGATATTCTACCAGAAGCTGTGCCTTATTAGCTCCAAAAGAGCCCTCAAGTGAGACATCAAAAGCATCCTGGCTCTTTCGGGCAACACTGGTCACACCGCTATAGAATTTAAGTCCTTCGGCATCTTGTTCTATATCCAGATATATTGTATCAAGTGTTAGACTGTCATTATGCAATCCATATAGATATGAAGATCCGTTTATACCTTCTTCCGGTGAAGAGTCAATATCCATATAAAGCTTGTTGAAAGCAATATTATTCATTGCAAGATAGTTGTACAGAGGATTGTCCTTACCAGCGGATATAGTCATACATACATAAGGCAGATATTTCTTTAAAGCCTCTTGGTCTATGTGCTTATCTTCCCACTGCTTCAATAGTTTGTCGAAAAACATTGTAACGCTACCAGACAACTTGTTAATATTATCCCTACAAGATATAGAGAAGTCCAAGTCACCGGCTCTAGCATAAGCATGAGTAGAATCAGCGGTAGTCTTCATACCCAAGTATAGGTCTTTTGGCTTGAATGTCCTTTTAGGTGCAATTACATAAGTATTTGTCATCGATGCGTCAAAAGTAAGGTTCTTGTCCAGATTTGTATCAAAAGAGAGCCTTACATTCTGTGATGTCTGCAAACGCACATCAACCATGTTCAACTTCTGCCAATCAAGACGTCTTACATTTGCATCGAGATCCATATATATCCTCTTCTTTTGAAGTATTCCCGATAGATCTGTAGCTACATCCATTACTGCATTATCAATAGAAGCCTTTGCTTCAACCTTATTTTCGGCTAGAGAAGCATCAAAGATCAATCCTCCTAAATTATAAGAGCCATAATTGAACTTCTTAACAGATGCATTGGCAAACAAAGATGTCTTCTTAGAGAACATATCGAATCCTTGACCTTTTGCATAAGCATTTGCAGTGAAAGTATACATTGAGTCAACAGGAAAAAACTTATGAATGTCAAACTCATTAGCAGAAAGGTCAAACTCATAGCTCTCCTTTTTCCAATCCATAGAAGCCAGCATACGCAGAGTATTCTGCACTTCAAAACCTTTTATCTTAGGTAATTCTTCATTTATTTCAGCGGTTCCGAATATTGAATCGGTTACTATTTTAGAATTAAACTGTTTCAAAAGCATATCTGTATCTACAGATGTCCCCTTCAGTATGAACGTTCCGTCAAGACTTGTTCCCGAAGGTATTACCATACCTCCTGCAAAAGGTGCCAGAAAATCTATATTATCACTCTTTGCATTTAGAGTAATTTTCCCATTTCTTTTTCTATCGTTAATAGCATTGTTGATATTACCCTTCATCAATAAATCGAAGGAATTTGGTATGAGAGCATGGAATGAAGTTATGTTCAGGCTCTTCATGTTTCCATCCACTCCAGCCATAATCTTTAAAGGCATAGATGGATATTTCTTTATGAATTCCTTATCAGCTCCACCCATCATCCTTATCATATCGGGCTTACCTATCTCAGCCATCAAACGGCAAGATGCTTTACCCGGATTGTAATTTTCAAAAGCATCCCAATCAATGGAGGCACGCATATTTAGATAAGAATCGCTGGTATTAATCTCTAGTTCAGGAATATCAATAACCTTATCATCAGACTTTATCCTTCCCCTCATTGATATTAGACTAAACCTTGAGTTGGTCTCTTTAAAGGAGACCTTCCTTAAGTTAGCCTTTATGTTGCTGCCACGATAGAAGAGAGAATCTAATTGAATATTTATATCTGCCAACCTTATATCGGTCGGATCAATTCCCCCAAATTTAACAGCAGCCGTGTCTGCCACATTTTTTTTGATATCATTAAAACGGAGATTTCCATTATCAACATATAGTGTCTGTATCGAGTATAGCTGTTTATGAAGGTCTATATACCCGTTTCTCATAGCACTTTTCTTAAGATAAGCCTTCAAGTGAGTATTCTGAAGCGGTGAGCTGAATTCAAAATCTACATTTTGTACATCGATTTTCTTGAGCTTAAATTTCCAATACGAAGGTTTACTCTTTGCAGTATCTTGAGAGGTTGTATCTGTTATGCAGAGAGATATCTTGGAATTTTTAAGAAGTACATCATTGAGTACTGCAGTCTCAGGATCAAGTTTAATTCCATGGCTAGCTAGATAGAATTCTCCAAGAGTACCTTTTACAGTCATGCCATGAATAATCTCCATGCTATTTATATACGCATCTTTTATAGAGACAGCGTCTATCTCTATATTCTTTTTGAACAAAGGAAACAGTTGCACTTTTACCTGTAGCCTATCTACCTCTAGCAAGGTATCTCTAGCAGCCGAAGTCGCCTTAACGTCGGTCATCACCAGATCCAAAGGGAAAGACAGGGAGACATGACCTACAGAAATATTCATCTTAGTCTTTTCGGATGCTATTTCCGCTGTCTTATCTACTAAATAATTCTGTATAGGTGGCAAATAGATAAGTACACATAGAATAATGAATAAGATGAATGGCGATGCAGCTATCCATAAAATCCAACGTATATACTTTTTCTTCATTCTGTCAGATAATCATTTATGCAAATGTAAACAAAATAGAGCATACATAGCTGCTTGTATCTCAGTTTTCTTTTAAGAACTGGGCCTTTCCATAATTGTTTTTACACTATTAATTAGTATTTTTGTCTACTTAAAATCAACAAGCTATGAAAGCAAGCAGATTTTTAATTATTTGTATAATAATCGCTGCTATCACCTCATGTGGTGCTAGTACGAAAAACAATTCAAAAAATATGAGCTCAGAAAACCAAACCATTGTAAAGTTCGAAACAAATGTTGGTGACTTTACCGTAGCACTTTATAACGAGACTCCTAAACATAAGGAGAATTTTATCAAACTGGTAAAAGAGGGTATGTATGACAGTACTCTATTCCATAGAGTAATCAAACAGTTTATGGTACAGGCTGGTGATCCTAAGAGCAAAAATGCTTCAGATACTGCGACTTTAGGGGCCGGAGATGTAGGTTACACTATACCTGCTGAATTCAACAATGAACTTTTTCACAAAAAAGGAGCTTTAGCTGCTGCACGTCAAGGAGATGAGGTGAATCCTGAAAAGGCTTCATCTGGATGCCAGTTCTATATCGTAACCGGAAGGAAGTTCACCGAGCCAAAACTGCTTGATATGGAGAACCAGATAAATGAGCAGCGTGAAGAGAATATATTCAACTCACTTGCACAAAAGCATATGAAGGAGATATACAAGATGAGAAAAGCCGGAGATAATGAAGGGCTTCTCGAACTTCAGGATACTTTAGAGTCTCAGGCTAGTGCAATGGCTATGGAGGAGGGACCATTCAAGTTCACAAAGAAACAGATTGATGCATATACTACTATAGGAGGTACACCACATCTTGACGGAGCATACACTGTATTCGGAGAGGTTATTGAGGGAATGGACACTATAGAAAAAATTGAGAATAGCAAGACAGGCAGAGCTGATCGCCCTACTAATGATATCAGAATACTGAAAGCAACAGTTGTAGAATGATACAAGTTAACAAACATACTCTTGACAATGGTCTTCGCATAGTACACTCACAAGACAAGACAACACAGATGGTTGCCTTGAACATTCTATATGATGTAGGTGCTAAAGATGAAGATGAGAATCATACCGGCTTTGCACATCTCTTTGAGCATCTCATGTTCGGAGGTTCTGTTAATATACCCGATTATGACACTCATGTCCAAAATGCTGGAGGTGAGAATAATGCTTGGACAAACAATGATATCACAAACTATTACATAACTCTGCCACTTCAGAATGTGGAGACTGCATTTTGGCTTGAGAGTGACCGTATGCTTTCATTAGACTTCAACGAAAAGAGTCTGGAAGTACAAAGACAGGTTGTTATAGAAGAATTTAAGCAGAGAAACCTCAACCAGCCTTATGGTGATACATCGCATATCGTAAGAAATATGGCCTACAAAGTACATCCATACAAATGGCCAACTATTGGTAAGGAAATCAGTCATATAGAAAATGCTACCATGGAGGATGTACGTTCCTTCTTCTTTAGCCACTATGCACCCAATAATGCCATTCTCGCAGTGACAGGCAATATCTCCTTCGAAGAGACAATAGCAATGGCAGAGAAATGGTTCGGTCCTATTCAGAGAAGAGATGTGATAAAACGTAATCTTATTAAAGAACCGGAGCAGTTGCAGGAGAGAAGAGAGACAGTTGAACGCAATGTTCCTGTTGATGCTATATATATGGCTTTCCACATGAGCAACAGAAAGGATAGGAATTATTATGCTTACGACATGTTGAGCGACCTGCTAAGCAATGGACGTTCAAGCCGCTTCATTCAAAATCTTGTTCAGGAGAAAAAGTTCTTCAGTAATATTGATGCATACATTTCAGGGAGTGTTGAAGAGGGGTTATTCCATATATCAGGCAAACCTGTTCCAAGTATCTCTCTAAAGGATGCAGAGAAAGCTATTTGGGAAGAACTTGAAGCTATAAAAAACAGCGAGCTACCTCTGAATGAGCTTGATAAGGTTAAAAACAAATATGAAAGCGAGCAGATATTCAGTAACATGAACTATCTTAATGTAGCAACAAATCTTGCTTTCTTTGAACTTCTTGGTAATGCAGAAGATATTAATAATGAGGTTGAAAAATATCGTAGTGTTGATGCTGATCATATCCAGATGGTAGCGAAAAAGACTTTTACTCCAAATAATAGCTCTACACTATACTATAAGGCAAAAAAATGAATTTCTCACTGAAAAACTATTCAAAATATTATAGGTCTCTTTTTACTGTAGGTATTCCAATTATTATAGGCCAAATAGGCATGATAGTTCTTGGCTTTGCCGATACACTGATGATAGGGCACCATAGTACTACAGAACTAGCAGCAGCCAGTTTTGTGAATAATGTTTTCACCCTGGCAATAATCTTTGCAATGGGATTCTCATACGGCCTCACTCCTATTGTTGGTGACCTATATGGAAAAGGAGAGGTGACAGAGGTAGGCAGCAGCTTGAAAAACAGTCTTTTTGCAAACACATTAATAGCACTGCTTCTTACATTTATAATGTTGATAGTATACATATCACTCGATAAAATGGGACAGCCTAAAGAACTAATTCCCATAATTCGACCATACTACATAATACTACTGATTTCCCTAGTATTCGTAATGCTCTTCAATGGATTCAAGCAGTTTGCAGATGGCATAACAGATACAAATGTATCTATGTGGATACTTATTGGAGGCAATGCTCTCAATATTTTTGGTAACTACATACTGATATATGGAAAATTTGGGGCTCCTGAAATGGGGCTTGTAGGTGCAGGACTATCTACCTGATATCAAGAATAGTTATGGTTATTGTCTTTGCTATTGTATTCTTTAAAGCTAAGAAATACCACTGCTATCGTGAAGGTTTCAAAGAGAGTATTATTAACAAGAGAGAATTTATAAAACTCAACCGTTTTGGATGGCCTATAGCTCTACAGATGGGTATGGAGACAGCATCATTTAGCCTAAGCACTATAATGGTGGGATGGATAGGTACTATGGCACTTGCAGCTCATCAGATAATGCTTACTGTATCACAGCTATGTTTCATGATATACTATGGGATGGGAGCAGCTGTAGCTATTCGCGTAAGCAACTTCAAGGGCCAGAATGACATAGATTCAGTAAAGCACACATCAAGTGCCGGTTTCCATATAATAATGGTTTTATCAATAACTTCATGCTTGCCAATATTCATACTCAGAAATGAATTGGGTGCTCTTTTCACTGATAATTTGGAAGTAGGAATATTAGTTGCACAACTTGTAATACCTATGCTGATTTATCAGTTTGGAGATGGCCTGCAATGCAATTACGCCAATGCACTTAGAGGTATTGCAGATGTAAAACCTATAATGTTGTATGCTTTCATAGCATACTTCCTAATATCACTACCTGTAGGATATTTCTTTGCATTTATACTCAACTGGGGACTTGTCGGAATATGGATGGCTTTCCCATTCGGACTTACAAGCGCAGGAATTATGTATTACTTACGATTTAAATTGAGTGTCAGGAAACTTTAGTAAAGTTGTATACCTGACTATATAGTTCATTTATAACTTCGGAAACATTAAGTTCTGAATTCCAGTTATACGACATTATATTCATATTAATACAGCAGCCACCTTCTCTATATGGTGGCTGTTTATATTCTATATTATTCAGCTTAAAACCATTCCTTTTATAGAAGTTTACCCGTCTCTTCTCAATGTCACCGATCGGAATCTCAACCTCAAGAATTATCGGTTTGTCTGAAAGTTCTCTCTTAATCTGTTCAATGGTGCCCTCACCAAACCCACGATTCCTGAATAAAGATTGTATAGCAAAATGTTCAATGTAGTATACAAAGCCTAAATCCCAATAATTTATCAATCCTATAGGAACTCCATCGCTAGTAATGATATTTGCCTTAAAGTTGCTTTTTACATCTGTATAGCTTCTCTGACAATCTCGGTCTCTTCTCTCATCAATGGGGAAAGCAGACTCAAGGAGTGATTCAACAAAGCAATATTCTTCATCACAACTATATATTCTCCTTATTTCTATCATTCAGTATAAAATTTTATCAACTTCTCTATAGCGCGCTGACATACCGGGCAAAAGGCTTTTGTCTCGTTTATCTTCATACGGCACTCTTCGGCTGGTCGATAAATACCTTTTTTTGTATAACCGGCACCTTCGTAAAGTCCCACTCCTTCTACCTTAGCATCAATCATATCCTTCCACTTCTTATCAAAATCAACCTTTGTTGTTATATTCTTCTCCCATGGCTCGACTGAATATGGGTATATAGGAGAAGGAGACTCATCGTATGCATACTCATCAGCAAGACCGGCAAAACTATGCCCGAACTCATGAACCACAACCGGAGCAAACATTTTATGATGGGCAGTTGTCAATGTGAAAGAGTTGTATATTCCTCCACCACCGTAAGTATCAGTATTAGCAAGAATGACTATATGTTCATAAGGTATTCCTGAAAGAGCATCATGAATCTTCTTCACATTACTTGTTGTTAGGTATCTGTCCGAATAGAATGTATTGAAATGAGATTCAAAAGCTGAGTTTTTCCAAACTCCCTTTCCAGGGACACTCACTCCACTATCTACTGAAGGAGAGGCTACTGCAACTACATTAAATCTATCTTTATATTTCTTGAAAGGTTCGTGGCTGAATATGGCGTCGGCTGCAGCCTGCGCATCCTTATAAAATATCTCCATCTCATCTACCCTATATCCTTCTGCTAATATGGCAACATCTATACAATTCTCAGGAGTGCCACTCTTTAAAAGATATTTATGTGGTAATGCAATTTTTTTATCGCTATTCTCGATAAGGATATCGTTTGGATTTATTTCATGAGTAAATTCGGAAATTGTTCTTTGATGATTATCAAAGAGTCTTGCAGTAACAATGCACTCTTTCTTTGGAGAAGGAATAAGAAAACTATTTTCATACGAACGACTTACCTTTGCGGCTTCCGGCTCACAAAGCCATTCCTGAAAAAGACTTGAAAAAGATGTACGGTATATGGTATCACCACTCAATTTATCTACTACAGTTATGTCACCATTACCTTTTAATGGTAACTCAGATAGGTTGTCTCTTCTACCTGCCCATTCCTCACTAGATGATAATTTATCAAGATATATATTCTGCCTGGCTTTATCGCCTGCAAATATATAATCAACTCTAAGACTCTTACCATTGAAGAAGTCATCAAACTTCTGACCAAACAGGTTTGAAGATATAATAAATACCAAAAAAAATATAGAATATCTCATTGTCACATTTTTCATACAAAAATAGTATATACTATCAATTTCTCAATAATAAACAAATAAAAGTTATATTCTATGCATTAATATGATAGATAAATACTTTATCTTTGCAAAAAATATAATTAATATATAAATGGGACATCATCAATTAGATAGCTTGGATGAGCAGATTTTAAAACTTATTGCAGATAACGCTCGAATCCCTTTTCTTGAAGTTGCAAGAGCATGTAATGTGTCTGGTGCTGCTATCCACCAAAGAATCCAGAAGCTGACCAATTTAGGTATACTTAAAGGATCACAGTTTATTTTGGATCCAGAAAAGATTGGTTATGAAACATGTGCATATATTGGCCTATACCTTAAAGATCCTGAACAATTTGACTCTGTTGCAGAGGCTTTAAAGAAGATACCTGAAGTTGTTGAATGTCATTTTACAACCGGCCAATATGATCTGTTCATAAAGATATATGCTAAGAACAATCACCATCTTCTGAGCATTATTCATGACAAATTACAACCATTAGGTCTTGCTCGTTCTGAAACTATTATTTCATTCAACGAAGCAATAAACCGTCAAATGGCCATATTAGATATGGAGGAGAAAGATTAATTAGAAAGTCTTTCGTAATTGATAAAACTAAAATTATAGGGATGTCTATCATCGATTGGATGATCTTCCCTATTTTTTATTTCCCATTCATCCATCTTTATAGCAGGAAAGAAGGCATCAGCATTTTTAGGAATATCATAGACATGGGTTATATATAGCTTATTTGCTTTAGAAATTGCCTCTCTGTACAAAGTCTCACCTCCGATAACAAACACCTCTTCATCGTTTTTACACGAATCCAAAGCCTCTTCCAAAGAACTAAAACTGTCACATCCGGGAAAGGAGTTATTGCTTCTCGAGAGAACTATATTACGTCTGTTTGGCAAAGCACCCTTCGGTAATGACTCAAAGGTATGACGACCCATTATTATTGTATGACCTGATGTAAGTGCCTTGAAACGCTTCAGATCATCAGGAAGCCAATAAATGAGTTTGTTAGAATAGCCGATAGCATAGTTATCGGCTACTGCTACTATAATAGAAATACATGACATAACTT
The DNA here is from genome assembly GCF_000613805.1 of Phocaeicola paurosaccharolyticus JCM 15092. GTDB lineage: Bacteria > Bacteroidota > Bacteroidia > Bacteroidales > Bacteroidaceae > Phocaeicola > Phocaeicola paurosaccharolyticus. The sequence continues at coordinate 6,715 of NZ_BAJR01000021.1, read as the reverse complement.
GAAATGGATTGTGATTTAAACGGCAACTGATCCTGATATGTGTGGCCACGGATCATAATCGACAAGTTCAAAATCCTCGTACTTAAAATCAAAGATGCTTTTCACATCCGCATTGATTCTCATTTTAGGGAGAGGACGTGGTTCACGAGTTAGCTGCAACTTAACTTGCTCGAAATGGTTGGTATAGATATGTGTATCACCTAAAGTATGAACGAAATCGCCTGCTTTAAGTCCTGTAACTTGTGCAACCATCATAAGTAGAAGAGCATAAGATGCAATATTGAATGGAACTCCCAGGAAAGTATCTGCACTCCTCTGATAGAGTTGAAGGCTCAAACGACCATCTGCAACATAAAACTGGAAAAATGCATGACATGGAGGAAGATTCATGTTATCAATATCTGCTACGTTCCACGCACTGACTATTATACGTCGTGAATCAGGATTATTCTTTATATCATCTATAGCACGACTTATCTGATCAATGAAACCACCTTTATAATCTGGCCAAGAGCGCCATTGGTAACCATATATATGTCCTAAATCTCCATTTTCATCAGCCCATTCATTCCAAATTCTAACTCCATGGTCCTGAAGATACTTTACATTTGTATCACCATTGAGGAACCATAGTAGTTCGTATATAATAGATTTTAGGTGAAGTTTCTTTGTTGTGAGCAGAGGGAAACCCTCTTCAAGATTAAAACGCATCTGATGACCGAATACACTAATTGTTCCTGTACCGGTACGGTCTTCTTTATGTACCCCCTCAGTCATTATACGATTTAGCAAATCAAGATATTGTTTCATTTTATCTGTCTTTATGTAATATGACAAAGGTACAATATTATCTTCTCAAAACAAATTACCATTTAAGAGAACATATGCGTTCTATTCCAATACAAAGTAATACACCAAATGCTATGAACAGTGAATTATAATTAATATCCTGAGAAAGGATGTGTGACTTTGCTGCAAAAAGTTCAGAAACGAATTCAAATATGATAATAAATCCATCGAATTTAATGAACAAGAATGCACATATTGCAAAACATATAAAATTAAGTATTCTTGAAATATCTAATCTTCTCTCTGGCAAATTTCTGATAACTCTTTCAGAAAAGTCATTATCCTCTATCTCCTTGCATCTTGATTGCAAGAACCGAGCAACAAGTTCATCATTGTTATCTTTCATAACCATTATTTTTTAAAAAATTAGCTAGTTTTTCTTTTCCTCTTGATAAATGGGACTTTATGGTACCTGTAGGTATCCCCATTATATCCGAAATTCTATCAAGAGCCAAATCCTCCATATAAAATAGAGTTATACAGCTTCTTTCAACCTCCTTTAGTTGAGATAAGCCAAGATAAAGATCCATATGCTCACCTACAGCTTTCTGCTCTGTGTGATATTGAGCATCTACCTCATAGGTATCTAAGCCACATTCCTCTTTTCTACTGCGAATATAATCATAAAATACATTATAAGCAATTCTATAGAGCCAAGTAGAGAAACTTGAAAGGTTCTTGAATGATGAGAGACTTGTATAGGCTTTAATAAATGTTTCTTGGGCAAGATCATCACTTAGTTCGCTATCGCCAAGTGTTTGGTGTAGGAAAAACCTACGTATAGGCGATTGATACTTCTTGACCAAAGTATCAAACGCCTTTATGTTTTTAAACACAACAACTTGTGCTACTAAAGCAATGTCGTTGATCTGACCCATTTAATTTTCTTCTTTATCTTCTACTGTATCAACAATATTCGAAGGCTTTTCACTAGGTTGGCTCTCTTGCTTATCAGTAGATGGCTCTTGTTTACTCTCCTCACTCACCTTTTCAGATACTTTTCTCTTCATATAATCACTCTTGAACTTATCAAGTTCGCTTACCTTATTTTGTTCTCTACTTCTGCCTGAATAACCAATAATTATCTGAGAAATACCCAGACAGAAAATAAGGAATCCTATTGCAGCCAATCCCGCTGTGCCGGTCAACAACCATAGAAAGACACCTAGTCCTATACCCAGGAATGCATTTTTTATACCTTTATTCAATATCTGATCATCTTTTGATGGTTCTTTAAAGAGTTCATTTGGTATCTCTTGACCCACACTAAGTGCCTGAGCTGCCAGTCTGTACTTAGCTTGATTATTCTTATATCTGAACCAAAGGAAGATAGCAATGATAAAAACCGGAAGACCAAATACAGAGATGATAGCCACTATCGGTATTGCATTTTGACTAGAATCCCAATCATTACTAGAATCATACCATGTAGAGGAGGTAAGAGGCTTAGAATACATAACGGTGTCGCTCTCACCATCAATCGTATCGGAATCAGAGACTACACCTATAACAGTAGCAGAATCTTTTCCATCATTTACGTTGACATTTAGCTTTACATTGTCGCCTGAGGCTGATGTAGAGAATAAAGTCAGCATTAAAGCAAAGATTAAAAATAGATGTTTCATATAATTGTTTTTTTGTTGCTTATAATTATTTGTTTCTGTTTTCATAAAGTTAGACGTAACCATTTTCTATTTGGTTGCAAAGAGACAAATATTTTTTTAAAATTACGATATTTACTTTTACTTTTGCCATGAATAAAAATAAAATATGGATTTACCTAAAGAGTTTATAAGCAGAACCAGGGAATTTCTGGGAGAGGAAGATTTAAATAAATTAGTTGAGGTACTTGACACCACTTCACCTACAAGCATACGTACCAACCCTTTCAAATGGAATAATACTGTTGACGAAGAGCCAGTCGGCTGGTGCCAGAATGCATATTATCTTGCGGAGAGGAAGCCGTTTACTTTCGATCCACTTTTTCATGCCGGAGCATACTATGTACAGGAAGCATCGTCTATGTTTCTTGACAGAGTAATAAAAGAGTATGTAAAGGGTGCCGTAATAGCTCTAGACCTTTGCGCTGCGCCTGGAGGTAAATCCACTCTTATACGTTCTGCACTACCCGAAGGAAGTCTTCTATTTGCAAATGAGTATGTAAAAAACCGCTCACAGATTCTTGCGGAAAATATTATTAAATGGGGAAATTCTGATATTATCGTAACCAACAACAGTCCAGCGGATTATAGCCAATTCAATAATCTGTTTGACTTCATATTAACAGATGTACCTTGCTCAGGTGAAGGTATGTTCCGAAAAGATGAGATGGCTATAAGCGAATGGAGCATTGACAATGTGCTCAATTGTCAGCAGAGGCAGAGAGAGATACTAAAAGATATCTGGAGCACCTTGAAGGAGGGTGGTATATTAGTATACAGCACCTGCACATACAACAGAGAAGAGAATGAGGATAATGTAAAGTGGATATCCGAAGAACTTGGAGCAAAAGTTATTTCCGTACCGATATCTGAAGATTGGAAGATCACTGGCTCACTCACTGATGAGGAGTTACCGGTATATAGATTCCTACCTCACAAGACTAAAGGTGAAGGACTATTCATGGCAGTTCTTAAAAAGAGCTGTAGGAATGAATCTGAAGAGAACGGACACTCATACCTAGATGAGAAAAGAGATAAGAAGAACAAAAAGAGCAATAAGGGTAATAGTAAGACTTTTGCCGTTCCGCAAAGTGTAAAAGAGTGGCTAAACGAAAGTGATTATTTCACCTTTGACAGTAATGAAACCACTATTGAGGCATTTCCAAAGAGACACTATGAGACATATGATAAGGTAAAAGATAAGCTAAGGATTATCCATAAAGGTATTGAGATAGCCAGCATTAAAGGGAAAGACTTTATACCTTCTCATTCGCTCGCCATGAGCACATCTATAAACATGGAAATGTTCTGTACTATAGAGTTGGATTACAGGAGTGCTATAGCATATCTAAGAAAGGAGGCCATAGCAGTGGACTCATCTTATCCCAAAGGATATGTATTATTTACATACAGAGGATTACCATTGGGATTTGCTAAGAATATAGGCAACAGAACAAATAATCTATATCCACAAGAGTGGAGAATAAGAAGTAGTTATCCTCCTGAGGAAGACCCTTCTATTATTTAGTGGACCGTTTATTTAGTGGGCTGATTATACTCTTTTCCTGTCAATACGCTTGTGAGTAGGTCCTTCATCTCATCTTTGAATATTCCACCTTCGTGCAGCTTTTTACCTTCAAAGTAGATAGTTGGGACATAATAATAGTCAAATTTATCAGCATAATCAGGTTGAATAAGTTCGTCTATTTTCTCAATTTCAATATCTCCTAATTCAGGATTTTCCTGGATACACTCATTGATGTATTTGAATGCTCTTTTACAAAAAGGGCAAAGAGGTTGATAAAAAATTGTAATCTTCTTCATAATAAATTTATTAGTTGACTGTCTATATATAAAACAAAAATGTATCCATTATTCCCAAAGAGGTTTATAAATAAAACAAACAATTTCTCATGCGATAGTTATATCTGAATTATTCAAAAGGTTTTCTAAATGAGCATCCGTTCTTCCACTCCGAACAACCGAATGCACTCTTACCTCTAATCACATGCCCTTTACCACATAATGGACAGATATCATTTTCCTTTATAATAGGTTCACTATTCTTCTCTTTCTTTGCTGCTCGCGGTTTCTTCTCTTTAGCAGGACTCTTTACCGACTGAGATTGTCCTTTTGAAGACTTAGCACTCTCCTCTTTAGCATCAGCGACAACAGTAATTCGCCTGTTGGTATTGTCGCACAGTACACTGTTAACTATCTCGGATACCATCTGTTTCAGTTCGTTGAGGAAAGTAGCTACATCATACGACCTCTTCTCTATTTCACGAAGTTTCTTCTCCCACAATCCGGTAAGTTCTGCCGATTTCAGCAACTCCTCATGAATAACTCCTATAAGTTCAACACCTGTCGCTGTAGCGATAAGATTCTTCTTTTCCTTGCGTATATATCGACGTTTGAATAGTGTTTCAATAATAGCAGCTCGTGTTGAAGGACGACCTATACCGTTCTCCTTCAGTGCATCACGCAACTCATCATCATCGACAAGTTTTCCTGCTGTCTCCATTGCACGCAGCAGAGTCGCCTCAGTATAAGGTCTTGGTGGCTGTGTCCATTTTTCAGTAAGAAAAGGTTCATGTTCTCCACTTTCTCCCTTTACAAAAGATGGCAGAGTCTTCTCTTCTTCTTTATCTTCTTTTGGTTCATCAGCACTCTCCTTAGCAAAAATCACTCTCCATCCCGGCTCGAGAATCTGTTTGCCGGATGCCTTGAACTCAATCTTATCAGCTTCACCGATTATTGTAGTTGTAGAAAATTTACAGTCCGGATAGAATACGGCAATAAAACGTCGGGCTACAAGGTCGAATACCTTTTTCTCCATATCTGTTAGATTCACTGCAGGCTGTCCTGTAGGTATTATGGCATGGTGATCGGTTACCTTCGTGTTATCGAAAACCTTTTTTGACTTGACAAGTTTCTTTCCTGCCAAGGAAGCTATATAAATATCGTACTGCTTCAGTCCGGCCAGTATAGCAGGACATTTTGGATATATGTCTTCACTCAGGAATGTAGTGTCAACACGTGGATATGTAGTTATCTTCTTCTCATAAAGTGATTGAATCAACTTAAGCGTTTCATCTGCAGAAAATCCATACTTCTTATTGCACTCTACCTGAAGTGAAGTCAGGTCAAACAGCCTTGGAGGTGCCTCATTACCCTTCTTCAATGATACATCAGTAATATCGAACATAGAGCCTTTTACTCTCTCAAGAAGTGCCTCACCTTCTTCAAGTGAACTGATAGGTGGAATACCTCTGTTCGAGTTTTCCTGCTTTCCTTTCTCGTCCTCTTCAGCAACCAACTCCTCTTCACTTTTTGCTATTATAGCTGTAAAGGCGGTATCTCTATAAATTGTAGCTAGTACCCAATACTGTTTAGGGACAAAATTTTCTATTTCATGTTGGCGGTTTACAATCAGTGCCAATGTAGGTGTCTGGACTCTTCCTATAGAAAGCACCTGACGATTCTGACCATACTTTAATGTATAGAGACGTGTGGCATTCATTCCCAAAAGCCAATCACCTATAGCTCTGCTCAGTCCTGCTTCGTATAGCGACTTGAACTCAGACTGATCTTTCAGATTCTGGAAACCTTCTCTGATAGCCTCTTCTGTAAGAGATGATATCCATAGACGCTTAACAGGACATTTAGCACCTGCCTTCTGCATTACCCATCTCTGAATAAGTTCTCCCTCTTGGCCGGCATCACCACAGTTTATTATCTCATCTGCATTCTGCATCAACGACTCGATTGTTTTAAACTGTTTTTCTATACCATTGTCACTTATTAGTTTAATGCCGAAACGGGGAGGAATTATAGGAAGACTTGAGAGACTCCATGATTTCCATGACGGAGAATATTCATGAGGTTCCTTAAGTGTACAAAGATGACCGAAGGTCCAAGTTACCTGATAGCCATTTCCTTCTATATAGCCATCTCTCCTGGTCTTGGCGCCTAAAACTTCGGCAATATCCTTAGCAACACTTGGCTTTTCAGCAATGCATACAATCATACTTTCATTTTGTTATTGGAACAAAGGTAATAAGATTAATCAACTTTTTAACAAGATTGAGATATTCACAAAATGGTTTTTTCTTTTCTGAATAACTATTTATACAATAATTCTTCGTAAATAGCAGAGCATGAACTTTTTTATTAAATAAAGATTATCATTAATGACATTATAT
>NZ_BAJR01000022.1 GCF_000613805.1 Phocaeicola paurosaccharolyticus JCM 15092 | reverse complement strand
CTATACAATCTCAAAATTAGTTATTTTAAATAATAATCAAAATTATTTATAAACCAATTTGAGAGTTTTATTAAACATAGAAAAGCATAAATCTTTGGAATCTCTTTTATTAGGTTTATGACAAAAAGAGAAAAGAAATTTTCAGTAAATATTTTTTATCTTATCGTCCCATTTTAGCTCAAATAAAAAATAAAATAAATATACATATTAGTAGATATATAATACCAGAAATGAGACAGCATATCTTGTAATGTCGACATATGATTGGACGAATACTGTAATATCCTATATAACAGTTCCGACAGCGCTCTTTAGTATAAAAAATTAGCGAAATATCTATCTCTATTTACTGAATAGTTCGAAAGTAAACTTCATACCTACAGCATCGTATTTTGCCTTGTTTGTACTCACAAAAATTCCAACATCAAAAATATTGGTCTCTATACCATATCCAAATTCCATATAAGGATTGAGATGCGGCATGAATAGAATACCACCATATAGACGCTCATGCTGTATTTTGCTGCATATTTTGCTTAGAGATTTGAGTATTATGAAAGGTGATTCGTAAGAAATATTTCCCCTCCAATATTGACTGGATGAGTTGTACCATGCACCATCAAGCAGCTGGAAAGTACCTCCGATATCATCGTTCCATCCTTCAGGAAGGTTCCTTCTAGAAAAGTTTGCAAAGTCGACAAAATATACATCATCTTGTTTTGTAAAGATACCTCCGCCAACTCTATATGCTATAGTTCTCACCCCATTAAGTGTTATCTTATGTTGAACGTCAAACTCAATTCTCTCGTGAGAAGTATTAGCATGAAAAACATTCTTTATACCCCTTTCATAGTCGACAGAGAAAGTAGGAAGTGAAGATCCTATATTTATCTTCCTATTGCCGTTCATATAATAGTACATTCCCGGAGTCCATTCGACAGTTATCCTTGGAGCAAAAGTATTATACACTCTGCTAATACCTCTAAGTTTAGCCCATTCACTATCGGAGATTGGCTTCTCCAATTTCAACCTTGAAGTATTGATAAGTCCCCTCCAGTGCATTGAAACGCCGGTTCTAATTGTCAACCCATTAACAGGTTCTATACTATGATATAAGTTTAAATTGATATCTCTAAAATAGTCTAACTCTATCTTGCTGAGGTCAAAGATACTATCGGGTAACTCTTTCAATTTATCTAGCACCACACTACTATATATTCTATTGCCATTTCCTACAGACAAGCCGAAAGTTCCTTGTTTCTTGGGTAGATACTGAAACTCTGCATCCATCTTTGCATAGAACTCTTTTCTAGTAAAGTTGTAGCCTATCTGCGGAACAATTCTTATTGATTTACCATTTTGGAATATCTTGTTATACTTGAATTTCTGCTTATATGAATAACCATTACTATGTCCGTAACTGAAGTACATAGGATTTACCAACGGCGAACATCTCACTGAACCTAAATCCGACAGATTTATATCATAGCTTGAAATAAGCAGGTCACCTAAGCTCAATAACATATTTGGCTTCTTCTCTGACTTAGGATTACTACCAAGCCTTTTCTTCCTATCAAGATATGCCATATATATACTATCTTCCTTTACACTAAGCTCTACATGACGCATTTTTTGCATTGTACCCAAATCATTTATGATACTCGACGTATCACAAGTCAGTCTATATGATTTTGATAAATCGTGATGATGCTTATTCCTTCTTACGTATTTAGGAGAGCTTTTCAGAAAATTAATATAGTTGTACTTTATCCAGGTATCACAGTTCAATGATATGTTATTACCTAAGAATTTGAAATATCCATCAATGGTTATATATATTGGAAGCAACTCATTTTCACTACCCTCCTCACCCATTACAGATTTAAATTTGAAGTGTATCATATCATATACCCCTTCGAAATAGGCTTCACGAATAGTCCATATGCTGTCGCTGACAACCAGATATCCATTCACCAACTGTGTTCCGCTGAACTTTGGTTGGATAGATATTTTGTATTTCTTTATATTATTATCTACATATACTGAGTCAAGTATGTATTTATAATGCCTACTGTTATCCTTATCCAATGGGGAGAGCAGTTTATCTGACATCATTGATGAGGAGTAAATATTCATCTTCATCAAGTCCAGCATATTAAGGAATTGTCCATTGCTCCTTTTAAAAGTGCTCGATACTGCTTTAATCTTACGCTCATATATATTGGGAGCAGAATATTGCACATCGCTTATCGATTCTACAATATACTTTTTTGTTCCATTCTCAATTCTAAACATTGATGGAACATATCTCAAAAAGATGTTTTTTTTGTGTACATCTATCAAGCCTTTGATATAAACTTCAGCTTTATATCCTTCTACAACTTTAGAATAAGACGGTGAATAAGTAAATATATTTTGCATTATTGAGTCTGGAACCGATATCCTTTTATTCGACTTATCAGTTATCTCATAAGCACTTGTTGATAGTGGAAACAGAAGTACAAGTAGAAATATTTTTATGAAATATTTATATGGAGCAGGTAACACTTTGACTTTGATTATAGACAAAAATAATAAAAGTTTATACCCAAAATGAGATATTAATATTTATTTTTTATATTTGTGCTTTATAACATGTTTTGTATAATTATGGTTAAGAAGGATTTATCAGAGACAGAGATTGCAGAGAGTATTCCAGATATTTGGCATCCCTTGACTAAAGATCAAAAAGATTTTTTGGCCCAGAACTTTTCAATTCAGAAATACAAGAAAAACGAAACAATCTACTGTGAAGGAGAGACACCTATGCATCTTATGTGTCTTCTTAGCGGAAAAGTGAAAATTTTCAAGGAAGGAGTTGGAGGAAGGAGTCAAATTATCCGTGTTATAAAGGATAAAGAGTACTTTGCATACAGAGCATATTTTGCTGAAGGCAATTTTGTTACTGCAGCAGCTGCTTTTGAGCCATGTACTATATGTCTTATCCCGATGCCTGCTATCATGAAACTACTTCATGAAAATAATGAATTAGGGCTATTCTTTATAAAACAGCTCTCTGTCGACCTTGGTATATCAGATGAAAGAACTGTCAGTCTTACCCAGAAACATATACGAGGACGTCTAGCAGAATCTCTTATCTTCTTGAAAGATACATATGGAGTTGAAGAGGATGAGTCTACCCTGAGCATTTACCTCTCAAGAGAAGATCTGGCAAACCTTTCAAACATGACCACATCCAATGCAATACGAACTCTCTCTAACTTCGCAAATGAAAAACTCATCACAATAGATGGAAGAAAGATAAAGATTATTGATGTGGAGAAGTTAAAGAAGATTAGTAAGATCGGTTAATTCATATAATGCCTATTAATAGTTTAGCTATTTATTTTGCATTACTTCTCAAATAATACATATAAACGATATAGGTACTATATCTGAAATATTTTAATTCTACATTTATTGATTCAACACCGGCATTGGTCATCCCCTGCATCTGGTTTTGTGCTTTAAACCGGTCTATTATCTGTGATACAAAATCTGTCGTGATCGGTTCATCAATGAATCATGATCGGTTGAACAATGAATCATGATCGGTTCATCAACGAATCATGATTGGTTAGTCAATGAATCGTGATCGGTTAAACAATGAAAATAATTTATCCTCTTTTTTCTTTGCATGAAACAAAGATAATACTATTAATCAAGAAGAAATAGAGTTTGTTAAATCCCAATGTAACAGAGTGGTCCAAAGCATTTCAGTCATCAGCGACTGACACTACCATATAAAATAGCAAAGAGGCTGTATACAGTGATATACAGCCTCTTTGCTATTTCTTTATATTATAAAGCCTTTCTCAATCTTACAAGCTTATTCAACAAAGGTTCAAGAAGATCCAGTCTAAGCATATTTGCGCCATCACTCTTAGCAACAGAAGGATCTTCATGAGTCTCCATAAATAGTCCGTCTACTCCAACAGCAACACCGGCTTTTGCTACAGTCTCTATCAGTTCAGGCATTCCCCCTGTAACTCCACTTTTCTGATTTGGTTGCTGAAGAGAGTGTGTTACATCAAGAATAACAGGAAAACCAAATTTCTGCATTTCAGGGATACCTCTGTAATCAACTATCAAATCACCATATCCAAATGTTGTCCCTCTCTCGGTCAGCATAACTTGGTTATTTCCTGCTTCAACCAATTTGTCGGCAACAAACTTCATAGCATCAGGTGAGAGAAACTGTCCCTTCTTAACATTAACTATTTTTCCTGTCTTAGCAGCAGCAATAAGAAGATCTGTCTGTCGGCAAAGGAACGCCGGAATCTGAAGTATGTCAACATATTCTGCGGCCATATCAGCTTCATCAGCAGAGTGAATATCAGTAACTACAGGCACGTCAAAGTTTCACGAACTTTCCTCAATATCTTTAGAGCCTTCTCATCACCTATCCCCATGAATGAGTCAATACGTGAACGATTAGCCTTTCTGTATGAACCTTTAAAGACATATGGAATTCCAAGGTTGGATGTTATATCAACCACTTTTTCGGCAATTCTCAATGCCATCTCTTCTCCTTCTATTACACAAGGTCCTGCAAGAAGGAAAAACATATCATCTTTTTTAATATCTTCTATTCTGTTTATCATTTTATTTATGTCGGAATAATAAGTGTTAGAGCTTCAAGCTTTATCTCAATATCAACAGGAAAATGTTTTTCCAGGATTCTTCCATCTGCGCTTATTGAAGCATTCTGAGCACGTAATAATTTTACTTTCTTCGTTCTATATGGCTTGACTGTTTTATGGTTTAGCAATCGTCCTTGAGCCATCATCCACAAACCGGAAATCAACTGTAATAATTCCGGGCGGTAAACAACCGATACATCGAGCCACCCATTGTATGGCACTGCACTAGGTGTAAGTCCATAGCCTCTGGCACTACCCACACATACAAGCATTATCCTGCCTCGTATATGTTCATCGTTCACCTTAAGGTGCATTCTGTATAGCTTTCTTTCAAAAAGGAGAAGGAACATTGATGCAGCGAAAGATAGTTCACGCATTCCCCAGAAACGTTTTGTACTATTGGTAATCTGTACTATCCTGGCTCCTAAGCCAATATATACTGCATTTACAAAATATCTTTCTATATGTTTGTCCCCATCGAAATATGAGCATGTGCCCACATCAATACGACGGGTTCTCTTATTTATAATCCAATCAACAGCCTGTTTATAATCATCATCCTCAATACCCCAAAATTTGGCGAAGTCATTCCCTATACCATTAGGTATAATACCAAGTGCGATAGATCTTTTATCTTCAACATCCGACCTCATGATTCCATTTACAGCATCATTTATCGCACCATCACCTCCAACAACAACGATGGTCTTATATCCATTATTGGCCAATATTCCTACCAGCCTTTCCACTGAGCCGAATCCTTCAGATTGCACATAGTCAAAACGGATACTCTTAGATTCCATATATGCACGAATCTCGTTCCATCTTTTCTGCGTTTTCCTGCTTCCAGCCTTAGGATTATAAACTATCCCCCATCTGTTTGGTTCTATAGCCATGACTTCTAATTTTAGTCCAACATTTGTTTTATTGCATCTATTTTTTCATTCATAGGCAAACTGGCGTCAATCCAATTAATTTTCAACCCTCTTCTCTCCATGCCTCTGAACCATGTCATCTGTCTTTTTGCGAACTGATGAATTGCTGTCTCAAGCTGAATAAACATCTCCTGATATGTCAGTTCCCCTATCACATGCAGGGTAAGATATTTATATTCAAGCCCATAGTATATCAGTTCGTCAGGAGTAAGTCCCCTTTCCAAAAGTCCTCTCACCTCATCTACCATGCCTTCATCCAAACGTTGCTTGAGCCGTTTTGTAATCTTTTGTCTTCTTATTTCACGGTCAATATCAAGACCAACAATAACAGAGTTAATCATTGGAAAATCACGGTATTCAGCCGGTTTTGACTTATAATACTCCTCAATTTCTATTGCTCTCACCGCTCTCTTTACAGTGTCTACATCAGTTGAGTTATGTAGTTTCTTGTATGATGATAGCATCTCTGTGAGTTCTTGGAGACTCTTTTTTTCAAGTTTTTCTCTCAGCTCAGGATTTTCCGGGACAGGAATTAGTCTGTATCCTTTTAGCACAGCTTCAAGATACATACCAGTGCCACCACATAAAATTGGGGTTATTCCTCTACTCTTTATATCATTATATGCTTCAAGAAAATCATGTTGATATTCAAAGACATTATACTTGTAACCAGGATCAGCGATATCAATAAGATGATAAGGAATATCTTTATCATTAACCTTATATTCACAAAGATCCTTACCCGTTCCCAAGTCCATTCCACGATAAATCTGTCGGCTGTCAGCACTTATTATTTCCGAATTAAGCATGTATGCCAATTCAACTGATAAAGACGTTTTACCACAGGCAGTAGGTCCTAAGACCGTTATCATATCATAGTTTGTCATCAAAACACAATTTCATTTTCACAAAGATATTGATTTTGGACTATTACTCGTACAAAAAAGCACAAAAAAAGTCGCCCGAAACATATCGGGCGACTTCCATATATTTTAGTTCTGACTAAAATTATTTGTTTACTGTAGCCATGTGAGCGATCAAATCCAATACTTTGTTAGAGTAACCGATTTCATTGTCATACCAAGAAACAACTTTAACGAATGTATCTGTCAAAGCGATACCAGCTTTAGCATCGAAGATAGAAGTACGAGTGTCGCCAAGGAAGTCAGAAGAAACAACTGCATCTTCAGTGTAACCAAGGATACCCTTCAATTCGCCTTCAGCAGCCTCTTTCATTGCAGCACAGATCTCAGCATAGCTAGCTGGCTTAGCCAAGTTTACTGTCAAGTCAACAACAGAAACGTCCAAAGTAGGAACGCGCATAGACATACCTGTCAATTTGCCATTCAAAGCTGGGATAACTTTACCTACAGCCTTAGCAGCACCTGTTGAAGAAGGGATGATGTTACCTGCAGCAGCACGACCACCTCTCCAGTCTTTTACTGAAGGACCGTCAACTGTTTTCTGAGTAGCTGTTGTAGAGTGAACTGTAGTCATCAAACCGTCTGTGATACCGAACTTATCGTTCAATACTTTAGCGATAGGAGCAAGACAGTTAGTAGTACAAGAAGCGTTAGATACAAACTGAGTACCCTTAACATAACTCTTCTCGTTTACACCACAAACGAACATTGGAGTGTCATCTTTAGAAGGAGCTGACATTACAACATATTTAGCACCAGCTTCCAAGTGAGACTGAGCTTTTTCTTTAGTAAGGAACAAACCTGTAGATTCAACTACATATTCAGCACCGATAGCATCCCATTTCAAATCAGCAGGATTTCTCTCAGCTGTAACACGGATAGCTTTACCGTTTACAATAAGCTTGCTGTTTTCAACATCTGCTTCGATAGTTCCGTCGAACAGACCGTGCATTGTGTCGTACTTAAGCATATATGCCAAATAATCAACTGGGCAAAGGTCATTAATACCAACGATTTCAATATCGCTTCTTTTCTGAGCTGCACGGAATACAAAACGGCCAATACGACCAAATCCGTTAATACCTACTTTAGTCATTTTTGTTTAAATTTTAAAGGTTTTATAATATAGCTTTTAACATCTAAAAACCAAGTTTTAAATAATAATTGCACTTTATATTTTAAATGCGGTACAAAAATACAAATTTGTTTTTATATTAGTGACATATTTAAACTTTAAAATTTAAAAAAATGGCTAAAAGTAACTTTTTACAAGATTTCAAGGCGTTTGCATGAGAGGTAATGTGATTGATATGGCTGTGGTATAATTATTGGAGCTGCTTTCGGCAAGATTGTCTCAGCAATTGTATCTGATGTGATTATGCCGTTAGTCGGATTACTCGTTGGTGGAATAAATTTCACAGATCTTAAGATTCTTCTTAAACCTGAAGAGATTGTAGATGGAGTAGAAAAAGCTGCCGTTTATCTAAATTATGGAGTCTTTATGCAGGCTGTTTTGGATTTCTTGGTAATCGCTTTGTCTATATTTTTCTGCATCAAAATGATAAGCAAATTTAACAAAAAACAGGAAGAGGCTCCTGCAGCACCTCCTGCTCCTTCTAAAGAGGAAGTTTTACTTGGTGAAATCCGTGATTTACTTAAGGAACAGAACCAAAAAGAGAAATAATTAACTGTTTATTTCCGTTTTCTTCTGCAGAGAGTATTATGGATTACAATTTTCTAAGTATCTTTGCGCCACAAATCATTATATATTATTATCAATAGCTATGCAGCAAAAAGTTATTATTCTTGATTTCGGCTCGCAAACTACTCAGCTTATCGGACGACGCGTTCGTGAACTTGACACATATTGCGAAATTGTACCGTATAATAAATTTCCACACGAAGATCCTTCTGTAATCGGTGTTATCCTTTCAGGTAGCCCTTTTTCGGTATACGATGAAAAGGCTTTTAAGGTTGACCTTACAAACATCAGTGGAAAATATCCTATATTAGGTATTTGTTATGGTGCTCAGTTCATGTCGTATGTTAACGGAGGTAAAGTTGAGCCAGCTGGTACACGTGAATACGGTAGAGCTCATCTTTCTAAGTTCGAGCAGAACAACCCTCTTTTCAAAGATGTGCGTGCAAACTCACAAGTATGGATGTCCCACGGAGATACTATAACAGCTATCCCAGACAACTTTGAGATCATTGCTTCTACAGATAAAGTAGCAATTGCTGCTTATCAAGCAAAGAACGAGAAACTTTGGGGCGTTCAGTTCCATCCGGAAGTATTCCACACTGAAGACGGCACACAGATTCTTAAGAATTTTGTTGTTGATGTATGTGGCAGTAAGCAAGATTGGAGTGCAGCTTCATTCATTGAAACAACAGTAAAAGAGTTGAAAGAGACTCTAGGAGATGATAAGGTTGTACTCGGACTAAGTGGTGGTGTAGATTCATCCGTTGCTGCTGTACTTCTTAATAAAACTATTGGTAAAAATCTTACTTGTATATTCGTAGATCATGGTATGCTACGTAAGAATGAGTTCAAGAATGTAATGAACGATTACCAGTGCCTTGGTCTTAATGTTATCGGAATTGATGCAAGTGAGAAATTCTTCTCTGAACTTGCAGGTGTAACAGAACCTGAAAAGAAGAGAAAAATAATCGGCAAAGGATTCATTGATGTATTCGATGCTGAAGCTCATAAGCTGAAAGATGTAAAATGGTTGGCACAAGGAACAATCTATCCTGACTGCATTGAGTCACTTAGTATTACAGGTACAGTCATCAAGAGTCACCACAATGTAGGTGGCCTTCCTGATAAAATGAACCTTAAGCTCTGTGAACCTCTTCGTCTTCTATTCAAAGATGAGGTACGTCGTGTAGGTAGAAAACTTGGAATGCCTGAACATCTTATTACACGTCATCCTTTCCCTGGTCCAGGTCTTGCTGTAAGAATCCTTGGTGATATAACTCCGGAGAAGGTAAGTGTACTTCAGGAAGCTGATGATATATTCATACAAGGTCTTCGCGACTGGAACCTTTACGACAAAGTATGGCAAGCAGGTGTTATACTCCTTCCTGTACAGAGTGTAGGTGTTATGGGTGATGAAAGAACTTACGAAAGAGCTGTTGCACTACGTGCTGTTACAAGTACAGATGCAATGACTGCTGACTGGGCACATCTTCCATACGAGTTCATGGCTAAGGTATCAAACGACATCATCAATAAGGTTAAAGGGGTTAACAGAGTATGTTATGACATCTCTTCAAAACCACCTGCAACAATTGAATGGGAATAACCAGAGATAAAGGTTATAATTAATTATATCCATAATATTAAAGCACATAAGTATTATAGTTATCTATATACTTATGTGCTTTCTTTATTATTGACAACTCCCTACTCTACTGATATATAACTTTCTAACACCAAGCTTACATACTACGTGTAACAAAGCTATGAAAAAAGTTATCGCGGTAACTGTTACCTATTGCTATCTGATAGCTTTTTACATAGATATCATTGTTATCAAACGACTCAATGTGTGAAGTATTCACAATATATGATTTGCTGATTCTTATAAAATCTTTTTTAGGTAGCAGATCTAATATTGTTTTGAGATTCATCTTGGTAATGATTCTCTGATTATCCATCTGCAATATCACATAATCTTTCAGTCCCTCGACAAAAAGAATATCATCATATTTCACCTTGAAATATCTCCTTTCAGATTTAACAAAAAAATAGTCCATTCCATCCTCAATATCATCTTTTTCTTCTTGTATCAGCAGAGAATGATAGGCCAAAGCCTTTGCTACAGCCTTAGAGAAACGTTTTTCATCTATTGGCTTAAGAAGATAATCTATAGCCTCCGTTTCATAACTTTCTACTGCATATTCAGCATATGCAGTAGTAAATATCACCAATGTTGTCTTAGGTATTTGGCGAGCAAACTCCAGACCCGTAACACCGGGCATCTGTATATCTAGAAAAACAAGATCAACTATGTTGTCTTTCATAAAGTCTGCTGCAGAAGTTGCATTGTTGAAACTGCCTACGAGATTCAAATCTTTTGTACCCGACACAAGCGATTTAACTGCCTGACGTGCCAATGGTTCGTCATCTACAATAATACAATTCATTATATATTTAAATAAGGTTATATATGGTCAGAACAATCTTAAAACTATCATCTTCATCATAAATTTTCAAAACATGACTATCGGGATAGAGTAATTCCAATCTTCGGCGTATATTACTTAATCCAAGACCTCCCACTTGCCTATTGACCATCTCCTTAGTCTTAGTGTTTTCACACTCAAAAATAAGATTACGTCTATTTATTGTAAACTTCATATCAACTTTTGCACCACTATCCGAATTATGTTTTACTGCATTCTCTACAAAAGGAATAAACAGCAATGGAGGTAACGAAACATCATCAATCATCCCATTTACTGAACAACCGAAATCAAATTTATCGCGACGTATTTTTTCCAAATTCAGATAATCGTTAAGAAACTGAATGTCATTCTTAAGCATTACCCTCTCTTTACTACAATCTTTAAACTGATACCTTATAAGGTCTTCCAATTTAAATAGTACCTGAGATGCCTCATAGTCAGATTCACGAAGTAACACATTTGCATTATTAAGAGTGTTGAAAAGAAAATGCGGATTAATCTGAGACTTTAAAATTTCCAATTCTGTGTTTCGAGTAGTCACCTCTAGCTCGCGAACATTAAGCATTTCCTTTGTCCAAAAGCGAAAAAGCATAAGAGTTGTAGTAGAAATAATAATTATGCAGATGTTTATAAACGATGCTATCAAATTTACCAACAAAAGTATGGGACTATTTTGGTAGTTATCTTCTGTATTCGCCCATGACTGAATTATTACTATTACATACATGAAAAGAATGACCTCTAAAAATATGCATAATAAATAAAATAATATTTTCTTCCTCATAAACAGCTTGGGAACGAATATGAACATATTTACATAGCAAACCACATTTAGCATACCATAGAATACAACCCAAATACGAAACCTCTCTTCATTGAAAACAAATATTTCTGAAGATGAACCAAATGCATTCAAGGAGAGGATAAAAAGCATTATCTGTAACATCATATGTCTAGCCCAAGCATATCGGCTACTAGACATAATGAGTTCAAAATGTATTTTACTGCCTATTTTTGTACTCATAATGGAATTATTATTTTAGAGTAGCCAATATTTGTCATTAAAATAAAATCATCAGAGAAAATATGTTGAAGTCTGTCTCTCAACCTAAACTGTTCATATTCTGATAAGCTCTGGTGTTCGTCGTAATCCACGGTAAAGATGAGTTTATCTTTTTCAATCACAAATTTCATATTAACATAGCCTTGTGCTACCGAAATAAGTGAAACGAACAAGAGCGGTGGGACAAACACTCCAAAGCTTTTCCCTTCCACATCCAAAGAATAGTCTTTGCAAAAGCCATTTAGTTTGTTCAACTGCATATAATCGCTAAGAAATTTCACCTCTCCATCTAGCAGAACTTCTCTACGTTTACAATCATATAGTTGATATCTCAAAAGTTTGCTTAGTAGCATAAGCCTTTGTGAGGCCTCTTTTGAATCAGACAGAGTCAATTCTCCACATTTATGTAATGTATTGCAAAGAAACTCCGGAGAAACCTGTTCCTTAAGAAGTTCAGATTCCATTTGTAACTTAGAAGCCTCTATTATTTGTTTACGATTCCTCTCATTTAACCAATAACTAAGCAGATATCCCATAGAAATTCCAATAAGAACAATAAGCCACTGAACAAATTGAACAGCAAAGTCTATAAGGTAAAAGGAGAAGTAACCCATATGTTGTAAACGCCAGAATGGTAATCCATAAACATTGCATGTCAAGAATTCTAATGCGTGTTGTGATAACAACGATGTAAAAATAACAGCGAATGTTAAACTCCAAAAATGACCATATTGATGCTTCGGCAAAAAACGAGGCATTATAACCTTTAGCATAAAGAAGATAGGAAATATCTTACAGATTGTACTTACGAAACAGAGAATAATGAACGGCATTATCCCTGAATCAACATTATGATATTGATATCCAGTATCACCTAGAGAAAAAAGTAACATCAATAAACATAGCAGCAGACATCTTACCCATTTTAAATGTGAAGAAGTTAGTAGATAAGAAAACCATGTAATATTCGAATTCTCAGGCATAATAGCTCGTATTGTATAATTCACAAATGTAATAATAATTTATTAAAACTCAAATTTGTATGATAAATTAGGTAGAGAAAATGCCATTCCATATGCTTCGATACGGCCAGTACGGAAATTATATCTGTGCCCCCAATAGCTCTTTGTTCCTGTTGCATTAACATGCTTAATTGAGAATTCATGAGATAAGCCTTTCTTATTTACTTTATAGCTTATTGTATAGTGCATCAATAGTTCCGGATTATAATGACAAGAGAATGCTCTTGTCTCATCATATTGTACTTCATGATCAGGATGAGCTATTGTCTTATCGAAATCTATTGGAGAATAGTTCTCACCTCCCTGCATAGTTAAGCGGAGGTTCACACTAAACATATTCTGCTTATTCTTTCCAACCATCCACTCCTTTCCAACAAGAGAATTTATTATATAATGGCGGTTATATCTTGTATTTCTCCAAACTTCATCACCACCACTATATTTTGAGTCAAATATTGAGCCGGTAAGCATGCCATACCATCCATTCTCAAGATATCTTTCCAAAGTAAAATCAACACCATAACTTCTACCATTTCCACTATTTACTAATGCTTTGTCAAGATAGAAATCGTTGCGGTTTAAGACCGAATAAGAACTTCCATTCTCAACAGGTACATTAAATAGAAGCTGACAATATGGTTCAACTTTCAATGTCAGGTTTTCCGCTATACTCATAGAATAAGTAAGCATAAAATGATGAGCTTTGGTAAAACCTAAGTTTTCATTCACATTTACATCACCTAATCTCACAAAATAAACATCTGTCTTTTCTGAACGACTATACATACCATATGCTGCAGCAAGAGATTGTTTTTGATTTAGTTGCCATTTTACCCCTATTCTAGGTTCTACAGTCGCAGAATTATTCAAAGCCAACCATTGAGCATTTAATCCAAAATTAATAGTAAAAGTAGGCATACATCTCCATGCAAAGGAACTGTATCCCGAGATAAGTTCTGTATTACCTTTTCCTTTATAAACTACCCCAAGAGGCGTACCAAAGTTTTCAGCCTTATCCATGTGCATATCATATATCATCTCTGTAAATGTCAAGCCACTTTTATTAGTTAGTCTAGGAGTTATCTTTCGTGTATATGAAATGTCGCCTACTATATTGGAATACATACGATGAATATCCATATATGGTTCCTTAATCATGATATTGTTGTATGTATCGACAGAAGCATTTTCTTTGAAATAGGTTGCGGCAATACTACTCTTTAACAACCCTCCATTAGGGAAGAAATATGAGTGTGTGCCTCCTCCTGCTACCATATATTGCTTTGATAATGAACAGCCGTTGTCATCATTGAACTTCCATTCTGTGCTGTCACTCTTTTCATTTTTATAGTTATCTATCAATCCCGTTCCCCAAACAGAGAAAGTTCCACTTTTTACTGTAGGGAAATTAAGTTTAAAGTTCAAATCTTGATAGTCTATAGTCTGCCCATCCATATCCATAAGTCCGACTTTATCTACTAGTCCGGTCATTGAGTATCTGTAATTTACCAAATATGACGAGCCTTTTTCCTTATTTATTGGTCCTTCTGAAGCGAAATCTATTCCTGCAATTCCTACTTGAAAAGCATTCTCATTGTATCTGTCATTTCCATTTCGCATCTTCATATCGAAAACTCCTGATACAGCATTACCATATTCTGCTGGGAAAGCTCCGGTAAAGAAATCAGAATTACCTAACACAAAAGAGCTCAATGAAGAGAATACACCTCCTCCTAATATAGATATATCGGCAAAATGGTTTGGATTTGGTATCTCTATGCCTTCCATTTTCCACATTAATAGATGTGGAGCATTACCATGTATAGAAATTCCATTTGTGGAACCTTCGGAAGCTACACCTGAAAAAGAGCTTGCTAATCTAGCAGGATCGTCGAATCCTCCGGCATATCTGCTAGCCTCCTCAACACTAAACATACGTGCACCTGTAGTGGCCATCACATTTAGTGGCTGCTCCTTATTAATATGTGGCCTGACAATTATCTCATCTATTTGTTCTATGTTCTCTACCATAGGGATTTCAACATATCTGTCTCTACCCGAAGTAACGAGAACTTCTTTGACTAAAGATGGCTCATATCCTATTGATGAGGCTTTGATAGTGTGCCTGCCAAGTGTTACATTATTTATGACAAAAACGCCGAGAGAATCGGTTATAGCACCTGCCTGAGGATCATCCAATAATTGTACCGAAACAAATGGGAGTGGCTTTCTAGAAGATATATCTGTAACCACTCCTCTAATAACATTCTTACCTATAATACCTTTATTTGGCTCTACAGCTTGAATTGTAGCTGTAACTTCCATTATAATTGCTAGTATTAATATCAATTTTCTTTTTTTCATCTGATATATATTATTAATCTGATGCAAAAATAATTTGATATTACTTTAATAATGAAAATAGTATACAAAACGATCCAAATAATGTACTAAACATTATATTTTGAATACATTTGTCTATTTTTAATTGCTTATTATACAAATATCTATCCTAAACATTGAATAACTACAATCAATTAATATCATTTTTTAGAGATTACATATTTATTCATACAAAAACACTATTTTTGTAAATATGTAAAAATAAAAATATGAAATGCCGATTATTGTTGTTGATGATACTCGTTAACCTTTCATTTAATCTATTCTCTCTAAACTCATCATTCTCAAGGGACAAAGTTCTCTTTGTAGGAGGAAACAACCCTCCATATGAGTACAAAAATGAAGATGGAGAACCTGAAGGTTACGATATTGATCTCGTAAAAGAGATTATGAAAAGAATAGGTTCTGATTACGAGATAAAACTCTTTAATTGGGACAAGGCATTGAAGTATGCTAAGGAATATAAGAATGCAGTTCTGTTAGGAATGATCTATTCAAAAGAAAATGCTGCGGAATTTTTCTTTACTACCCCATTCGAATATATTTCGTTAAGTATCATAAGCAATAAAAATAATAAATATCAAACTTTCAGGGAGCTAAAGGATAAGAGCGTCATTGTTATTGATGGCAGCTATGAAGAAATGCTTGTCAATAATAATAAAGAAAAATTCAATATAAAACCTATCATTATAAACAAGGTCCAGGAAGGAGCTGAAATGATTCACCACGATATTTGTGATGCATTTTTGGTCAAATCATCCATGGGTATCTATGCAATAAAGCAGAGAAACTATGACCTAAACATATGTGAGATAAATGATCAGCCTCCTTTGAAGTATTGTATGGCATCATCTGTAGATAACGACTCCATTATCATGCAGATAAATCACTCTCTATCCAGTATCAAATCGGATGGAACTTACAATGTAATCTATGATAAATGGATGAAAACAATAGAGAAAGATAGAGAAATACCTGCTTGGGTAAAGTATGTTGTACTCATAGGATCATCCTTATTATTCATTGCGATAATCTTCACAATATTGCTTGTGAGAAGAATACACAAATCTAGACTGAAGATAAAAGATCAAAACGAAAAGATGCGTAAGATGAATGAGCAACTGTCACTCATCATAAAGAATACTAATTCAGGTTATATATATCTATCCCCAAATCTAGATGTAATATGGGAAAGTATCTCTCAAAACAAGTCTTTTATTTTCAATAATTTATACTACACTACAGATCGTAAATGTTACTCATTAATTGATGATAATGAGTTGTGCAAGAAATGTCCGGTCAGAAAATCCATATTCACTGGTATGATTCAGATCTCCGAGAACATGATGGGCAATATTCCTATTGAGCAGACAGCAATACCTATTTTAGACAAAGAAGGTTTGACTGCAGGAGTAATTCTCAAGATAGAGGATATTTCACAAAGAAAGAAAAATAGAGATGAACTTATCAAGGCAAAGGAAGAAGCTGAAAAATCAGATAAGTTAAAATCTGCTTTCCTTGCAAATGTGACACATGAATTCAGGACACCTCTAAACTCTATTATGGGTTTCTCTTCGCTACTTGTTGATGAAGAGAGGAAAGAGGAGAGACAAAAATACCTTGATATAATACAGCTTAATACCGATATGCTGGTTAATCTGATAGATAGTATACTTGATATGTCTAGCCTTGAAATTGGAGATGTTACAATAGATAATCTTGAGTTCAATGTGAACGATCTGTTCATAAGCATAAAGTCTAATCTGGATACGACTTTTTTATTAGCACCTGGCGTTGAGTTTATAATTGAAAGTCCGTTGGATATACTTATGGTCAATCTTGATTTCAGAAGGGCAGAACAGATACTTCTGAATTTTCTCACTAATGCATCGAAATATACTTCTATTGGTTCTATAACTTTAGGATATGAGATTACCGATAATGAAATGAAGTTTTATGTCAAGGATACCGGATGTGGCATTCCAAAAGATAAGATAAAGTTACTTTTCACATCATTCCAGAAACTTAACTCTTACAAGCAGGGTATCGGATTGGGATTATCAATTGCCAAGATTGTAGCAAAAGCTATGGGTGGTAAAGTAGAGGTCGATAGTGAACTCAACGTGGGAAGTACATTCTGGCTTATCTTTCCAAAGAGTGTTATATCAGACCTTAATGATAAATAAAAAATAGCTCTTTTTTAAAGAGCTATTTCTATTTTTTTCATACAAAATCAAAACTACATTACCCCTAGAAGTTCAACATCGAATACTAGTGTGGAGAAGGCAGGTATATCGCCATTACTTTTATTACCATAACCTAAGTCGTATGGTATGTAAATAATCCATCTGTCACCTAAGTTCATCTTTTGCAAGGCAATCTGCCAACCATCAATAACATCTCTCAGACGGAAAGCTTCAGGGCAGTTTCTTTTTATTGTGCTATCGAACTCTTTACCATTAATCAGTTTTCCTGAATAATTAACAGTAACAATACTGTTTATATTAGGTGAAAGCTTCTTATCGCTGCTCTTAATGACTTCGTATAGAATTCCACCTTCCAGCTCACCTACTCCACTCTTTTTTTTCAATTCATGGAGAAATTCCTCATTACTTCTTCTGTACAACTCCTTCTTCGATAGCGCCATTTTTATTTATTATTAATTTTGAGAAAATCAGCTTTTATGCCTCCATATAAGCATAATTTTCTTCTTAACGGCAAATATATTAAATATTGAAACAGAAACAAATAAAATAAAGCCAACAACGATGGCATACACCATTTGACCTTCTGGAAGATCAGGGAATATATTTGATATGAAATCCATATATTGCTTTCGGATACACCATACTATTGCAATACTTACAAAGAGCACTAATATATTTAGTGTCAAGGTAAGTACCTGATAAGGAAGAGCAACTTTTCCGGGACTATACCCTATGAGAAGCAGGTTCTCCAACTTAGATGTGTTTTTCTGAAGAAGCAGATATATACTGAGCATAAGTATATAGAAAGATAGAATACTTATTATAAGTCCCACTGAGAAAACTATACCCGATACAACCTTAAGGAACCATGTTGTCTTTCCTGCATCCAGTTTATCGTTTTCGGTATCATATCCCTTATCCTTGAAAAACTTGGCAATCTTATCATCTGTTGGGTTATTAACTTCAACAATAAGTCTTGATGGTTGACCACTCTTGCTACTTGCAAATTTGTTATTTGCCCATCTCATGAATGATTCAGGGACAAGAATAGTATTAAGCCTGTTTGAAAAACCTACAATATTACCATTCATATTTACCACCTGGTTATCCTGAGTAAGTATTCTTATATCAAGGTTTATCATACCCATCACTCCCTCAGAGAGCTGCGGAAGGTTTCTGCTCTGTGCAAAACCAAAGTTATACAGATTGAGATAGTTTCTTGGTATTATGATAGGTACACTATTCTCATTCTCATTAAAGTGCCATTTGTCCAACTTCAAGTCAATAAATTCATCGGGTACCGATTCAAAAAACATATCTGTTGACATCTTTAAACCACTATTCGACATGCCCATTCCTGCCGACACCTTAAACTGCGATGATGTAAAAGAGCCTACATTTTTAGTGAATGACTGCTCCTTAATCTCATCGATATCATCTTGTGAGAATGTACTTGTCTTCCCTACCAGAGAGCCCAAAGTAGAGACCTTCTTGCTAACAATAAAATAGTCTTTTTTTATAAAGCTGTCACCTTGACTGAATACAGGAGTAATATCTTTATAGAACTGCACACTCAGCAGCACTATAACCATACCGCAAAGGTTAGCGAAGAAAAAGCCTACAAACTGTGGTAGACTAATATGATGACGTAATAATTTCCATACTAATTTCATAGCGCAAATGTTTTATTGTAGTTCAGTTCAAGGTGTTTTCCGATAGATGTCACTATTATACCGCTTCCGCTCTTATCCGACTCTTCTGTCAGTATAGAAGAGATTATCTTGGCATTCTCCGAGTCAAGATGACTTATTGGTTCATCAAGGAATATAAAGTCGGATGGCTGACAGAGTGACCTTATGAAGGCAACTCTCTGCTGCTGTCCAAATGACATTTTTTTCAAGAGGGCATTCTTCTTATCACCTATTCCCAAAGCCTCAAAAAGAGCTTCAATCTCCTTCTTTGATTTATAGTTTGTCAATGAGTTCTTTATCTGAATATTCTCCATTGCAGTAAGTTCCGAAAAGAGTCTAAGCTCTTGAAAAAGCATGCTTATTGATTGTTTACGTATCTCTGTCCACTGCTTTATTGACCAGCTGCGTATGTTCACTCCATCAAAGCATATCAATCCCTGATAATCATTTCTATAGCCATAGATAAAACTGCAAAAAGAGGATTTACCTGTTCCCGAAGCTGCCTCTATGAGATATTTCTCTCCCTTGTTGAGGGTAACTGTCTGATGCCATATTTCAGACTCTATGCTATCTCTTCCCGCGAAGACTTCAGGAAGAGTGTTTTTCAATTCAATACTATTCATTATTATTGTAATTCTCTGACTAATAACTGTAATACATTTACACTTTTATCTTTTAAGAAAACATCCATTTTTGCACTGTTCCTATCAGGAACATTTATTGTTGCATAATCGCAGTAGTTCAATACCGGTTGCATCATTTTCAGATTATAATCGCTCATCATAGTCATCTGAGATACTATTTGCTGAGCATTTATAAATGTTACAAATCGGCTGTTGGCTGTACTTGATGCCGCCTTAGTATTGAACAAAGAGTTTGGATATTTTTGACATGCCATATTTGCTAGAGAAGCATTGTTGGTTACATATAGCATTCCATTTTTAACTCCGAACCAGAGATTTTCACCCATAGCTCCGAACTGATAAGTAGCCTTTCCTGTCTTCTTAAGAGTCATCTGCCCACCACTCATAGCAACGAGTGGAATAAGTTCATCGAATCCCGACATAAACTGGTCTGTCTTTACTTTTCCGTAAAGTATCATATCATCAAGCGATGGATTAATATATCCTAAAGCTACATCACCATCAACGGCTGAAAAAATATCGTTGATATCAATAGGAATCATTGGATCGTCCATCATTCTCTCAACAGCCGGATTCTTACTTAGAATACTATAAAGCTCACCACCTTTTATAGATGCACCGCTCCATAGAACTGTGTTTGATGGATAATATGCAAGTAGGTCGTTATCCACATTCATAGTAGCCTTGTCAATATCTTCAAGTGTTGATACAATAGATGCCTCACTTATCAGCGACTGAACCTGGCATGATATATTGCCAGCATTAAAATCCACATTCATAAGATATTTGAGATCCTCAAGTTTCATATCTGCAGGCATACCTATCTTCAACTGACTAACCAGGTTGCTTGGCAAAAGAGAAAAGTTCAGTATCATAGCCATCTCTCCCTTTGCCTCATTTAGTTTTTTGAAATATGAAGTATTCGAAAAGCTCTTATCTTTCTCCTGACGCATATACGACATAAGAGTCTCCTTTAGTCCGCTGCTATCATCAGTTCCGTTAGATATTATCATAAGAGTACCATTGTTGAACCCACAGAAGAGATTGCCAATCTTTGCCCATTGGCATTTGTCACCATCATGTATTTCACTGCTTACACCCTCTTCATTTAACACCTCAAGTATTGAACTGAAGTCATCCTCATCATCAAGTTTTGCCAGAATGCCAAAAAGATTTGAAGAATCCCCTGAGAAGAGGTATATATTATCCTCGAAAGATATTCCTGATGAAGAAGGGTCTTTTAAAAGTTCCTCCACTGCCTTGTTCGACTTAGCTCCCAAGCCACTTTTTAAAGCATCTGTTATGCGTCTTACCAATGCTTTGCTGTTCTCTTCATTAATACCACTCTTATCTACAATCTTCTTCATATTAAGAGATATAACCATACTAGCATCCTGTGGAATAGCATCGGTATATTCACTCTTTGAAGAGCAAGATGAGAAAAAGATTACTACAAGGATAAAAATAGTATTAGATATAAGCTTTTTCATCTGTTATCGTTGATTTGTTAAATTCATTATATGACAAGCTACCAGTGCCGCTGTCTCAGTCCTCAATCTGGACTTACCAAGACTTATAGGTACAAAACCATTTGCAATTGCCAGATCGACCTCTTCCTGACTAAAGTCACCTTCAGGACCAATCAGCACAAGAGCATCCTCACCAGACTTGATAATATTTTTAAGCAACGCTTTCTCTCCTTCGTAACAGTGAGCAATAAACTTCTGACCTCTGAACTCTCTCTTAACAAACTTATTGAAGTCTGTCATATCGTTGAGTATTGGTTTTGTAGCCTTCAGAGATTGCTTAATAGCCGAGATAAGAATCTTGTCCACTCTTTCACTCTTTATCACCTTTCTTTCAGAGAATCTGCAGTTCAGAAATGTCAGTTCATCTAATCCTATCTCTGTGGCTTTTTCGGCGAACCACTCAATACGGTCCATATTTTTCGTAGGTGCCATAGCCAGATGTAGATGTCCTGTCCAGAATTTCTCCTGTTTTTCCTTCTGCTCAATATCTACTATACATTTCTTGTTGCTTATAAAAGATATTGACGCTTTATAGAAAAAGCCCTTACCATCGGTCAATGTTATTTTGTCACCCTCTACAAGTCTTAATACTTTTACACAATGAGCTGCCTCTTCTGAAGGCAGCTCAAAATTTGATTCTATATCTGGTGTATAAAATAGATGCATAATTTAAATGTTATTACTTTCAGCATCACTACTACTCTTCTCACGACGTAATATCTCATCTCTGATCCTTGATGCCTGTTCGTAGTTCTCCTCCTTTATTGCTTTATTTAGTTCGTCCCTCAGAATATCAATATTCACCATATTGATAGTAATCGAAAAAGAACCGTTACTCTCTTCATTAAGATGTTCATTATCCATTATCTCAGCAGTAGTAAAGATTGGGGCTTTATACCTCAAAGCTAATGCTATGGCATCGGAAGTACGTGAATCGATGACATACTCGTTACCATCTTTTGTGAAATATAAATATGAATAAAAAACTCCGTCCTTGACAAGATATATCAGCACCTTAGTAAACTCCACCTCCATCTTTCTTATTAGTGTTATAAATAGGTCATGAGTAAGAGGCCTTGGTGATTTATATTTTGTCATTGCTATTTTTATGGAATATGCCTCTTGTGCCCCTATGATAATAGGAAGCTTCCTCGTACCATACTTCTCTTCAAGCACCAACGCATAAGCATCGGCAGGCTGAATTGTAGAAGACATGTCGTGAATCAAAAGTTCAATTTCATTCATTATTATCAATTTTTATCATGCTTATACTTGAAAATTATAGCAAACAGTATTGCTACTACCAACGCGTATGCAGAGAAGACAAACCATGATTGGCTCCATCCCGCAACCTGAGCTGTTTCACTGTTGAAATCCACGAAATTATTCACAACAGCCTGAGCGCCCAATGTTCCCACAGTAGCACCGATACCATTAGTCATGATGACAAACAGACCTTGAGCACTGGAACGTATTGATAAATCTGTCTCCTTATTAACAAATAGAGAACCCGATATATTGAAGAAGTCGAATGCGACTCCATATACAATCATTGAAAATACAAACATCCACACGCCGTTACCTGGATTGCCCAATCCGAATAGACCGAAACGGAGCACCCAAGCCAGCATGGCAATAAGCATAACTCTCTTTATTCCGAAATGTTTCAAGAAGAATGGAATAAGAAGTATACATAATGTTTCAGATACCTGAGATAGTGATATAAGCATATTAGCATGCTTTACGCCGAAGGTATTTGCATATTCAGGTATCTTCTCAAAACTACTGATAAATGGATTGGCAAAACCATTTGTAATCTGTAGTGATACTCCTAAAAGCATTGAGAATATAAAGAATATAGCCATCTTCTTCTGTTTGAACAGAAGGAAAGCACGCAATCCCAATGCATCCACCAAAGACTTCTTTGAATCCGACTTGCTAACTGCACAATTGGGCAATGTGAATGAGTAAGCACCTAAAAGGAGCCCCCAGAAAGCACAGAAGAAGAACTGCATATATGTACGTTGGAATCCCAAAACATCTGTAAGTAACATGGCACATATAAAACCGATGGTTCCAAAGATTCTTATTGGAGGGAAAGCCACCACAGGGTCAAGGTTTACCTTGTCAAGAGAGCTATAAGCTACAGAATTGGAGAGTGCCAAAGTAGGCATATAGAAGGCAACACTCAAAGAGTAAAATGTAAATAGAGGTCCAAATTCTGTTGGATTGGAACTATATCCGTAATAACCTGTAAGTATCATGAAAAAAGCTGCAAGGAACTGACAAACACCTAAGAGTTTCTGAGCAGGTACCCAACGGTCTGCAATTACACCCATTATGGCAGGCATAAAGAGTGACACCACACCCTGCATTGCATAAAACAAACCTATATTCTCACCTAAACCAATATTAGTCAGGTAAGCACCCATAGATGTTAGATAAGTACCCCAAATTGCAAACTGTAAAAAGTTCATGACTATAAGTCTGAACCTCATCATAGATATGTTATTATTCATCTTACTGCTTTATATCATTATTTAACCACAAAGATATAAAACAATTTGTTTTACAATACAGATTAATATTTAAAAAAAAAGGGTATCTATCGCAGACACCCAATCTCAATTAACCTTAAATCTAATACCATGAAAAACATGCTACAAAGATAGGTTATTTATGGTATATAGCATTTAATCTATAATCTTTTTTAAATGAACTTTACTTTTATTCAACATAGAGCACAAGTCCCTTAAGATATTCCCCTTCCGGATGATAAATATTTACAGGATGATCTCCTGGTTGAGTTAGCTGGTGTAATATTTTCACACTTCTTCCAGACTGTGCGGCAGCTGTGAAGATAGCATTTCTGAAATTCTCCTTGCTTACCACCTGAGAACAGGAGAATGTAAATAGAATTCCTCCCGGTTTAATCTTCTCGAATGCCTTTGCATTAAGCTTTGTATAACCTCTTAACGCATTGCGAAGAGCATCTTTATGTTTTGCAAATGCAGGAGGGTCAAGTATTATCAAGTCATACTGGTCACCCATCTGATCAAGATATTTGAATGCGTCTTCAGCAAAAGCCTTATGACGAGGATCACCTGGGAAATTAAGTTCTACATTCAGGTTGGTAAGGTCGATAGCCTTTGCAGAGCTGTCTACTGAATGCACCAGTTTAGCACCTCCGCGCATTGCGTAGAATGAGAAACCTCCTGTATAGCAGAACATGTTCAACACACTACGTCCTTTTGCAAAATGCTCCAATAGATGTCTGTTTTCACGTTGGTCAACAAAGAAACCTGTCTTCTGACCTTTCAGCCAGTCAACATGGAACTTCAGGCCATACTCCATTGCAACATTCTCCGAGCTTCCACCTTTTATAAAACCATTCTCCTGACCTAACTCAGCCTTGAAAGGAAGAGTTGTTTCCGACTTATAGTATATATTCTCAACAATACCATCCATCACCTCTGAGAGTGCTTCGACAATGTCCATTCTGTTCTCATGCATACCTACAGAATGTGCCTGCATAACAGCAGTTTTGCCGTATATGTCTATAACAAGGCCGGGTAAGTTATCACCCTCACCATGTACCAGACGATAAGTATTGTTTATAGGATTTTCGGCAACCCCCAGTGCCTTGCGAAGATCGTAAGCAACCTCTAAGCGACGTTTCCAAAAAGAGTTATCTATAACCTCCTGATTGAAAGTAAGCACACGTACAGCTATACTGCCAACCTGAAAGTGACCACAAGCAATAAATTCTTTCTTTGAACTATATATGTCTACTATTTCTCCCTCTTCACATTCACCCTCTATGCGTGCAATCGCACCCGAAAACACCCATGGATGAAATCTTTTCAATGACTCTTCCTTACCGGGTTTAAGAAATATTTTTTTGTAAACCATCTATATTTGTATTTATTAATTCGTTTTGTACAGTTACATAATCACCACTCTTCTCGAGTTCCTGCAACATGTTGTATATCTTGACACATGCCCAAGCATCCGTTGCTGCATATAGTTGTTGACCGTCACTTAATGACTCAGCCTCCCAGTTTGATAGTCTCTGCGATTTAGAAATTTTTTGTCCGAATAGATTTGCAAAGAGCTTCTGTA
The DNA here is from genome assembly GCF_000613805.1 of Phocaeicola paurosaccharolyticus JCM 15092. Lineage (GTDB taxonomy): Bacteria > Bacteroidota > Bacteroidia > Bacteroidales > Bacteroidaceae > Phocaeicola > Phocaeicola paurosaccharolyticus. The sequence goes on along the minus strand of NZ_BAJR01000022.1, from coordinate 34,892 downwards.
AACTTTTATCCTCGATTCCAAATTTAGGAGCATAATCCTGCAGTTCTATCCAGTTGCCAAGATCAGTTTTCACCGATTTTCTCTTTTTCAGTGAGTTGAAATCATCTTTCAGTGATAATCCGATTTTTAGTACATCCCCAATAAGAAATTCTTCCAACTCCTTAGGCATGCCAATCAGATTGAGACGAAACAAAAAGCAAGTATCCAATGTTGATATCTGGAGCAAAGAGACTTTATACATAGTCCCTTTCTTAAAAGATGGCCTTGTCTCTGTGTCTACTCCAACACAGCTTTGCATATTTAAATAATCAACTGCCTTTATTGCTGCTTCCTGAGTATAGATAACGAATACCCTACCAGGAAAGACAACTTTTTCCATTTTAGATATTTCAGTTTTACTTATCTTGTTTTTTAGTTCCCTCATAATATGTCATTTTCTTCATCCTCACACAAGTATTCATCATCATCATCAATTCTACCATATTTTATATCGTGTAGAGCTTTAAGTGCATTTACCAGTCTCTGTCCCCAAAAATCAGCAAAATGCTCTTTACATAAAAACAGAGAGTCATTCATAGTTATATTAAAACCTATCTGGAATACACTTATAAAGTCCTTCAGGTCTTGATATATATCTGCCAAATCTTCGGAGATAGTTCTTTTTATTGGGGTATCACTATACTTCATATCTTCCATGAACACCTCTAGATAATCATCTTTATGAGCAAGGATACCATTTATTTTTGTCCTAACAAATTCATAGTCATCTTCTGTGACAAAAGTCTCAGGATCATATTCTCCAATCTGTTCACATTTCGGAATTAATAATGCCTTAAGATAAAGAAGTGGAAGTATCTTTATAGCTACGTCTACAAACTCTTTTGAATCTTGAATATCATTTCTCTCAATAAAGACACAATATTCAGCCGCAACAGTCACAAACTCTACAGAATTCTTATCAAAAATCACTTGACTTTCCATATTCAATAAATTATGAATTTGATTTGCAAAGGTAAGAAAAAAAGGTAATCTTTGCTCTTACAATTAATCATTTTCGTGTACATTTGCGAAATAATGTAAATTCCTAAAAGTCAAAATTTATATGGCAAGAAAAAAAGCAGATAAAGATAAACCCACTTTAGACAATACACCCAATAAGATTTCAGGATTTTTCAAAAATGAGACAACACATTTCGTTATCGGGCTTATTTGCATAATATTAGCGGTTTATATGCTGCTGGCCTTTACATCATTCTTCTTCACTGGTGCTGCAGACCAAAGCATAATTTACAATCAGGAAAACGGCGAACTCCTACAAACGACAAATCATATAAAGAACTATGCAGGAGCACGTGGTGCCATTCTTGCCGAGACACTGATAAATCAATGTTTTGGTATTGCTTCATATTTCATAATACTTTTCCTTGCTGCCGTGGGTATGAAACTCATGAAAGCATACAAAGTAAGAGTGTGGAAGTGGTTCATGACATGCGCAATACTACTTATCTGGTTCTCTATAACTTTAGGTTTTGCTTTCGACGGACTTATTCCTGATAGTTTTATATATCCGGGAGGTCTTCATGGATACAATGTAAGCAGATGGTTCATATCTCAAATTGGTGTACCCGGGCTGCTATTGCTACTCCTAACAACAGCAATCCTACTTTTTATATATATAAGCAAAGAGACAATAAACATCATCCGCAAAATAGTTCATCCTCAGTTCAGTTCAACTAAAAGTGCTTTTGATGATGATAATGAAGTAAATCATTACAGCGACTCTGAAGATATTGAAACTGAAGATCCAAAGCCTATACATGTAAACTTTGAATTGGACAATGAGAAAGAGGACAACTCACCAATAGATCCAATTATAAATGATCAAAGTGGCATTAATAATGACTTGAATGAAAAATCTTCAGATATCTCTTTTTCTATGCCTCACTTAGCACATCAAAATGGTGAAGCTGTTATAAAGAAGAGCGTAGACAGCGATGGAGATGTTGATGACGAAGAGCTATCATTTACAGTAGAGAGTCAGAATAATGATGATGACAAAGAGTACAACGGACCTGTTTTATCTCCATACAACCCAAAATTGGATTTGGAGAACTATAAGTATCCAACTATTGATCTTCTAAAGAGTTATGATGACCAGGGACCAAATATTGACATGGAGGAGCAGAATGCCAATAAAGACAGAATCATCAATGTCCTTAGAAGTTTCGGTATCGAGATAAGCTCTATTAAAGCAAGTGTAGGTCCTACAATTACGTTGTATGAGATTACTCCTGCTGAAGGAGTACGTATCTCAAAAATCAGAAATCTTGAAGATGACATAGCACTTAGCCTCTCTGCATTGGGTATCCGTATCATTGCACCTATTCCCGGAAAAGGTACTATAGGTATTGAGGTTCCAAATGCGAATCCTAAGATTGTCTCTATGCGTTCCATTATAAACAGCAAGAAGTTCCAGGAGACAACATACGACCTTCCCGTTGCACTTGGAAAGACAATCACCAATGATGTTTTCATGGTAGACCTAACAAAAGCTCCTCACATGCTTGTTGCCGGTGCTACAGGACAGGGTAAATCTGTTGGTCTTAATGCTATAGTTACATCACTGCTGTACAAGAAACACCCTGCTGAACTTAAGTTCGTAATCATCGACCCTAAGAAAGTGGAGTTCTCTGTATATGCACCTATAGAGAGACATTTCCTTGCTAAGTTACCTGACGGAGATGATGCTATCATCACCGATGTTACTAAGGTAGTTCAGACCCTCAACTCACTATGTAGTGAGATGGATACTAGATATGACCTTCTACGTAAAGCAGGCTGCCGTAACATAAAAGAGTATAATGCCAAGTTTATAAGCAGGAAGCTGAATCCTGAAAAAGGACATAGATTCATGCCATATATAGTAATTATTATCGATGAGTTCGGTGACCTTATCATGACAGCAGGCAAAGAGATTGAGTTGCCTATATGCCGTATTGCACAGCTTGCACGTGCTATCGGTATTCATGCTATCATCGCAACTCAGAGACCTACAACAAATATCATAACAGGTACTATAAAGGCCAACTTCCCTGCCAGAATTGCGTTTCGTGTAGCTGCAATGATGGACTCACGAACTATCCTTGACCGCTCTGGTGCCCAGCAGCTTATTGGTAAGGGAGATATGCTTTATCTACAGGGTAATGACCCGGTACGTGTACAGTGTGCCTTCGTTGATACCCCTGAGGTTGAGAATATAACAAACTATATCAGCAAACAACAGGGATATACATCAGCATTCATGCTCCCTGAGTATGTTGGCGAAGAGAGTGAAAGTACTCTCGGAGATATTGACATGAACAGACTTGACCCTATGTTCGAGGATGCAGCCAGACTGATAGTTATTCATCAGCAAGGTTCAACATCACTCATACAGAGAAAGTTCTCTATTGGATATAACCGTGCAGGTAGAATTATGGACCAGCTTGAAAGAGCAGGCATTGTTGGGCCTACTCAGGGAAGCAAAGCCAGAGAGGTACTCTGCGTTGATGAGACTGATTTACAGATGAGATTAAGTAACTTACAACAATAAATTTTATTTAATATGAGAAGACTTTTATTACTAATTACAATATCTGCTTTTTCGCTATCTCTATTCTCTCAGAATGACAGACAGGCAAAGCAGATTCTTGACAAGACCTTCTCTGCTATTAGCTCATCGAACGGTATTAGACTTACATTCAAGGGGACACAAAGTGGAGAACTTCTTATGAAAAAGAACAAGTTTTATCTCAACTCGAATGAGATAGATACTTGGTTTGACGGAAAGACTCAGTGGAGCTATGTGGCAGGCAACGAAGAAGTTAATGTGAGTACTCCTACTTCAGAAGATCTTCAGAGCGTGAATCCTTACTATCTATTATCATCTTATAAAAAAGGATTCAACTATAAATATGTTGGACAGAAAACCATCAATGGTAAAAAAGTCAACGAGGTTGTGCTGACACCACAAAAAAGAGATAATATATCCAGCATTACTATACTTATAACAACCAACAGTCAGCCATTAATGATTAAAGTTAAGGATAGGAATAACAGGGAAAACACTTTTCAGGTTACCTCTTACAACAACCGACTTAATCTTAACGACTCTCAATTTCGCTTCAACAAGAACAAATATCCTAATGCAGAAGTTATCGATTTAAGATAACTCTATCAAAGACATTAAGAATCTACACACTTTAAATTAAGCTAATTGTTTAATTGACAGTAAAACAACTAATATAACATATGGAAAAAGAAAGAGTAAAATGCCTGATCATAGGATCAGGTCCTGCAGGATACACCGCTGCTATCTATGCAGGTCGTGCTAACCTATCTCCTGTATTATATGAGGGATTGCAACCTGGTGGTCAACTTACTATCACTACCGATATTGAGAACTTCCCTGGTTACCCTGAAGGTATCAACGGAACTGAGATGATGGAGGATTTACGTAAACAGGCTGAGAAATTCGGAGCTGATGTACGTTCTGGTATTGCAACAGCTGCTGATTTAAGTAAATCACCATATACTATCACTATAGATGAGGAAAAACAGATAGAGACTGAAGCTTGATAATATCTACAGGTGCTACAGCTAAATATCTTGGACTTGATGATGAAAAGAAATATGCAGGTATGGGCGTTAGTGCATGTGCTACTTGTGATGGATTTTTCTATAGAAAAGGTTGTTGCGGTAGTTGGTGGAGGTGATACTGCATGCGAAGAAGCAATTTATTTAGCTGGTCTTGCAAAAAAAGTCTATATTGTTGTAAGGAAATCATACCTTCGTGCGTCTAAGATTATGCAAGACCGAGTATTAACTCATCCAAAAATTGAAGTTTTATTCGAAACTAACGCAGTAGGGCTCTTTGGAGAGAATGGTGTTGAAGGTGTAAATCTTGTCAAGAGAAAAGGCGAGTCTGACGAAGAGAATTATTCACTTCCTATAGATGGTTTCTTCCTAGCAATAGGTCACAAACCAAATTCAGACATATTTAAACCTTATGTTGAGACAGACGAAACAGGATACATTATTACAGAAGGAAACTCTCCAAGAACAAGAGTACCAGGTGTATTCGCAGCAGGTGATGTTGCTGATCCACACTACCGACAAGCCATTACTGCGGCTGGAAGCGGATGTAAGGCTGCAATTGAGCTGAAAGATATCTCTCTGCCAAAGGTTTAATTTAATTATTTTAATAACAACAAATGACGCATTTTGTAAAAAAAATGTTAGCAACCAGCTTACTGGCTGGTTGCTTTGCGGTTGCACACGCCCAGCAAATGCCACCGATTCCTATTGACAATAATGTCAGAATAGGAAAGCTTGACAATGGTATGACCTATTACATCCGTCATAACCAACTACCTGAAAAGAGAGCAGATTTCTACATAGCTCAAAAAGTAGGATCTATTCTGGAAGAAGAGAATCAAAGAGGGTTGGCTCATTTTCTTGAGCACATGTGCTTCAACGGCACAAAAAACTACCCAGGAAATTCTTTAATCAAATACTTGGAGAGCATAGGAGTTAAATTCGGAGAGAACCTTAATGCTTATACTTCTATAGACGAGACTGTCTACAACATATCAAATGTTCCTGTCGTACGCGATGGCGTAATAGACTCATGTCTTCTTATACTTCATGACTGGGCAAACGACCTTAGTTTGACAGATAAAGACATTGATGATGAACGCGGTGTAATTCATGAAGAGTGGAGAACACGTCAGGGACCAACGATACGTATGTATGAAAAAGCATTCCCTATCGCTTACCCTGGAAGTAAATATGCAAACAGACTACCTATCGGCTTAATAGATGTTATTGACAAATTCCCTTACGAGGTTCTTAGAAATTATTACAAAGAGTGGTATCGTCCCGATTTGCAAGGCTTAGTTATTGTTGGAGACTTTGACGTTGACAAAATGGAGGCTAAAATAAAGTCTCTCTTCTCTACAATCAAACCACGCGTAAACCCTTCTGAACGTAAATATTTCCCTGTTCCGGATACAAAAGAGACTATCGTAGCAATAGCTAAGGATAAGGAACAGACAGTACCTTCAGCATATATATCATATAAACATGACGCTATACCTGATTCAGCCAAGACAAAACTTGACTACATGGTTTACGAATATATGAAGTATATGACAGGTACAATGCTGACAGCTCGTCTCAGTGAGTTGAAAGAGTCACCTACTCCTCCATTCATAGATGCAGGTGCAGATGATGGTAACTACCTTATCTCTAAGACAAAAAAGGCATTCACTGGAGTTGTATATACTAAGGAAGACGGAATTGAGAATGGTATAGCTACTCTTACAAGAGAGATAGAACGCATGAAAAAATTCGGCTTCACCGCTTCAGAGTATTCTCGTGCAAAAGCTAACTACCTTAAGTTCCTTGAATCGGAATACAACGAACGTTCAAAGACTAAGAATGAACAGTATGTAAATAAATATGTGCGTCACTTCATCGACAACGAACCTATCCCAGGTGTCGAGAATGAGTATGCAATCATGAATCAGATTGCTCCTAACATACCTGTTGAAGCAATTAACAGTATAATTCCTACTCTAGTTACCGACAGTAACTGTGTGGTATGTATCTTCATGCCTGAGAAAGAGGGAATGAAATATCCTACTAAAGAGAGTGTTCTTGCAGCAATAGAAAATGTAAAAAAAGAGAATATCACTCCATATGTTGACAAAGTTTCTGACGAACCACTTATCAAGAATAAACCTACTGCAGGTAAAATTACTAAGACTGAGAAAGGTGCTTTTGGCTCTACCTTACTTACACTATCAAATGGTGCAAAAGTTATCATAAAGCAAACAGACTTCAAGGCTGACGAGATACTACTCAGTGCATATAGTCCTGGAGGTTCCTCACTTTTCGCTGATAATGAAATCATAAACATAAATAACTTGAATGGAGTTATTAGCGCTGGCGGACTTGGCAACTTCAGCCCTACAAACCTTGAAAAGGTACTTGCAGGAAAGAAGGTATCTCTTAACGCTTCTATTGACGGAACAACAGAGAACGTAAACGGAAACTGCTCTCCTAAAGATATGGAGTCTATGTTGCAGTTGCTTTACCTCTCTTTCACAGCTCCTAGAAAGGATATGGATGCCTTCACATCTTTCAAGACTCGTATGAAAGCATCCTTGGAAAACCAGGAAGCAAATCCGGCTATAGCTTTGGTCGATACATTAAGAAGTGCAATCTATAAGAATCACCCTCGTTCTATAAGGATGAAAGCTGATATGGTTGACAAGATTGATTATGACAAGATCATGAACATGTACAAAGACCGTTACAAAGATGCCAGCGACTTCACATTCATTATTGTAGGTAATGTTGACATTGAAAAGGCAAAACCATTGATCGAGACATATATCGCTTCTCTCCCATCTATCAATAGAAAAGAGAGCTTCAAGGATAATAAGATGGATATGCGAAAAGGTGCATACAAGAACATCTTCTCTAAGAAGATGGAGACTCCTAAATCAACTGTTGTTGTTTTGTATAACGGAGCCGTACCATACACTCTTAAGAACAGTGTTATGATGAGCATCTTTAGTCAGATTCTAGACATTGTCTATACTGAAGAGATTCGTGAAAAAGAGGGAGGTACATATGGCGTTGGTACATATGGAGAGATAAGCAAATATCCTAAAGAGGTGGCTTACCTTCAGATCTCTTTTGACACAAACCCAGATAGACGTACTAAGATGACACAGATTGTAACCGATCAGATCAACAAATTTGTTGCAGAAGGTCCTTCAGAAGTTAATCTCAATAAGGTTAAAGAATTCATGCTTAAAAAGCATAATGAAAATCTAAAGGAGAATAGCTACTGGATGAATCTCATCAATGAGTACTATTGGAATAAAACTGATATGAACGACAATTACGAGACACTGATCAATAGCATTACAGCAAAAGACATTAAAGAATTTGCTAAATCGTTCATTGGACAGAAAAATGTTGTTGAAGTCAGCATGACCGACGAAACTAAAATTGTTAAATAACAATGCTTCTATCTATAATTAGAAAGAATGATAAACTTGCAGCTAAGCGGAACCCCTCTTTTGAGAGGAACCGCTTTGCGAAGTTTATTATATATTTCATGGTAGCTTTTTGGGCTGCATACCTCATTTTTATTGGAATTACTCTGGCTCTTGGTTTAAAAGAAGGCATTCAAAATATGGAAGCCTATCATGTGTTCAACCAATTTATTATCTACCTTCTGTTTGCCGATTTTCTTCTTAGGTTTATGGGACAACCGGCAACCTCGCAAGAGATAAAGCCATATCTTCTCTTTCCTATAAAGAAGAATAAGCTGATAGATACCTTCCTGCTTCAGTCTGGATTAAGCATATTCAACCTATTCTGGTTCTTCTTGGTCCTTCCTTTCGCAGTCATCACAATACCGGAGACATATGGTTTTTGGGGAGTGATACTATATCTGTTTGGCATGTGGTTACTCTTCATAATGAACAACTACTGGTATCAGATATGTAAGACGCTTCTTCGTCAGAAGACAATATACCTATTGCTGCCAGCTGCTGTATATGGATCGATACTTGCTGTCGACCTATTGCCAAAGACAAACTATTTCGGACGATTTACAATGAATCTAGGCGAAGGGTTTATCCAGGGTAACATTATTGCATTTATAGGTGTAATAGCTGTAATCTTACTGCTATTCATAATAAACAGATACATGCAGATATACCTTATGTACAAAGAGCTTGGTAAGGTAGAAGATTCGAATATAAAACGAGTATCTCAGTTCAAATTTCTTGACAGATATGGAGAAGTTGGTGAATTTATGCGTCTGGAGCTTAAACTGTGCTTGCGTAACAAAGCAGTAAAGCATCAGGTACGTATGGGATTTATCATCATGCTTACCTTCTCGTTTGTGCTAGCTTTTACAGATGTTTATAATGGAACAGGCATGTCAAGATTTATCTGCATCTACAATTATGCTATACTTAGCGTAATGACACTTGGACAGATTATGAGTTTCGAGGGCAACTATATTGACGGCTTGCTATGCAGACGTACCTCTATCTTTAATCTTCTACTTGCAAAATTCTACGTAAACTGCTTTATATTGCTGATTCCATTCGCATTTATGATGATACCTGTATATAAAGGAAAGATTGACCTATTAATGGCATTTGCTTATATGCTCTTCACAGCAGGAGTGGTATTTGCTTTATTGATGCAATATGCAGTATACAACAAGAAGACTATTGCGCTAAATGCTACAATAATGAGAAGCAACAGAGGCAGTTCTTTCTTCCAGACCATTGTCATTTGTTGCGCTCTTTTTCTCCCAATAATATTTAACTCTCTGCTTTCCTCACTATTTTCTGATGAGACAACATATATCATAATGCTTATCACAGGTGCACTATTTATCCTGGCTCACAGAATATGGATTAAGAATATTTACACAAGGATGATGGCTAGAAAATTCGAGAACTTGGAGGGTTTCCGAGAGACACGATAATAAATCAGAAATATCATGGATATAAATATAAAGAATTTAGTAAAAGATTTCGGTTCAAAAAGAGCTGTAGACATAGACCGGTATACTGTAAAAAGTGGAGAGATGATTGGCTTGGTTGGAAACAACGGAGCAGGAAAGACAACACTCTTCCGACTTATCCTTGATCTTCTAAAGAGAGATGAAGGGGATATCACTATTGGTGAATGGAGCGTAAACGAAACTGAACTGTGGAAGAACTACACAGGTACGTTTATTGATGACTCCTTTCTTATCGACTATCTAACCCCTGAAGAGTTCTTCTATTTTGTGGGAAAGATGTACAATATAAGTAAGAGTAGCATTGATGAGAAACTTGAGAAGTTCACACGCTTCATGAACGATGAAGTTATGGATACCAAGAAACTGATAAGAAACTTCTCGGCTGGAAATAAGCAGAAGATAGGAATCATAGCTGCTATGCTCCACGACCCAAAACTTCTTATTTTGGATGAGCCATTCAACTTCCTCGACCCAACATCACAATCTGTCATCAAGCATATGCTTAAAGATTACAATGAGAAAACAGGTGCTACAATAATCATATCAAGCCATAATCTGAATCATACAGTAGATATCTGCAAAAGGATAGCCCTTTTGGAACACGGAAAGATTATCCGCGATATAGACAACAGCGACTACTCTGCAGGGAAAGAACTGGAAGATTATTTTGAAGTGAAAGAGTAGACCAAAGAGTCACTTAATCTAATGCTTATGAGATATAACACTTTTCTTTTTGATTTCGATTATACATTGGTGAATTCATCGGCGGGAATTGTGAAGTGTTTCCGTACTGTACTCGACAAGCACGAATACTTCTCTCCGACTGATGAAGAAATCAGACGCACTATAGGAAAGACTCTTGAAGAGTCTTTCTCTATTCTTACCGGGGAGGTAAATCCCGAGGTACTGCACACATACCGACAGGAATATGTAGCGGAAGCCGACATACACATGACCTCCAACACATTCCTCTTTCCTGAGACAAAAGAGGTTCTGACTACACTTAAGCAGAGAGGAGTAAAACTTGGTATCATATCTACAAAATACAAATACCGCATAAAGGAGTTTTTGGATATCCACTTCCCTGAAGATTTTTTTGATATTATTATAGGCATAGAAGAGGTTGATAAATATAAGCCTCATCCCGATGGTATACTAAAGGCTATTAAATTCCTTAAGAGCAAGAAGAAACAGGTTATATATATCGGCGACAGCACCACCGATGCTGAGGCAGCACAAAATGCTGAGGTAGACTTTATTGGAGTTACACATGGAGTAACTACCACACGTGAGCTTGCGGCTTATCAGAATGTGGCAATAATACCCGAACTATCTCCCATCCTATCACTTTCTGTCAATAGAAATCTAACCAAGCACCTTCGCAGAAGCAAACTGAAATCATTTAATAGATATTTCAATTACAGAAAACATATCGGACATACAAAGAGCATAGACCCTTATAAATATTATGTATGCAATAACTGTGGAACATACTTTATAGGTGAATATTGCAACACCTGTGGGCAACGTCGAAATACAGGTCGTTTTACTTTCAGCTATGTCATAAAGAATATGCTGGGTGGTCTGACAAGTATAGACGATAAGTTCTTGCGTAACCTCATAGAACTGCTCTACAGGCCCGGATACATGATTTTCGATTATATTAAAGGAAAACGAAGCCACTACTTCAAACCATTTCAGACTCTATTTATTCTTGTAGCAATTTATATTATACTGGTTAAGATTTTGGATCCGCTCTCATTCATGAATAAGGATAAAGAGGTAACCTATAAAGATATCAAGAGAGATATAACAACAATTAGTTCCAAGGCAAAGCATCAGAAAACCAAGACACTTCTGACAAAGAGCAGCAACTACCTTGACAGCGCCTACTCCACTGCCCTTCCTGTCGAGAAGGATTATAAGGATGAGGTCAAGTTTGATGTCAACAATGATCCAGCTACAACGAAGTTTGTCACATATTTAATCAAGAACATAATTAATATAGTAAACCCCGAGTCGAAAAAGGATAATAGCGAACCCACATTTATAGATGGAATCCTTAACGTGATAAATAACTGGGCCAAGGACAATAAAACATTGAGCCTTATCATGCTCATACCACTATATACCATTGCCACAAAGAGAGCGTTCAGGAAAAATTCTATATCAAAAGGATTCAACTACACCGAGACGCTCTTTGTACAGGTATATATTGCTTGTCAAATTATTCTTATAAGCATCATACTGCTACCATTTTTAGGACATGGTGAGATAGATGAAGCTTTCGGCATTAGCTGGTGGCTTATCTTCCTGCTATATTGGTGGGATTACCGTCAGCTCTTCAAGGACAGCTGGATGAAGACCTTCAAGAGGACAGTAATAATGTTCATCTATCTTGGACTTATAATGTTTGTCCTTATCATATTGATATTAATTTTAGTAACGTTATGGACCGCAATATCCATGATATGAGAGAGAATAGTCAATTAATATTAAAATATTCATAATATGATTTGTCTCTAACATAAAAAATATCTATTTTTGCAACCAATTTATTCCGTGGAGGTTAAAAAAGTGAATAAACATATTCCACCTTGCGGAGAAAACCCGTTTAATATAAAAGAAATGTACGTAATTGTAGAAATTAACGGTCAGCAGTTCAAAGCTGAAGAAGGAAAGAAATTGTTCGTTCAGCACATCCAAGATGCTGAAGGCGGTGCAACTGTTGAATTTGAAAAAGTATTGTTGGTAGACAACAATGGAACAGTAACAGTAGGTGCTCCTATTGTTGAAGGTGCTAAAGTAGTTTGTGAAGTAGTTTCTCCACTTGTTAAAGGTGAGAAAGTTCTTGTTTTCCACAAGAAAAGAAGAAAAGGTTCAAGAAAGTTGAACGGTCACCGTCAACAGTTCACAGAGTTAACTATCAAACAAGTTATTGCTTAACTATTTAAATTTTAAGAAGAAATGGCACATAAGAAAGGTGTAGGTAGTTCTAAGAACGGCCGTGAATCAGCAAGTAAGAGATTAGGCGTTAAGATATATGGCGGACAGGCTTGCAAAGCAGGTAACATCATCGTTCGTCAGAGAGGTACAGAATACCATCCAGGTAATAACATCGGTATGGGTTCAGACCACACTCTTTTCGCATTAGTAGACGGAACAGTAAATTTCAAAGTAGGACGCGAAGACAAGAGATTTGTTTCTGTAATTCCTGCTGTTGAAGCATAATCCATTACTAGATTATTAAGTTATCAAATAGAGCCTGACTAACAAGATTAGTCAGGCTCTATTTTTTTAATATAATTTAAAGAGGAGCACCCATTATAATACCTCTTCCATGTGTTCCTACATATACTCTACCATACTCTTGCATATCTCCGCAAATATGTAAAACTAATCCATACTGATGCTGGTCATCATTAATCCTCACCCAAGTACGGGCAGTATCATCGGAACGGAAAAATCCGTATTGTCCGTTTACCACTCCTATCAAATATAGAGCTGGGTAGTTATTACCAGGCTTAGCCTTACCAAAACCAAATCCATAGATTGTACTGACTTTATCCATAGTCATGAAATCATACCCGGTCATAGAAGTTGAATGGTATAACCCATCGTAAGCAGCAATCCATAAATCCTTCTCATATCCGGGAGTTGAATAAATACGGTCTTGTCCACCACGAATATCACCACGTGATGGTTGACGCATGTTACCAGCAATCTTGGCAGGGATAGCTGATTATTTACTCCAAGCTGAAGAGTATCGGCAACAAAGGTTGTTCCCCCATCAATACTGCTATACAGAATCTGATCCGATACATTCACCGCATAGAATAATTTTGGATTAGCTTTATCTGCAATAGTACGTATGCCTTTCGGCAAGCCAATACACTTTTGCCATGAATGTCCCTTGTCACTAGTGATATATGCATCCGAATTATCTGGAGTCCAAATCCATGACTTACCATCAGCAGAGACAGCTATATGACCATTACGGGCACCATTGATAGGCACATTGTCACACATTGACCATGTCTTGCCACCATCTTCAGAATAAGATATTGTACGTGCCCCTGGCTGATTACCAAAAAGCGTACCTGTCCTGACAATAAGTTCCTGCTTTAGCCAAGCACCTGTAACGCCATTTGTATTTCCGAATGTAGGATTAGAATGACTACCTTCAGGACAAGGGTTATAAAGGTCAAAATGCGTAAATCCCCCATAATCACCAACTCCAGATATCAACCTTGCACCTTTTTCTGGAGCATACAACTCTAAAGGAACAGTCTCTTCAATACCCGATGACATTATACTCCATTTTACCTTCTCTCCTCTCTCCACTGCCGACAGATTGAATGTCTCCCAACCTCCAAAACCTGTTGTAAATATAGCATGTTCTGAATTAGCAGGATCAATCTCTACATCAAACATCCAATGCAAAGGAGCCACCTTAACATAAGGAGCTTTAGAATAATCGTACTCGTATCCAGTTTTGAAAATTGGTTTCCAATGTTTTCCGCCATCAATAGAATGGAATAGTTCATCACTCTTAAAACCTAGTTTACCACCAAGATTATGTGTGCTTACAATAATATGTTTAGGATTCTTCGCATCCACTGATACAGCCGCATACCCAAAACCGGCATTCTCCCCCTTCTCTATTTTCAGAGGAGATATATCTTCCCATCTCTTTTTTGCAATAGTATATTTCCATAATGCACCGTCGTTCATCTGACTTGGTCCAGGAGTGTCGGCATAACTTACCAATAAATCTCCTGCTGTAGTCATTATCATATGAGTAGGTCTATATTGGGATGGGGCACCATCAACATCATTCCATGTTTCCCCTTTATCATGACTCACAAACAGATTATTACTATTCATTAGAGATACAGCTACATATATATCATCCGATGCATTATCAAACACCACACAAACTATTCCACTTCCTTTTTTTTGCCATGATTTCATGTCACTCATATCAAACCTTTCAGTAACATCAGGAAAAGAGTTCACCTTCTGCCAACTCTCACCTTTATCCATACTCCTCCATAATCCATGAAGCCGTGTACCAATATATATGATGTTACTATTATGAGGATCCACCATCATACGTTCACCATTTCCACGGCCATTCTCATTGCCACCCATAGTGAAAGGAACATCTATGCGTAAAAACGAATTACCTCCGTCACTGGAACGCAAAACTGCACAAGTACGATTTCTTGTATAGGTTCCACATGCTATATATACATTATCAGGGTTATTAGGATCAATAGCAATACTCTCTACGCCCTGCAGATTGCTCTCCTTTAGATTAATCCAATCCAATAAAGATTCCCAACATTGCTTTCCTGGATTCCATTTGTATGCTCCACCCATATCCGTACGGCAATAACGTATATCAGGCACTTTAGGATGGCAAATTATGCCGTCAACAAACCCACCTCCCACTATTGGTACACTGCTCCATTGATATGGGACAGAACCCACACTCTCTACCTTTTGAGCGAAAATCGACATGCTGATTGTCGACAGAGCCATACATACAAACAATAATATTTTTTTCATTGTAACTGTGTTTTTCTATTATTATAATTAATAATGTCATTAAGTTATACATATCCATAATATTACTTTATCTCTTTTCATTAAAAAAGGCAAAAAAAGACATTAGGATAATCAAATAGAAACATTTTAAGACATGTCAATACATTAAATATAACTTATCAGGAAAATACAAATAACTGACATATAAATTATACTTTTTGTTTTTTTCTGTATCTTTGTGAAAATATTCTAGAATTTCAAAAATATAAATAGACATGCTTACTATTAGACAGATTACAGAAGACACGGAAGTCGTTATCCGTGGGCTGGAGAAGAAGCACTTTAAAGATGCAAAGGCTACTATTGATCAGGTCATTGCATTAAATGACAAAAGACGTAATGCACAGAACAAATTAGATAGCAATCTTTCGGAAGTCAACAACCTATCCAAGTCAATAGGCATGCTAATGAAAGAGGGCAAGAAAGATGAAGCTGAAACAGCTAAATCAAGAGTTGCCGATATAAAGGAGTCTAACAAATCTATCCAGGCTGAGATGGATCAGGCTAGCGAAGATATGCAGAACCTTCTTTATACAATTCCTAACGTACCATACGATTCTGTTCCTGAAGGTGTAGGAGCCGATGATAATGTTGTCGAGAAAATGGGCGGAATGGAAACAGAACTTCCTAAGGATGCACTTCCACACTGGGAGTTGGCAAAGAAATACGACCTTATCGACTTCGATCTTGGTGTTAAGATAACAGGTGCAGGTTTCCCAGTATACAAAGGAAAAGGTGCACGTCTTCAGAGAGCCTTGATAAACTTCTTCCTTGATGAAGCACGCGAAGCAGGATATCTTGAGATAATGCCTCCTACTGTAGTAAATGCAGCATCAGGTTATGGTACAGGTCAGCTTCCCGACAAGGAGGGTCAGATGTACCACTGTAATCTTGACGACCTATATCTTATCCCAACAGCAGAAGTTCCTGTAACAAATATATACCGTGATGTAATCCTTGATGAGAAACAGTTGCCTATAAAGAACTGTGCTTACACTCAATGTTTCCGTCGTGAGGCTGGTTCATATGGAAAAGATGTACGTGGGCTTAATCGTCTTCACGAGTTCTCTAAAATAGAGATTGTTCGTATAGACAAACCGGAACACTCAAAAGAGTCACACCAGGAGATGCTTAATCACGTAGAAGGCCTTCTAAAGAAACTGGAACTACCATATCGTATTCTTCGCCTTTGCGGTGGTGATATGAGCTTTACAGCAGCACTTTGCTTTGACTTCGAAGTATATTCTGAAGCACAGCAGCGCTGGTTGGAAGTTAGCTCTGTATCCAACTTCGACTCATATCAGGCTAACCGTCTGAAATGCCGTTACCGTACAGCTAATAAGAAGACAGAACTTTGCCATACTTTGAATGGTTCTGCTCTTGCTCTTCCAAGAATTGTCGCTGCACTTCTTGAGAACAACCAAACACCTGAGGGTATTCGTATCCCTAAGGCACTTGTTCCATACTGTGGCTTCGATATGATTGACTAATTGTGACATTTTATTAATAATTCACTAATATAAGATACTTTTTGAAAGCCGTTCATACAAAAGGACGGCTTTTTATTTGTTCTTAAAGAATTATATGCATACTTTTGTGAAATACATTAAATTAAGTATATAAAGAACACTATAATAACAGCATACTAATGAATAAGATTATTTCAAAAGAGCAATTTTCTGAGAAGGTTTTCAAATTCGTTGTTGAAGCACCATTAATTGCTAAATCTCGCAAAGCCGGACACTTTGTAATAATCCGTGTAGGAGAAAAAGGTGAACGTATGCCTTTAACAATTGCAGAGGCTGATACTAAGGCAGGTACCATCACTCTTGTAGTGCAGGAGGTAGGATTGTCGTCTACTCGTCTTTGCGAATTAAATGAAGGAGATTATATAACAGATGTTGTAGGCCCTCTAGGAAAAGCTACACATATAGACAACTTTGGAACAGTAATCTGTGCCGGTGGTGGTGTAGGCGTTGCTCCTATGCTCCCTATCGTTCAGGCATTAAAAGCTGCTGGTAATAAGGTTATAACCGTTCTTGCCGGCCGTTCTAAAGATCTTATCATCCTTGAGAAAGAGATGCGTGATAGCTCTGATGAAGTAATCATAATGACCGACGACGGTTCTTATGGAAGGAAGGGATTAGTAACAGAAGGTATCGAAGAGGTCATCAAACGTGAGAAAGTTGACAAGTGCTTCTGTATAGGACCTGCTATCATGATGAAGTTCGTTTGTTTGCTTACTAAGAAATATGAGATACCTACAGATGTATCACTAAATACTATCATGGTCGACGGAACCGGTATGTGTGGCGCTTGCCGTATCACTATCGGTGGTGTGACTAAATTCGTTTGCGTTGATGGCCCTGAATTTGACGGACATCAGGTTGACTTCGATGAGATGCTCAAGAGAATGGGAGCATTCAGAGAGATTGAGCACAACGAGATGCACAAACTTGATCATGAGACTGAAGGAAGCTGCGAGGCAATTAAAGAAGCTACCGGCCGTGACGCTGAGTGGCGTGTTGCCCTCCGCAAATCAATGAAGCCAAAAGAGAGAACAGCTATTGCGAGAGTTAAGATGCCTGAGCTTGATCCTGAGTATCGTTCTCACACAAGAGTAGAAGAGGTTAACCTAGGTCTTAGCGAAGAACAGGCTGTAACTGAGGCTAAGAGATGTCTTGACTGTGCTAACCCTACATGTATGACAGGCTGCCCTGTAAGCATCAACATACCTACTTTTATCAAGAACATTGAGAGAGGTGAGTTCCTTGAGGCTGCCAAAACTCTTAAAGAGACAAGTGCACTTCCTGCTGTTTGCGGTCGTGTTTGTCCTCAGGAGAAGCAGTGTGAGTCAAAATGTATCCATCTCAAGATGGGCGAACAGGCTGTTGCTATAGGTCACCTTGAGCGCTTCGCTGCTGACTATGAGCGTGAGAGCGGAAAAATTTCTGTACCTGAGGTAAAAGAAAAGAATGGAATAAAAGTTGCTGTAATTGGTTCTGGCCCTGCCGGATTGTCTTTTGCAGGCGACATGACAAAATATGGATATGATGTGACAGTATTTGAGGCACTTCACGAAATAGGTGGTGTTTTGAAATATGGTATCCCTGAATTCCGTCTTCCTAACAAGATTGTAGATGTTGAGATTGATAACCTATCTAAGATGGGTGTTACATTTATCAAGGACTGCATCGTTGGAAAGACTATCAGCGTAGAAGATCTTGAAGCTGAAGGATTCAAAGGTATATTCGTAGCTTCCGGAGCAGGTCTTCCAAACTTCATGAACATACCTGGCGAGAACTCTATTAATATCATGTCATCAAATGAATATCTTACTCGTGTAAACCTTATGGACGCAGCAAGTGAAGATTCAGATACCCCAGTTACTTTAGGTAAGCGAGTTGCTGTTATCGGTGGTGGTAACACAGCTATGGACTCTGTCCGTACAGCCCGCCGTCTTGGTGCAGAACGTGCTATGATTATCTACCGTCGTTCTGAAGAGGAGATGCCTGCCCGTCTTGAAGAGGTTAAGCATGCTAAAGAAGAGGGCGTGGAATTCCTTACTCTTCATAATCCAATAGAATACATTGCTGACGAGAAAGGTTGCGTAAAGCAGGTGGTACTTCAGAAGATGGAACTTGGTGAACCTGATGCTTCAGGTCGTCGTTCTCCTGTTGCCATCCCTGGTGCTACAGTCACTGTAGACATAGACATGGCTATCGTATCAGTAGGTGTATCTCCTAACCCTATCGTTCCTAGCTCAATAAAAGGTCTGGAACTTGGTCGCAAGGGAACTATCGCTGTTAATGATAACATGCAGTCGTCTATACCAACAATCTATGCAGGTGGTGACATCGTACGTGGTGGTGCAACTGTTATCCTTGCAATGGGTGACGGACGTAAAGCTGCTGCAAGCATGAATGAAAATCTGAAGAAGTAATATCTTAGATATATCAAAAAAAAAGAATCCACAGAAGCATCTCATATAATGAGTACTTCTGTGGATTCTTTTTTTATATCTTGTCCCGTTTCATTTTTCACAGGTGGGGAGTGAATAAACCACATTGAAGTCTATATACTTCACAGTAGTAAACTATATACTCTACAGTTGTGGAGTGAAAAACTATTAGAGACTTTCTGTAGTTTAACTATAAAAGTTGTGTAGTTTAACTATAAAAGTTGACTCTTTATTGTCTTATTTATAAAACTTGTTGACTTTGATTATACTATTTTTATTAATGGTTTACTCAATAATATATATTTGTATATGAAGTTGACTCTTCATCACAAGCTTGGTATACTTCAAATATAGGAGTAAATATTAAACAGCTATTTTCTTTAGTGCATTTTCTCTATAACTAATCCATTTTTTGTTAATCTGTCCTTGGTATTGGGCAGCTTCTTTAGGTGTCATTCCATCCAAACTCATATGGGGACGTTCGTTATTATAAAAATTAACAGCTATTCTTGTTGACTTCCTGACGTCTTCTATACTGAAGAATGTTTTTTATTCATAAATAACCCCCAAAGTTTTTTGTCCAAACTTTGGGGGTCACTTCAAATCTTCAGCGTTGCATTTCTTATCAGCTGAATAGTACTTGTTACATTCTCTGTTTTATTTCCACCGGCAGAAGTACTTGTTGTAATTAGGCAATTGTGATACTCAAATGTTAAATAATTGCTATAGAATCGCATATTCCTACGAAAAAACTCTTTTAATTCAAAAGATATAGTAATATTGTACTTATAACATTCATTATAGTGAAGATAAAACGCAATAAAGGCTATTACTATCAGTATAATGATAGATAAATATAATATTATGGCAGATTTATATGAGTATTCTACACCTGAACTTGTTCGTTTACTAGGCTCACGCTTCAAAGAATACAGGATGCGTTGTAATTTCACACAAAAAGAGGTTGCGGATCAATCTGGCATTGGACTTACGACAATACATAAGTTTGAGAATGGCTCTGCTGGTAATCTTTCTTTGTCAACGTTTATCCTTTTGCTGAAAGTTGTAGGTCAAATTAATGCTTTGGATGACTTATTGCCAGAGTTGCCAGAGTCACCTTACCTCATGCGTGGTGATGAGAAGAAAGCCCAACGTATTCGTCATTAAAAATAATACATCAATATGATTAAGTCGTTAAGAGTTATTCTTTGGGATGAAGAAATTGGAAGGTTGGCTTGGGATGAACGACGCAGAATGTCGTACTTCACATATAATCCAGAGTTTATCAAGAAGGAACTGAATGTTTCTCCTCTTGTAGCACCTATTGATGGGGTTAGGGCACTTGCTCCTGTGTGGGGTGATAATGCCAAGATTTACCAAAAACTTCCAGCCTTTGTTGCAGATTCACTGCCAGATGCCTGGGGTAATCAATTGTTTGACCTTTGGCGTCAGCAAAACCATCTTTCAGGAGCGGATATTACACCGCTGGACAAACTTTCATTCATAGGAAAACGAGGAATGGGTGCTTTAGAGTTTTGGCCTGAATCATCGAGCGATAGAAGAGCTGAGAAGATTGATATTAAGTCATTAGCAGATTTGGCCGAGCGTATCTTTACGGAAAGAGAAAATGCACGAATTAAATCAGATGAATCAATAACCATGCAGTCTTTGCTGACAGTTGGAACTTCTGCCGGAGGACGTCAGCCAAAAGCAATTATTGCAATCAATAAAAAAACAGGTGAGATAAGAAGTGGTCAGATTTCTGGCATGGAAGGTTTGGACTATTATCTGTTGAAGTTTGGTAATTCAGAATTCAGCTCTGCAGAATTAGAAATGGCATATTACGAGTTGGCCATAGCGGCAGGAATCAACATGATGCCATCTGAACTATATAAAGTTGAAGGTAATAACCATTTTATGACTAAACGCTTTGATCGTAATGGAGAGAAGAAAGTGCATACTCAGACTTTGGCTGCTATCTATCCTGATGCAGACAGTTATGAAGAGCTTATAACTGTTTGTAGAAAATTGCATCTGCCGGAAGCTGATTGCCAAGAGGTATTCCGAAGAATGGTATTCAATATCTTATCAAACAATACAGATGATCACAACAAGAACTTCTCGTTTATTATGAGCAAAGATGGTTCATGGCGTTTGTCTCCAGCATACGACATAACCTATATCATAAATAGAGGTGGATACCTTCCTAATGAGAATCATTGTATGTTTATCCGTGCCAAACTTCGTGATATTACTCGTGATGATGTAATTGAATTCGCACGTGATAATGGTATTCGCAGACCGAATGCCATAATTCGTGACGTTGTTGGTTCATTGAAACAATTCCGTTCTGTAGCTTCAAAACATGGTGTAGCAGAAGAATGGATTGGCAGAGTTGAAACCACCATCATAGATCATTTGAAAGCATGGGGAGAGTGGGATTATAATACAAAATTGTCAGAATTTAATATCAATGGCCATACTATTGAGAATATGCGTATCGAGCAGACATATAAAGGGAATTACCATCTGTATGCAAGTATTGATGGTAAGGAATTTAAGTTTGTCATTGGTAAGAACAAGGAAGAGTATCCGCTTATAGAGAAGACAGGTTTGACCAATCTCTCGGATGAACTGCTGAAATGCTTGGTTGAAAAGTACTTTAAACTATAACGCGGCGATTTTGTATTAAAGCATAATCACTACAAAAGCAACTGTTGATGAAATGTGCTGAAATATATTCAAGACACTCCTTAGAATAGTTTTCTATTAAGATAGAATTGATTATGCTTTTTCTCATACTTCGTTGCTGATATCTCAAGAATTTCATAGTAATGCTTATAGCATACAATAGTCACCGTTCGTGCAAAATATTTGCATGAACGGTGATTGTTTATATTTACTGCATGATTCAGTGGTAGAACGCAAATATATTTGCATTAAGTATGAAAGTCAATAGTATTATCATAGGAGGAATTCTTTTTATTTATAAAAAAAATAAGTCAGCGTTTTTTGCCTTTTAAACGGTAAAAAGTATAGGTAGAACTAATGCAACATAATAAAATGCATAATAAAACTCATTTCATCGTAATTCAATTTTATTTATCACTATTTTTAAGTACCTTCAATAGATATCCCTTCTTCATGATTGCCTCAATTGAAATGGAACTATCTGAACTAAATGCCCTACGTATATAGGTTATCTGAACATTAAGTGCCATAGAATTGGAATATGAATCATCTCCCCATACCTTCTCAAGAATCTCGTTTCTTGGTACGACCTCATTTATATTGTCCGATAGAATTTTAATAATCTCAGCCTGCCTACTTGTCACAATGACAGTCTTATCTCCAAAGTTAAGTTCATTCATTGAATAGTAGAATTTCGTATCACCAATAATATTCACATCATCCTTTGCTGCGTCATCGGTTAGAGACTGTTTCATTTCGTAAATCATATTCTTCATAAACTCACGCCTTATGCCGTCAATCCTCTTTTGAAAAAGTATGGTTTTTATCTGATACAACATACAGACTACTAATAGTACAACAAGAAATATGGTACCAATAAGTTGCCACAACATACTTTCAAGTATTGGTTGCATTTTTATAGGCAGATCAAAAGAGACCTCCTGATAAGAAAGAGGATTATATGGATATGTTATGGTAATATATGGAGACAAACCGCTATGTAAAGTATATATTGGATTAAGTGCTCTCTTAGTAGATTTATTAAAAGAGAAATTAATCGCTTCACCTAGAGAATTAGCATTAATAAGTGAGTCCATCACCTCCTTTTGAAATGTCTTCTTGCGTGAAAGCTGATATCTATGTATTAGAGGAGTGATAGCATCCGTTGACAAACCCTCAACATTGAACTTGCGTAAAGTATCTACTTCTGTACCGAACTTTCTAACCTCGCATATCGATACTTTTGTAGTCTGTCTATCTTCGTCAGGGTTTATATTGAAATGCACTAGAGAATAGAAAACTGTTGCCCCATTAGGATCTATCTCACTTTGATAACCCTCCTTGAGAACTTTTACAGAAGCACCTCTAATTATATCTTCTTGAGCCAGCAAAGACTCACATTTAGAAAAAAGCTCTTTCCCTATATTACTCTGTTCATAAATTGACTGATTATATAGCCAATATAACTGCCCCAAAATCATTAGGACAAGAGTTATTATTGTAAGTGTCCAGACTATTCGTATTCTCTTTTCCATATACCTAAATTCTTGGAAAACAAATTTACAAAAAAAAACAGATACTATTATTTGAATAATAAAATAGTAATAACTTTTCCAGAGCTAAGTAATATCTTAATAATAACCATTTCAAGATAATAATAAGGATATCTATGACCTTTGCAGAAACAAAACAAATGCGTTATGAAAAAATTATTAGTCACACTATTATTTGTTTCCACATGTTCAATATCATTGTGGGCACAGCAGTTCATAGTAAAAACTCCAACAGACATGATTCCCGGAAAGCCCTGTGATAAGAGTATTGTAAAGGTTTCGTATATTATGAATTTTGTAAATGACACCACACAATCTCCTATCAAACCTATTAACGAGACAATGATTCTTGAGGTAGGAAAAAAGATTTCACAGTTCTATTGTTATACCAGTTTCGTCGGCGACTCAATATTCTCGTCAGGAATTAAGAATGGCTTGTCACAATCGCTTATAAATGAAAATCTGGGTAAATATGGAATGGGCAAAATAAGCTGGAGGATATATAAAAACTTTAATGGCCCGGGAACAACAACCATGCTTGATGCTTTGGGTATGGAAAGATTCAAATGTGAGGAGAGCAATGAGAGACCTCAGTGGAAACTTAGTGGAGATACAATACGAGTTATAGACTATCTCTGCCACAAAGCAACAACTACATATAAAGGAAGAGTATGGAGTGCATGGTATACATCGGAAATACCGGTAAGTGATGGACCATGGAAGTTATGCGGTCTGCCAGGACTTATACTAAAAGCAAATGACTCTCAAGGATATTTTTCCTTCGAAGCCAATGGCATAGAAAAAGGAAAAACGGAAGATATACTATATAAAGGTGAAGAATACGAGAATATAAGCCGAAAAGATCTAAACAAAATCTATACAAGATACTATTCCGACCCTGTAGGTTATATAACAACTAACCCAAACATATCAATCAGTTTAACCGATGGCAACGGCAACAAGGCAAAAAATCCTAAGAACTTCCCATATAACCCTATTGAAAGATAAAAAATGAAAAGATTAGCATTGTTGATATTATTAATTATTCCATATATCTCATCAGCACAAATAATACACGGAAATGTATCTGACTCAGATAGCGGAGAACCTCTTGAGATGGCTACCATTGTTCTGGAGAGAGACAACATGCCAATAAACTATGTACTTACAGACGCAAAAGGTAACTACACTTTAAGAATAGAGAATATTCAGAAGAACGATATTTTGTCGGTCACATATATGGGCTATGAGAAGATGAATCACAACATAAACAACGAGAGGATAATAAATTTCAAGTTAAAGCCCGAAGCATTCGTATTAAAGGAGGTTGAGATTAAAGGAGGAAGAGTATATGGACGTCAGGATACTACCAAATATGACCTAAGCAGATTTATAACAGACAGAGATAACAGTCTAAAGGATGCATTGAAGAAGTTACCAGGAATAAATATTGATAAAAACGGAGCAATAAGATATAACGGAAAGCAGATAAGCCGTTTCACAGTGGAAGGAATGGATATAAGCGGAGGAAGATACAATATTCTCAATGAAAATATTAAAGCTAAAGATGTTGACAAAGCAGAAGTTATTGATCATTATCAGCCAATACGCTCTCTGGCAAAGAAGATACATTCAGATGATGTTGCACTAAACATAAAGCTGCTCCCACAAGCAAAAGAAAGATGGATTTGTACACTAAAGATGTTGGGTGGAATAGCTGACAGTAAAAATCCTGTTATCTGGGATGGAAATTTCAACGCCATGCAGATAGGCAAAAAGAGACAAGGTATATTAAATTTCAGCAGTGACAACATAGGAAAAGATATTGAACAGGAGAATGCACAGCTTGCAGAGATAAAAAACGATATGATTCTATCAGATTACGGCATGCCTTCATGGTTAAACCAGCCAACAATCGATGCTCCTCTAGAGGAGGAGAGAATGAGATTCAACCACTCATATAGCTTCAACTACAGCCGGCTTCAGAACACCAGTGAAGATACTCAGGTAAGGGTGAATGGCGGATATATTCATAATGAGAATGAGCAGCAGACAGCCAACAGCAGCATATATCTTCTCAATGATGGTAAGCAGATTACAACAGAGCAGAGTGAGGATTATAGCCTTAGAACGGACAAGTTGAATGCCCAGGTAAACATCGAGAAGAACAATGAGAACTATTATCTGATGAACGAAACAAATATTGATGGCAAACTAGAAAAGAGCTATTCACATTTCCTGAATAATTACAACAGTATAGAACAGTCGATAAAGAGTCCAAGAATAGACCTGAACAACAACCTCAGAGTGGTACGTAACCTGGATAAAAGAGTAATCAGCTTCCAGTCACGTGTCGGTATGAACTACTCCCCTTCGGAACTCGCCTTGAAAGATTATAATGAGAAGTTCAATGCCAATCGCATACATACTGACAATGCTGTATCAAACATGATAAAAAGAGGTTTCTTCACCTACGAATATTCACTCGGAGTTGCAACAGAAGATCTCTATCTGAAAGAGCATAACTGGTCTACATCAGTTTACACTCGACCTCACCTTGAATATAAAGGTACGAAACTCACTCTGACAACAAGCACTTCTGTGCAGTGGAAACACTTCTTTAGGCAGCAAAAATCGTTCCTCCTGCTTTCTCCACAGATATATGCCAACATTAGGAGCGGATTCAGAAGCAGTTTTACTCTCTTCTCCTGCTATATTCAGGATGCCGGAGGTTGGAGTAGTATCATCCTAATGAATATAGGGAGGATTATCGCACATGGAAAAGCAGTGACGGCACAGTGCCAAAGCAAGATTATTTCACCGTTAATGCGGGATATGAATACAAGCATGCTCTTCATGAACTATTCTGGAGTGTAGGGGCTTCATACTCTCACAACAATAGCAATATGATAAATAATCTCACAATAAAAGATGGTAAATACTATATTTCAAGCATATCATCTAATGATAACAAGTCTGAACAGTGGAGTGCAAAGGCAAACATATCTAAAGGATGGTTTGATATTAACACCAAAGCATCATGCGCAGTACAATTCGATAAGATTGACAAAGTTAATATGACCAATTCTGAGCTTATAGGATATAAAGTTAACCAACTCTCCCTTCAGCCAAAAATTATCTTCTCACCTAAATGGGCTGAGATAGAGTATTCAGGCGATATCAAGTATTCAAAAACAGTACAGAAAGAGTCAAAAGATGAGTCACATAATCTTGTTAATTGGGTACAGAACATCACACTGACCAAGACCTTTGGAAATGTGGATGGTAAATTCAACATATCCCATTATCGCAATGACCTCTATTCAGGTGAGAAATCATACTTCACCCTGGCAGATGCATCAATTATATTGAGACTCAGCAAAGTGCGTCTTTCGGCCAGCGTGAAGAATATATTCAACAAGAAGGAGTACTCATATACAATGAATCAGGGTAATATATTGTCAACAAGCAGATATAACCTTAGACCACGTGAATGGAGCATCTCGATACAATGGAATCTTTAGAATATAATAATAAACCTCAGACTCTTAAACAACCTCTACAATATAAAACTGAAGTACTTTCGGATATAGTCAACTGGATAAAATCACTCAAATAACAAAGTTATAGTTTAATATAATTAAGTTAATAATTAACAAATCCATAATTCAGTAAACATATAATAACTCCAATTTAACGCCAATAAACAGTTTGTAAAGTATTTTTGTTGAGATTTATAAATAAGTAAAAATGACTCAACGCTTTTGCCTCACTCTGTTATTATGTTACATTGGAGTTATCTCCTCAAAAGCTCAGCTATCAAGACAAGATTCCATAAGATTACAAAACCTGCTCAATGGCAATGGTGAGATTAATATCAATATGGAAGCAATAAAAGATATCCACTTCGACTACAACCCCACGAAGGAGATAATGAAGAGCAAACCGATGATGAGTGAGGATAAAAAGTGGATGGATTATCTTGAAGATCTTCCTAAAAATTATCTTGACAGTACAAAGTGGACAAAGCCAAAATTTGTAAGACTTACTCCCTACTCTATCTTCACAAAATATGGAGAAGACCCAGTTAACGATCCTATAATTGGTAAAAAAGATTCACTGAAAGTAAGAATGAAGTTCAATGTAAAGATGATGCCCGGAATCAAGAATGGTTATCGTGTTCTTCCACAAGGTATGGATCAAAGTGTTACTCCAAGCAACAATCCGATAGGTTCCTTCAGTGCAGAAGATCTTCTTGCTCCAATATTTTCAAAGAAAGCTCATATAAGGAAACACAATGCAAAAAATGCTAATGCCTGGAAAACTTACAAGAATGCCTTGCCGGTTAAAGATGGCCCATTCTCAAAGAAAAAGCCTGCATTAAAAAACAGCGATTCCCCAAAAAAGGATTCATTGAATATTAAAACAGACTCATTAAAGACCGACTCATTACTCTATATTAAGAGAGATACACTTATAGTCCCCAAGAACAACAAGCCGGTAAATATTGTGAACTAAACTACAACATATCATTTCATAAATACGAAATAGACTGCAAGGATAAGACATAGGAAAGCTGCCAGATGATTCCAATGCAGTGTTTCATTATTGAAGAAATATGTTGAGAATACCGTGAAGATTACAAGTGTTATAACCTCTTGAATAACTTTAAGTTGCATAAGAGTAAAAGGGCCACCATTATCTACAAAACCGATTCTATTTGCAGGTACTTGTAGCACATACTCGAAAAAAGCCAGCATCCAGCTGAATACAATAATAGCGAAGAGAGGCAGTGATGCAAACCAGGTAGATGCTTCCTTAAGTTTGAGATGGCCATACCATGCAAAAGTCATGAATACATTGGCAACAATAAGCAGACCCACGGTATAAAATGCTTTCATAATGTAATGCTATATTTCTATTTATATTAAATTTTTCCCGGCAGAAGTTCCTCCTGCACATTGCTCATACTGTTCCAAAGGCTATATCTCGCCTCAGGGTTAAGTTTTTCCAACTCAGCAAGAATCCTCTTCATCTGCGAGCGGTTTGACTGATGCTCGTAAGGACAGTTTTTAACCTGCTTACGATAATCCCTAACCCTTGCCATATCAATAAGATCAGACTCATTAACCAGACACATAGGTCGTATGATTGTCATATCAAATTTCCTCATCTTCAACATAGGAGGCATAGTAGAGAATACCCCTTGGAAAGTGATATTCATAAGCATAGTCTGAATGATATCATCACGGTGATGGCCCAATGCTATCTTATTGCATCCATACTCCTTTGCAACTGTAAAGAGTGCCTTACGCCTGTTCCATGAGCAGAGGAAACAGGGTGACTTACGGCTGTCACTAGACGCATCGAATGATGTACGGTATTCGACAAACTCCACTCCATGTTGCTCACAGAAATCTTTAAGATACTGCATATCCGATTTATATGGAATATTTGTCATTACTATATGAACAGCAACAACCGAAAAACGTGGCTTAATTATTTTGGAACGTATTGCCAGTAACTCAAGTAGTGCCAGCGAATCTTTACCTCCCGAAAGTCCAACTAATATCCTATCATCATCCTCTATAAGTCGGTACTTTACAAC
The DNA here is from genome assembly GCF_000613805.1 of Phocaeicola paurosaccharolyticus JCM 15092. Lineage (GTDB taxonomy): Bacteria > Bacteroidota > Bacteroidia > Bacteroidales > Bacteroidaceae > Phocaeicola > Phocaeicola paurosaccharolyticus. Next base: position 5,862 of record NZ_BAJR01000022.1, on the reverse strand, counting down.
ACCTTTGTTGAAACTATGCTCAACCTTTCTTAAAATTATATCTTCCTCTGTGAACTTTGTCATATCATTTTATAAACGTGCGCAAAAGTACATTAAAAGAATGATTTATAGAAGAATTAGGAAAATAGAATAATCTAAAGATTAATAAATCAAATAAAATATGTAATTTTGATTTTATTAGTAAGTAATTTTGATAAATATGAGAAGATTATATATACTCTGCCTATTCGCCCTTGGAATGGCAAATTCTATATCATCACAGACCCTTGAACAGGCTAAACAACAGTTCCTTAAAGGTGAGTTCAGTGCTGCAAAACCTGTTTTCAGTAATTTACTTAAGAAATCTCCATCTAACTCCAACTATAACTTTTGGTATGGCGCTTGCGAATATGAGACCGGTAATGCAGAGAATGCCATTCCTTATCTTCAAAAAGGAGCAAAAGCAAAAGTAACCAATGCTTATAAATATCTTGGACTAGCATATTTCGATCTATACAACTTTGGAGAAGCTGAAACATCATACGGACAATATATTGCTGCTCTGACAAAGGCTAAGCAACCTGTTGAAGAGGAAGAGAAGGTTTTTGAGAAGATAAAAAAAGCATCAAGGATGATAAAGGGAGTTGAGAAGGTGACTGTAATCGATAGTTTTGTTGTCGACAAAAACAGGTTTCTCGACAGCTACCATCTTAGCAAACCATCAGGAAAGTTGTCTATGATATCAGATACATATGGCACATCATATGAGACAGAGAATGGAAACAATATTCTGCTCTCTCAAAAGGGCCCTGCTGGAAATATGCAACTCTATACTCAGATAAAGCTGATTAATGATTGGAGCAAGCCTGAACCTGTGACATCACTGCAGAGTGATGCAGATATAAACTATCCGTTCCTTATGACTGATGGTATAACCCTTTACTATAGTGCTACAGGTCCTGAGTCATTAGGAGGATATGATATGTTTGTCACAAGATATGATACCGAAGATAGAAGATATCTCAAGCCGGATAACCTTGGCATGCCTTTCAATTCACAATTCAACGACTATATGTTTGCTATTGATGAATTGAATAACCTTGGATGGTTTGCTTCAGACAGATATCAGCCAAATGATAAGGTATGTATATATGTCTTCATTCCTAATGAGACCAAGGAAGTTTATGATTATGAGAGTACGGACCCTAAACTTTTACATCAGGCAGCGCTTCTATCTCCGATAAAAGTGACACAGGCTGATAAGAAGAGAGTTGAAGAGGCTAAAAGAGTACTAGTCAAGGTGATGTCGGATAATCCTGAAAAACATATAAAGAGAGATTTTGAATTTGTTATTGACGACAAACGTACATATTATTCACTGAAAGACTTTAAGTCAAAGGAGGCAAGCAAACTATATCTTGAGCTCTCTCAGAAAGAGAAAGATTTCAAGTCACTCTGCACTCAGCTAGACAACAAACGTGATGAGTATGCAGCTGCCGTAAACGACAAAAAGAGTTCACTTGCTCCGTCTATATTGGATTTGGAAAAACGTACGGAACAGTTACAAAAAGAGATAAACCAACTTATTATCAACATTAGAAATAAAGAGATAACATGGAAATAATCATTCTAATCTCACTTATCGCAGCAGGACTACTCCTCTTCATAGTAGAGGTATTCCTTATACCAGGTATAAGCTTAGCCGGCATTGGATCGGCAATAAGCCTCCTTGCAGCAGTATACTATTCTTTTACAGCTATAGGTTCAACTGCAGGCTTCATAACTTTGGGAGTATCTGCGGTTAGTATAGTGATAATCATTATGTGGCTCATGCGTTCTAAGACAGTAGACAAATACTCTCTAAAAAAGACGCTGGACTATAAAGAGAACAAAGTCAAAAAATTCAATATAAAAGTTGGCGACGAAGGTGTTGCCATCACCCGCCTTGCACTTATAGGCAATGCCGAAATCAATGGTAACATCATTGAGGTACGTTCTGCCGAAGGTTTTATAGACGAGAATACATTGATTTATGTTGAACGCATCTCAGGTGAGACCATAATGGTGCGTAAACGTCAAGAAAATTAATCATTTAAATAATTCTATTATTATGGAACAACAATTTGTTTTACCGGTTATCGTAATCGGTGGAGTTGTGATCTTCCTGATCATCTTCTTTCACTACGTGCCGTTCTTCCTGTGGCTTTCTGCCAAGGTATCTGGAGTCCGCATCTCATTGGTGCAGTTATTCCTTATGAGAATACGTAACGTGCCGCCATATACTATAGTCCCGGCAATGATTGAGGCACATAAGGCAGGTCTTGGCACTATTACTCGTGATGAACTTGAAGCACATTACATGGCCGGCGGTCATGTTGAGAGAGTTGTTCATGCACTTGTATCTGCCTCAAAAGCTAACATCGAGTTATCATTCCAGATGGCAACAGGTATCGACCTTGCCGGACGTGACGTGTTCGAGGCAGTACAGATGTCGGTTAATCCTAAAGTTATTGACACCCCTCCTGTTACAGCAGTTGCAAAAGATGGTATCCAGCTTATTGCAAAAGCACGTGTCACAGTACGTGCAAACATACATCAGCTTGTAGGTGGTGCCGGAGAAGATACAATTCTTGCCCGCGTCGGTGAAGGTATCGTATCCTCTATCGGTTCTTCAGAGAATCATAAATCGGTTCTCGAAAATCCTGATTCAATATCTAAACTAGTACTCCGTAAAGGCCTTGATGCCGGAACAGCATTCGAGATACTCTCTATTGATATAGCAGATATCGATATAGGTAAGAATATCGGAGCATCACTTCAGATAGATCAGGCTAATGCCGATAAGAACATCGCTCAGGCTAAAGCTGAGGAGCGTCGTGCAATGGCAGTGGCCCTTAGTCAGGAGATGAAGGCAAAGGCTGAAGAGGCTCGTGCCAACGTTATACAGGCTGAACAGGAGATTCCACGTGCAATAGCAGAGTCTTTCAGAAGCGGCAACCTAGGCATAATGGACTATTACAGAATGAAGAATATTCAGGCTGATACTGCAATGCGTGAAAATATTGCTAAACCTGAAATAAATCCTACAGCTAATCCATTAAGTGAATAGTATAACAATTTAATACTAAACATTATGAAAAAATATTTTGCTGCGTCTGAGTTGCTTATCAACTCGGATGGATCAGTTTTTCACCTGCATATAAAACCGGAACAGTTGGCCGACAAGGTAATCCTTGTCGGTGACCCTGGTCGTGTCTCACTTGTCGCCTCTCATTTCGAAAACATAGAGATGGATGTAGAGAGCCGTGAGTTCAAGAGTATCACCGGTTCATATAAAGGAAAGAGAATAACAGTTGTATCTACAGGTATCGGTTGTGACAATATCGATATCGTAATGAACGAGCTAGATGCACTTGCAAATATAGACTTCAAGACTCGTTACGAAAAAGATGAACATCGTGAACTGTCACTTGTCCGTATTGGTACCTGTGGTGGTCTGCAACCAAATACTCCTGTTGGAACATTTGTTGTATCCGAAAAATCTATGGGTTTTGACGGATTGCTCAACTTCTATGCAGGACGTAACGCAGTGTGCGACCTTGCCATGGAGAAAGCATTCATAAACCATATGGGATGGACGGGAAATATGTGCCAGCCATATCCATATGTAATAGATGCTAACAAAGAGTTGATAGAGCGCATAGATAAAGGTGATATGGTAAAAGGTGTGACCATTGCTGCCGGAGGTTTCTTCGGTCCTCAAGGTCGTGAACTTCGTATTCCACTTGCCGATCCTAACCAGAACGAGAAGATCGAAAAGTTTGAATACAACGGTTACAAGATTACCAACTTCGAGATGGAGAGTTCTGCACTGGCAGGTTTGTCACGTCTTATGGGACACAAAGCTATGACTGTATGTATGGTCATTGCCAACCGTCTTATTAAGGAGGCTAACACCGGTTACAAGAGTACCATCGATGAGTTGATAAAAAAAGTATTAGAGAGAATTTAATTATATGGAACCAGGTTTTGCACACAATATCACTGACAAGAGAGAGGCTTATGAGAACTTCATAGAGCAGTTTGCCCTAATGGTGGATGGCGAGACAGAGGAGGTAAGCGTACTTGCCAATGCCTCAGCAGCTATACGTCAGGCATTCGGTTTCTTCTGGATAGGCTTCTACATAGTAAAGAATGATATATTGATACTTGGTCCCTTTCAGGGAGATGTAGCATGCAACCGCATACGCAAAGGAAAAGGTGTATGCGGTACGGCATGGGAGAAAGCAGAGACCATTATTGTGGAGGATGTGGACAAGTTCCCGGGCCATATAGCATGCAGTTCGGCATCACGTTCCGAGATTGTTGTACCACTACTCTGTGGCAACGAGGTACGTGCAGTGTTGGATATAGACAGTGATGAAATAGCCACTTTCGATGAAACAGACAGATACTATCTGGAACAGGTGGTAGAAATAATTTCAAGAAACATTTATAGGTAAATGACAAATCAGGATACAATCTGTGCAATAGCAACAGCACAAGGAGGAGCAATAGGGACCATCCGCGTATCAGGTCCGAATGCAGTAGAGATAACTTCATCAATCTTCAAGCCAATAAAAGGAAAGGGCCTGCTTGATAGGAAACCTTATACACTCACCTTCGGAAATATCACCAACAAAGGAGGAGATATAGTCGACGAGGTGCTTGTAAGCCTTTTCCGTGCACCTCACTCCTACACCGGCGAAGATAGCACAGAGATAATGTGTCATGGTTCGTCATATATACTTCAGCAGGTCATGCAGTTGCTCATACAGAATGGCTGCCGCTCGGCCAATGCCGGTGAGTTCACACAACGTGCATTCCTGAATGGAAAGATGGACCTTAGTCAGGCTGAAGCAGTAGCAGATCTGGTAGCCTCATCGAGTGCAGCTTCACACAAGTTAGCTATGAGTCAGATGCGTGGAGGTTTCAGTAAGGAGCTGACTCTATTGCGTGACAAGCTACTTCATATCACCTCACTCATGGAGTTGGAGCTTGACTTCAGCGATCATGAGGACCTTGAGTTTGCCGACCGTAATGACCTGAAAGAGTTGGCTGCAAATATAGAGACTGTCATCACACGTCTTGCTAAATCCTTCAGTGTAGGTAATGTCATCAAGAATGGTATACCTGTCGCCATCATTGGTGAGACCAATGTCGGCAAGTCTACCTTACTCAATGCACTACTTAACGAGGAGAAAGCCATTGTGAGCGACATACATGGCACCACACGCGACGTCATTGAGGACACAATGAACATTGGCGGTGTGACCTTCCGTTTTATCGATACAGCAGGTATTCGTCAGACAACCGACAAGATAGAGAACATAGGTATTGAGCGTACCTTCCAGAAGCTTTCACAGGCTGATATAGTGTTGTGGATGATTGATACCACTGACAAGGCCGATGGATTTGAGAAGATAAAGAAAGAGATACTTCCTCACTGTGTAGACAAGAAGCTTATTATATTATTCAATAAGTCCGACCTTCTTTCGGCTTCGCAACAAGATGAGATACAAAACTACTTTAATGATGTAGATGCAGAAAAGATATTCATCTCTGCAAAGACCAAGCAGAACATCGAGAAGCTTGAAGAGATACTTGTCAAGGCATCAGCCCTTCCACAGATCAATCAGGGCGATGTCATTGTGACCAACATACGTCACTACGAAGCCCTTACCCATGCCCTTGAATCCATACATCGCGTACAGGAGGGAATGAGCATGAACCTTTCAGGAGATTTAGTCAGTGAAGACCTCCGTCAGTGCATATTCCACCTCAGCGATATAGTTGGAGAAGTTACTACCGACCAGGTGTTGGAGAATATTTTCAAGAATTTTT
>NZ_BAJR01000023.1 GCF_000613805.1 Phocaeicola paurosaccharolyticus JCM 15092 | reverse complement strand
ATTTATATTTAGAATCATTGTTTTTCAGACTCAGAATCATCCTTCCTCATGCTGAATTCACATCCGCAGTATCTTTGATTGTAAAAGTTATACTCTTTTATTATAGCTATCCTTCTATCACTCAAACCGCCTTTACGCCAGTTCTGTGCCCAATATGATACATCATCATAATTGCTGCATGCAAAATTGCCTGCTTCCTCAATCTGTTCCAGACTCTTCCATCTGCTTGAAGCAAGAGTTGTAGTTATAAGCGAGAAACCATTTTCGTGAGCATATTTTGCTGTCTCAAGAAGTCGAATCTTAAAGCATTTCAGACATCTTCCACCTCTCTCCGGTTCATTTTCCATACCTTTAACCATGCATCTCCAATTGTCATGATCCCAATCCCAATCAACAATATCCAATCCTAATGATTTAGCATATCGACTGCACTCTTCCTTACGTATATTATACTCTTCCAAAGGGTATATATTGGGATTAAAATAGAAGATTGTAGGTATGATGCCATGTTGCATCATACATTCAATTATGGCAGAGGAGCATGGAGCACAGCAAGTATGCAGCAACACTTTGTCAGAACCATCAGGAGTCTCTATGGAAAATTTCTTCTTCATGGTGCAAAGATATCATTTATTTATATGATTTATTATTATGATAGTGGTATAAAAAAAGTAAGTCTGACTAATGCCAGACTTACTTAATATTATATAAACTGTTTAATGATCTTACATCAAGAAACCAAGCAAGATACCGGCTGCTACAGCAGAACCGATAACACCTGCTACGTTAGGACCCATAGCATGCATGAGCAGATAATTTGTAGGATCGTATTCCAAACCGATTATCTGAGAGATACGTGCAGAGGCAGGTACAGCAGATATACCTGCATTACCGATAAGTGGGTTGATCTTGTTGTCTTTTCCGAGGAACAAGTTGAATATCTTTACAAAAAATACACCAGATGCTGTTGCAATGAAGAATGATATTGCACCAAGAGCAAATATAAGTATTGATGAGAATGTAAGGAATTCTGAAGCCTGTGTAGATGCACCTACGGTAAGACCAAGAAGCATTGTGATAACATCGATAAGTGGACCACGTGCTGTCTCAGCAAGACGACGTGTAACGCCACTTTCTTTTAACAGGTTACCGAAGAATAACATACCAAGAAGTGGAAGACCTGATGGTACAAGGAAACATGTAAGTAAAAGACCGATGATAGGGAAAATAACCTTCTCAGTATGTGATACAACACGTGGAGCCTTCATGCGAATCAATCTCTCTTTACGAGTAGTAAGAGCACGCATGATAGGTGGCTGAATCACAGGAACAAGTGCCATATATGAGTATGCAGATACTGCGATAGCTCCCATAAGGTTAGGTGCTAGCTTTGATGAAAGGAAGATAGCTGTTGGGCCATCAGCTCCACCAATAATACCTATTGCACCAGCCTGCATAGGGTCAAATCCTAATATAAGTGCAATCATGTAAGCACCGAATATGCCAAATTGAGCAGCAGCACCGATAAGCATAAGCTTAGGGTTCGATATAAGTGCAGAAAAGTCGGTCATTGCACCTATGCCAAGGAATATTAACGGCGGGTACCAACCCGATGTTACTCCCTGATATAGAATGTTAAGTACAGAACCATCTTCATAGATACCTACCATAAGTCCGGCTTCAGTATTGAAAGGTATGTTACCTACTAACATACCGAAACCGATAGGAATCAGCAACATTGGCTCGAATTCCTTTGAGACGGCCAAATAGATGAATGCTAATCCAATGAGAATCATAATTATGTTCCCCGGAGTAGCATTATGGAATCCGGTATATGTCCAGAAGTCCGCTAAGTTAGCTCCTAAAAAACCTATAAAATCTCCCATATTATTCAATTATTACAAGATCGGTACCTTCCAAAACAGATTCACCTTTACTTACATTTACAGCTGTAATCTTTCCATCTTTATCTGCATTGATATTATTTTCCATCTTCATAGCTTCGAGGATAATAATGGTTTGTCCTCTTTTTACAGTGTCGCCTACATTGACTCTGATGTCAAGTATTACACCTGGAAGTGGAGATTTAACTCCTGATTTGCCTGTAGATTTTGGCGCAGGTTTAGCAACGGTTGCAGTTGGTGCCTGAGGTGTCACAGGTACAGGTCTCTCAACCTTTGTAACCTGTTGTTTAGGAGCCTTCTCCATTTCAACTTTATATGGAGTTCCGTTAACTTCTACTGTAGCAATGTTATCTTCAATTTCTCCAATAGTTACTTTATATAAGTTACCATTGATTTTATATTTATATTCTTTCATGATATGATCAATTTTTGTTGGATTATTTTCTTGGTATTTCACGTAGAGTATAGATCTTTGAACTCCATGGAGAATAGCTTCTCTTAACTCTTGTGATGGTAAGTACAGTGTCTTCATTATCATGTACTTCATTTTGTATTTCATGCATTGCCATTGATATAGCTGCATAAATTTCACCTGGAGCTTCTTTCATGTTCTTAGCATCTTTCTCATCAGTAATTCCGGAGACCTTCATTGCATTACGGCTTGTCATTTTGACAGAAATATTGCCAACAAATTTGAATGCTATGTATAGCAGGATTAATCCGATGAAAACAACTGTCATTGCAGTTATCGACATACCTATACCCAACTGGTCATCTTCTTGGAATCTCTCTTGTTTCGCATTTTTATCAAGAGTCTTATTGTTTGTACTTGGAGTGACATATTTATCTTTAGAACCAGTCTTAATTTCCCACTTATCATCGCCGTCTGAGATACGTGCATATGACTGATTGGTCTTCAAAACTCCAGCAGGAACTGTTACTTCATCAAGAAGGTTTTTACCTGAGTCGTATAATCCAATCCAGTTGGAATTGATAGAATCAAGCTTGAAGTTTGTATGGAATGTGCCACGATTTGGAAGATTGTCCGCCCAGAATAGAGCATGTTGGCGAGGTTTCACCAATGTAAGTACATCCCCTTTCGGAATAAAGTATGTAGCAGTATCTCCCGGCGTTGAACTCACCTTGATAAGGCAAGCTGCAAGATTAGAACTTCCATATGATTTATTGAATATTTCAATCCATCCGTTGTGTACTCCATAATCATCCTCTAAGTCTGTTTGGTTGTCTATGAGTACCTCATTGATCATAAGTTTCTTCTGCACTTTCTGTTCTTTGCAGGAAGAGAAGCATACAACTACAATCATGGAGAGTAATATTCCTATTTTTGTTCTGTTCATAATTCTCATATTAATAATTATTACAAAGGAATATTACCATGTTTCTTTGCTGGATTTGTCAATTTCTTAGTTTGTAGCTGCTGAAGAGCTCTGATAATACGGAAACGAGTATTTCTTGGCTCGATAACATCGTCAATATATCCGTATTTAGCAGCATTATAAGGATTAGCAAATAGCTTGTTGTATTCAGCCTCTTTTTCAGCAAGGAATTGAGCTGGGTTCTCCTGTTCTTTAGCCTCACGAGCATAGAGAACTTCAACAGCACCTGCTCCACCCATAACAGCAATTTCTGCTGTAGGCCATGCATAGTTCATATCACCACGAAGTTGCTTACAGCTCATTACGATGTGTGATCCACCATAAGACTTACGAAGAGTGATAGTTACTTTGGGAACTGTTGCCTCACCATATGCATAAAGAAGTTTTGCACCATGAAGGATAACTGCATTGTACTCCTGTCCTGTACCTGGAAGGAATCCTGGAACGTCAACAAGTGAAACCAAAGGAATATTGAAAGCATCGCAGAAGCGTACGAATCTTGCACCTTTTCTTGATGCGTTACTGTCGAGAACACCTGCAAGATATTTAGGTTGGTTTGCAACGATACCAACAGATTGTCCGTTGAAACGTGCGAAACCGATAATCATATTTTTTGAATAATCTTTCTGAATTTCCAAGAACTCACCATTGTCAACGATTGCTGAAATAACTTCATTCATGTCGTATGGTTTGTTTGGATTGTCAGGGATAATTTCATTTAGAGAATCTTCAAGACGGTCTATTGGGTCTGTGCAATCAACATATGGAGCCTCTTCAAGATTGTTCTGTGGAATGTAACTCAAAAGTTTGCGGATTAGTGCCAAAGCCTCTTCTTCAGTAGAAGCTGTGAAATGAGTAACACCTGATTTAGTTGAGTGAACGCTTGCACCACCAAGGTTTTCTTGAGAAACATCTTCACCTGTTACAGTCTTAACTACCTTAGGACCGGTAAGGAACATATATGATGTACCTTCCATCATAAGAGTGAAGTCAGTAAGAGCAGGAGAGTAAACAGCACCACCGGCACAAGGTCCGAAGATACCTGAAATCTGAGGTATGACACCTGATGCAAGTATGTTACGTTGGAATATTTCGGCATAACCGGCGAGAGCATTAATTCCCTCTTGAATACGAGCGCCACCTGAATCATTAATTCCGATACATGGAGCACCCATCTTCATAGCCTGATCCATTACCTTACATATCTTGAGTGACATTGTTTCAGATAGAGAACCAGCTGAAACTGTGAAGTCTTGAGCGAAAATATAAACAAGACGGCCTTCAATAGTACCACATCCTGTAACTACACCATCACCTGGATAGTGTTTCTTTTCCATACCGAAGTTGGTACATCTGTGTTCAACAAACATATCCATCTCCTCAAAGCTACCTTCATCAAGTAGCATAGCAATACGTTCACGTGCCGTATATTTACCTTTCTCGTGTTGTTTGGCTATTGCCTTTTCACCGCCTCCAATACGTGCATTAGCACGACGTTCTATCAGCTCTTTAATTTTATCAAGTTGATTGCTCATTATATTTTGTTTTTATGTTATTACTTATTTTTCACAAAGTTCTGTAAGAACACCTAGAGTTGATTTTGGGTGAAGGAAAGCTATACTCAAACCTTCTGCTCCATTTCTTGGTGCTTTATCTATAAGGCGAATGCCCTTTTCTTCTGCTTCAGCAAGTGCGGTAGCAACACCATCTTCAATTGCAAAAGCTACGTGGTGTACACCTGCTCCTTTGTTTTCTATAAATTTAGCTATAGTGCTTTCTGGTGATGTAGCTTCAAGAAGTTCGATTTTAGTATCGCCTACTTTCAAAAAAGCAGTCTTAACCTTTTGGTCTTCCACAGTTTCAATGTTATAACATTTTAAACCTAAAACATTTTCGTAGTATGGAAGTGCTTCTTCGATGCTTTTTACCGCAATACCTAAATGCTCGATGTGTGAAATTTTCATAATGATTTTATTTATAAGTTTTAAAGTTCAAAAATTTATTTTTTTCAATCACAAAGAAAAGAAATTCAATATTAATAAAGAAATAATTCTTCAATTTTATTTGTAGTCAAAATCATGAGTTTTAGAGTCTAAGAATATATCTTACAAAATAGCTTGTTAAGCATATTCCATCTAAATCTGAACCATCGTCTTGTACTTGTCTGTTTACCTCCAAACCTCAGTATAAATTCCCTATATCCATACTTCTTGAATGGTAAACCCGGGTCAAGGAATTCAAAATGATCATATCCGTTTTCGTATGAATATTTAATTGCTCCCCACACTGCCATAATACCTGGATATTCGAAAGGATAGCTCTTTTTCATTCCCATAGAGAACCATAGATATGCAGTATCCTTTGAGAAAGCACATACTGATCCGCCAATAATCTTGTTGTTGTATTTTACGAGAAAGATCTTCGCAATCTCCTGTCCGGCATTTTTCCTAGAAAGTTGTATGAAGAAACCTATATGAGGGAAGTGTTTACGAATTTTTGAGGAGTAGTATTTTCTTAATAACATAGAAAATGCTCTTATCTCTTCCTCATCTTTTGCAATTTCAATGGTAACTCCGCTTTTTAAAGCTCTGTTAATCTGCTTCTTTCTTGATGAGCTAAGCCTCTCCTCAGGAGATTTGCTATGAAGTGAATTATAGACTCTCAGCCAATTTATTGCAAAATAGTTATTCTTTTTGAATGCTTGATATCCCAATAGAGGATTGTCAAGATTTCGGAACTCAATTAAAAAAGATCTCTTTTTAACCTCTCTTGTCAGCTTGTTGAGTAGTAATGAAAATAATTCTTCTTTATCGTATGAATTATCAAAATATTCCCCATTACCATAAACCTCACATCTCTTGATAATAGCAGGTGGAAATAATCTTACACTTTTTCTTACAGTGCCCATTAGTCTAGCAATGCATCTATCATCTTCCTCTGCTATTATCATTATGGGTTTGTAACCGCTAGTCTGTTTAAAAATTTTAAACAGCTCATTGGAATGGAAAAGAGTTGTACCCTCTATTTCCGGAAGCTCTTCAATGCTAGTGATAGTGGAAAGTTTGATAGCCATAATATGCAAAAATATTATTTTATTTTATATAAATCTCTATTCATGTAGTATATTTGTATAAACAAAAAAAGATAGACTATTTATGGATAATTTTACCGAACTCATCAAAAAAAGACGCAGTATGCGTAAATTTACAGAACAGACACTTTCACAAGAAGAGGTAGTAGAAATAATGAAGGCTGCTTTGATGTCTCCATCCTCCAAAAGAAGTAACTGTTGGCAGTTTATTGTTGTTGACGACAAGGATAAGTTAGAGAAGCTATCTTTATGTAAAGAAAATGGAAGCTCTTTTGTTAAAGATGCTCCAATGGCTGTAGTCGTTTTAGGCGATCCTTTATTGAGTGATGTCTGGATTGAAGATACATCTATAGCATCTATAATGATTCAGCTTCAGGCAGAAGATCTTGGACTGGGAAGCTGTTGGGTGCAGGTAAGAGAGAGATATCTTGCTAATGGTACTCCGTCAGGGGACTATGTAAGAAACGTACTTGATATTCCACTTCAACTTCAGGTGCTGTCTATAATAGCTATAGGACATAAAGGAATGGAAAGAAAGTCTTTCAACGAAGATAACCTGTTATGGGAAAAGGTTCATATTAATAATTTCGGAGAGAAATGAGAATAGCTCTTATCGGCGCTGGTAATTTGGCAACACATTTAGGAAAAGCCTTGCATAAGGCTGGTTATGAAATAGTATGCGTATTCAGTCGTACTGAAGAGTCAGCCAAAAACCTTTCGTCAATATTGAAATGCAGATATACAACAGACATTAAAGAAGTTGACAAAGATGCCGATATATACATTTCAGCTATAAAGGACTCTGCTTTTCATGAAATAGCTCCTGAACTTATAAAAGACAGAGAGAATTCTCTATTCCTTCACACTGCAGGAAGTCTACCAATGGATATATGGAGCGGTTATGCTAAGAGATATGGCGTGATATATCCTATGCAGACATTCAGCAAGTGCAAAGAGGTAGATTTTACTGTTATCCCTCTCTTTTTAGAGGCAAATAGTAAGGATGATCTTTCACTGATAAGAACTATTGCTGAACAGTTGTCGGATAGAGTATATGATGCCTCATCAGAGCAGAGAAGATATCTGCATATAGCAGCTGTCTTTGCATGTAACTTCTCAAACCATATGTATGCTATTTGTGATGACCTTCTTCAGAGGAATGGCATACCTTTCGATGTGATGCTGCCATTGATTGATGAGACAGCTGCAAAGGTGCATAAGTTGAAGCCAATTGATGCTCAGACCGGGCCGGCAATAAGATATGACGAGAATGTTATCAATGGTCATCTCTCTATGCTAGAGAATGATAAAGATTTTCAGGTTATATATGAGGCTATAAGTAAAAGTATTAATAAATTTTCCAGGAAATGATTGATTACGATTTAAAAAAGATAAAAGCCATTATATTTGATATAGATGGAGTACTAAGTAGCAGTACCATCCAGATGAATGATAAAGGAGAGCCTATAAGGACGGTAAACATTAAAGATGGTTACTCTATTCAGCTCGCTGTTAAATGTGGAATAAAAATAGCAATTATAACAGGTGGAAAAGGCGAGGCAATAATTGAAAGATATAAGGGATTGGGTGTAAAGGATATCTATACTTCTGCATCTGTCAAGACAAGAGAGTATGCAGATTTTGTGCAGAAATATAATCTGAAGGATGAAGAGGTCATTTATATGGGTGATGACATTCCCGATTATGAGGTTATGAAGATTTGTGGAGTGCCATGTTGTCCTGCTGATGCAGCTCCTGAAATAAAAACAATAGCAAGATATATTTCCCATGTTAATGGAGGTCAAGGTTGCGGAAGAGACGTTATTGAACAGGTGCTCAAGGCACAGGATAAATGGATGTCTCATGCTCACGCTTTTGGCTGGTGAAAAAAGATTGTATGTTAGAGAATTTGAAAAAATACAGTATTATCTTGGCCAGCAACTCACCGAGAAGAAAAGAGCTTCTTGAAGGGTTAGGCATAGAGTATAAGGTAAAGACGCTGCCAGATGTTGACGAATCTTATCCGGAAACATTAATTGGAGAACAGATACCTCTGTTTATAGCTAGGAAAAAGGCTGAAGCTTACATAGACACTATAGAGGACAATGAACTTATCATCACAGCTGATACAATAGTGTGGCTTGATGGAAAGGTGTTGGGTAAGCCTGAAGATAGTGCTCACGCTAAAGAGATGCTTGCATCTTTGTCCGGCAAAACACATCAGGTTATGACTGGTGTATGTATAACTACCAAAGATATCCGAAAAGAATTTGTTTCTGTGACTGATGTTACTTTTAACACTCTATCAATGGAAGAGATTGATCATTATGTCATAAACTACAAGCCTTTCGATAAGGCCGGAGCTTATGGTATACAGGAGTGGATAGGCTATATAGGAGTACAATCTATCAGTGGAAGCTACTTTAATGTAGTTGGCCTTCCAATACAGAGATTATACAGAGAATTGATAAAAATGTAAAGATTGTAAGAACCAAAATAATATTTGGTTTGTTTATTAAATAAAAAAAAGAATAAACCATGGCTTTGAAGATTGCATTTTATGACACCAAACCCTACGACGAACGCTCGTTCAAAGAGGCAAATGAAAAGTACGGATTTGACATTAGGTACTACAAAGGAAGATTAAATTTGAACAATGTAGTACTTACTAAGGGAGTTGATGCTGTATGTATATTTGTGAACGATACGGCTGATGCCGAAGTTATCCAGGCCTTAGCGGATAATGGCGTTAAACTGCTTGCATTAAGATGTGCAGGTTACAACAATGTAGACTTGAAGGCTGCAAAGGACAAAATGACAATTGTCAGAGTACCGGCTTATTCACCTTATGCTGTAGCTGAATATACGCTGGCTCTAATGCTGTCGCTTAACCGCAAAATTCCTCGTGCTACAATGCGTACTCGTGACGGAAACTTTTCTCTTCATGGATTGATGGGATTTGATATGCATGGCAAGACAGTTGGTATTATCGGAACTGGTAAGATTGCGAAAATCCTTATAAAAATATTGAAAGGATTTGGTATGAATATTATTGCTTACGACCTGTTCCCTGATTATAACTTTGCCCGTGAGAACCATTTTATTTATGCCTCATTAGATGAACTATATAAGGCATCGGATATTATTTCTCTTCATTGCCCACTTACCGAACAGACTAAATATCTTATCAACGACTACTCTATCAGTAAGATGAAAGACGGAGTTATGATAATCAATACTGGACGGGGACAACTTATTCACACTAATGCTCTTATCGAAGGATTGAAGAACAAGAAGGTTGGATATGCCGGACTTGATGTATATGAAGAGGAGAGTGAGTACTTCTATGAGGATGTTTCTGACAAGATTATTGATGATGATACACTTGCAAGACTTCTGTCATTTAACAATGTAATAGTAACATCTCATCAGGCTTTCTTTACAAAGGAGGCATTGGTAAATATAGCTAATACTACTTTGCAGAACATTAAAGATTTCCACGAAGGTAAGATCGAAAATGAAGTGACAATTTCTTAATGTAGAACAGAGTTTTTCTTTATAAAATATTATAGGCTGACCCATAAGCATAAATTGAGGGGTCAGCCTTATTTTTTGTGATATTATCACGTTCTGTTTCTCGAGAGAATGAGATATCCTTTTCACTCAACAGACTATGACTATATAAATCACAGCTGTAGTCTGTATAGACATCATTGAAGTCTATAAGAATAATATCTGTTGAGCAAGAAATAGGTTACGAAACCATATTAATCTCCTCTGTAGTAATATAGCAAAGAACAACGTGCAATGAAATCGGCAAACTTCACAGTAATCTCATTCTCACCATACTTAGGGAATTGAACATCAGGTATATATCTGTTGTCAATAAGATACTCCAAAAGATCTGGCGGACATTTTGTTGGTACTGTAAGCATAGAGAAGGCCTCTTTCTCTGCAATCGATTTATTATAGTATGGATTTAGAGGATCTTTTATATATTGGCATATATCATGTGCTATCAACATACCCTTCTCTTCATTGCACATCAGCACAAAGTTCTTGAAATCTTTCATTTGTGGAAGCATGTGGTTCTCATCATCAGGCCATTTCAATACGTTCACTAAGAACTTCTTCAATCCGGAATATCCATCAACGTATGCAATCTTATTTCCCATATTCCCATCCATGAAGTTTTGATATATCTCTTTGCTCTTCTCCTTCATCTTTTCAGACATTTCCGGGTTGGTAAAGAATAGCCCACCAATCTTTCTCCACATCTCAATTCCATTTGTACATACTATTTCCAACCATTCATAAAGGAAGAGAGCCAAAGGTCCGCATGGTACTGTAAATCTTTCACTCTCGGACAAATCTTTAATATATGCTTGTACTGATGGCTGTGTGAGGTAAGTGTACCCAAACAGCCATTCTAACTTATATTTCCCCTCTTTTTCATCATTATAACCATCGAAGTATTTGTTAAGGGTCTCATTTTCCGGCGCAACCTCATACTCATCAGATAAGATGTCATAAAGTTTAATAGCATTAGTCTCAATCGACTTATCCATTGGGTTTATAGGAAGTTTGCTATATCCTCCATTATATAAAGTGTTCCAGATTATGAATCTGATGTCTTCCACATTAACCTCACCATCAACATATTCTTCGCTGATATTATAGAAAGGTACCCGAGTTTTATACAGTTCATTACACTTCTCAGTGAATGCTCTCCATAATCCAAGTCCTGATATTAAATCCTCGATGTAAGCAGAGAGATATAGTGCACATCTTTTTCTTATTTCTACTGGGACATCATCAAGTGTAAGTGTATCAAATATAGTGTTACTGAGCTCTACAAAATAACCGTCGCTCTCTTTTTGTAGCTTATATGGGTGGACTTCCAACCATTTGTTGATATATATTTTTTCCTTTTTCATAATAGTCCGATATTTTTTACTAATATAGCAAAGATTAGATAACATATTTCATTCTCTTTTGTTATTAATAATAAATGCATATAATATGGAAATGGAAGAAAATGATGCAATGGCCGTTGTGAAAGTATGTGATAACTACGTTCAGGCAGAGATTATCCAGGGTAACCTTATCAGTAAGGGTCTTCATGCTGAGATTTATGATAATGGAATGGAGTCAATAATGGAAAATGAAGGAATTCCTGTATTGGTACCTAAGGATGAGTATGAGAAAGCAAAAGAAATTATTGGTGAATAAATTAATACCACTTGTCAGATTTTATTCTGTCAAGTGGTATTTTTTATAGGTCTTATTTAAAAATTCTTTGAGCAAATTTAGTGGGATAGATTCTCCAATTTCGCCAGATATGACCACCTTTCTGTGTTTTCTATGTTTTTATAGTCTTATAATTGTCATTATTCTCTTTCTATAGGGCGTCCTTTCCATTCACCGCGTATGAAACTATCCGGGTATGTTATTTTATTTATGACTTCACCTTTCTTCAAGCGAATCCATGATTTAAATGTACGGCTGCCCTCTTTCAACTCTATCACGCGTGCACCGTTAGGAAGATGATTATATTCCGTATTTCCACCAGTGAAACGGCCATATGCAAGCATTATACCTCGCCACATCACAGCATAGTCGTTATCATGGTCATGTCCTACAAAAGTAGCCATTACATCACCACTCTCCTTCATAGCCATGAACATTCCAGTATTCACCTCTGGTGAGCCAGGGTATTCCATACGTGTTCCAATCATTGCAGCTTGATTATTTGATGTCGCTTCAACATATTCAGGCAAAGGAATATGGAAGAATGCCAAAGCTGGTAAGGAATTACCTCCATTCTTATCTTTGTACATTTCACTTTGCTCTTTATACCAGCTTATCTGATTAAACTTAAACCAATCATATCCTTTAATATCTTTCAATTTTGAGTAGGAGTGAGAATCCATACAATAGAGCAAAGCAGACTCTTTCTTTCCATCTGATGAAAAGATAGGTAAAACATAATCAGGGGAGGCAATCTCACCACGATCAGGTAATTGATTGTAAGGGATAGTGTGAATCAAATCATAGAGTTCAGAACGGCTTTTTCCATGTTCGTCATCGTGATTACCAAAAGTTACTGCAAATGGAATCTTTCTTTCAGACACCAAATTCATCACAACTCTCATAGCTGTATCAGCTGGTTGTGAATATACAATATCTCCTGTAAAAATCACCATGTCTGGTTTTTCTGCATCTAGCACCTCCTTTATACGAATCAATGCAACATCGGATGCCGGATTACGATATTGAAAGTGTATGTCGGTGAACTGTACAATCTTAAAGTTTCCATTTTTATTAAATCTCAATTTTGGTGTTTGTGCAATCATGGAATGAGTTGCTATCAAGCAAACAAGCATTACAAAAATTTTAACAAGGTTTCGCATATTAATATAATTTTATCTCTTTGAGCAAATATAAATGTTATTGTAATATTATTGAGAATGATTGGAACAAATAATATTATATATCATAATTATACCATTATTATCTTATTGAATATTACATTTTTGTCTCCTTTGAAGTAATAAATCAATCCGATAAAATAATGCAATAGCATTTCTTATTAGTACTACATTAGTAAGTTACTACTTCTTACAAAAAGTTTCTTAGTGATTTATCAGGAACCATATATCATATAAATATACTGAGTAGTGATATATATATATTAACTGAAAAGATCTTTATCTCCTGTTTTTATAAGTTAGGTATTGGTATATCGCTTGGCATCATTCTTCTGTTTAAATGAGGTTAATTTGTCGGATTTGTATATTTTTGTACAATATGTGATTATTTACATCACCCTTTAAATCTATAAATCTAACTTAGGAATGTATAATATGAATATTCGAAAAACACTCACTCTTATTACCTCTCTCTCATTTTTATGTTCAGGAGAGGCCGCAGTTTCAATAGATAGCGCTCCCTTAAAACCACGTTTAGTAGTTATGACCGATATAGGTGATTGTAATGTTGAGCCCGATGATATGGAGTCAGCAGTGCGTCTTATGTCTTATGCTGACTGTTTTGAAATAGAGGCTATCATGACAACCGTAGGTTGGAATTGTGATCCATACCCTGAGGAGTGGGTTGAGAATCTCAATAAGGTAGTAGATGCTTACTCTAAGGATGTAAAGAATCTTATGAGACGTTCATCGCAGGTAACTTTCCTACCGCTGGAGAAAGAGAGTATAAAGCAGGAAATAGGTTATTGGCCTAGTGTGGAGTATATACGTTCACGCGTTATGCTGGTAGCCACAAAGCCGGGATAGGAGTGATAGGCGAAAATAACAACACCCCTGGAAGCGATTTTCTTATAAAACTGGCTGATGAAGATGATGACCGTCCTATTTGGGTAGCTACTTGGGGTAGCGGGAATACTCTGGCTCAGGCAATATGGAAAGTAAAGCAGACTCGTTCAAAAGAGCAGTTAAAAGCCTTTCTGAATAAGTTTCGTATATATACAATAACCGATCAGGATATGGTTTATGGCATGAGGATGAATCGTGAATATAGCTCGCATATGTGGATGCGCCGTGAGTTTAAAGATGATTTGAAGTTTATATGGGATGAGAATACATGGCAGTTACAGTGTGAACTGGGTAAGCGGAACTGGAACAAACATGAAACGCTGATACAGAACAATGGCGAGCTTGGGAAAGTCTATCCAAAATATAAATGGGGGGTAGAAGGTGATACTCCTTCATTCCTTTATATAATGCCTAACGGACTTTCTGATCCTGAAGACCCTTCGCAGGCCAACTGGGGAGGATGCCACACATATGGAATCTCTCCCGATAGTATTACATATTCTTGGTCTAGTTGGAAGGAACCATATAAAAGTATTACAGAGGGTTATAAGAGTCGTTTTTATCCCGATGAACTTAACGATTTCATAGCTCGTATTCAATGGGCTAAAGATGGGAAAGGTAATACCAATCCTGTGGTATTTATAAATGGAAAACATTCGGTAGTTCCAATAACATTAAAAGCAAAAGCTGGAAAGGAGTTGTCACTCGATGCTTCTAAGAGTTTTGATAAGGAGGGTGATGATTTGAAATTCCAATGGTGGCAACAGCCTGAGGCAGGTACTTATAAATCACTGCTAAAGTTAGATAATGGTGATTCAGCAAAAGTGAAGATATCAATTCCCGATGATGCTAAGGGTAAGAAGATACATATGGTATGCGAGGTACACGATGACAGCGAGTACAATCTTGTATCGTACATGCGAGTTATAGTTGATGTAAAATAGAATAATTAGACATAAATAATATACGACAATGGAAAAAGAGAGAATTGTTTTCGTGGATTACATCCGTGTGATAGCTTGCTTTATGGTTATGATGGTCCACGCCAGTGAAAATTTCTATGGTGCTGATCCATCTGGATTGGCAGGCAACGTATCTATGTTGGCAAATGAAAGCAACCGATTCTGGGTTGCCTTTTATGATGGTGGTTTGAGCAGAGTTGCTGTTCCTCTATTTATTATTGTCTCTGCCTTCCTTTTGGTTCCTATGAAATATGGAACAACGATGACACAGTTCTATAAACACCGTTTCATGCGTATAATGCCACCATTCATAACATTTCTTCTACTTTATACATTCCTTCCTCTGCTATGGGGTGGTATGAGTTGGGAGCAATCTGTTAAAGATTTTACCCTACTTCCATTTAACTTTCCATCAATGGGTGGTCATCTATGGTTCATGTATCCACTAATAAGTCTTTATATCATTATACCTGTGGTATCACCTTGGCTGGAGAAGTCATCGGCTAAAGATGAACTGATATTTATCTCGCTTTTTGTCTTTACCACATTCATACCATTCATACGCCGTTTTATCACTCCAGATCTCTGGGGAGAGTGTTTCTGGAATAACTTCTCTGCATTCTGGTACTGTTCCGGCTATCTTGGCTATCTTGTTGTAGCACACTATATCCGTGTACATCTTTCATGGTCTCGCTCAAAGCGTCTTAAGATAGGATTATTGGCTTTCATCGCAGGTGCAGCCTTCACAACATGGTCATTCTGGTTTATGGGAGTGCCTGGTAAGATTATTGAAACACCTATGTTGGAGTGGGCTTGGGAGTTCTGTACTCCTAATGTTCTTCTGGCAACATTCGGTATATTCCTTTTATTCACCTGCATTAATCAGCCTAAGGCACCTCGTTTCATCACCGAACTATCAAAACTCTCTTTCGGAATGTATCTGATGCACCTTTTCTTTCTGGCACCTATTGCCTCTTGGTTTGTAAACGGTAATCCGGCAAATCCTATGTTGCCGGTATGGATTGTCATTCCTGTAATAGCTATACTTACATTTATCTGTTGTTTTGTAACTTCCAAACTTGTATCATATATCCCTGGAAGTAAATATTTAATAGGTTAACTATGCAAAAAAATGGGATACCCGATGCTATTATTTTTGTCAATGAACAGTTTCTTTATTTAGGAACGACAATGGGTTAATTATAATATACCGATTATGCAGTTTATAAATATATTTTTGTCCGCACTATTATCATTGGGTGCTGCTGCCTGTGATGACGATAAAAGCCCATCTTTTCCAGATAAGCCAACTTATGAAATGAGTGGATTTGCAAAAGGTGCCGATGTAAGCTGGGTTACAGAGATGGAGAGCGTAGGAACAAAATTCTATGATGCAAATGGCAAGCAGACCGAGTGTATGACTCTCTTGCGTGATTATGGAATGAACTCTATACGTCTTAGGGTATGGGTAAATCCTGAAAAAGGGTGGTGCAATAAGAGCGATGTTATAGCAAAGGCATGGAGAGCAAACAAGTTGGGTATGCATATAATGATTGATTTCCATTATAGTGACTCATGGGCAGACCCTGGACAGCAGACAAAACCTGCAGCTTGGGCAGGCATGAGCATGGAGGAGTTGAAAGTAGCTGTTGCTGATCATACTAAAGATGTTCTTCAGGCATTAAAAGATAAAGGCATAACTCCTGAGTGGGTGCAGGTGGGAAATGAGACAGGCAATGGCATGTTATGAAGATGGAAAGGCAGCTGATAATATGAAACAGTATGCCGAACTAAATAATGCCGGTTATGATGCTGTGAAATCTGTATTCAGCGATGCAAAAGTAATTGTTCATCTCCAGGAAGGCAACAAGAACGGCATATTCAGATGGCTCTTCGACGGACTTAAAGAAAATGGAGGCAAATGGGATGTTATAGGTATGTCACTCTATCCGGAATCTGCAACATGGCAGACAATGAATAGTGATTGCCTTAATAATATAAAAGATATGATAACTCGTTATGGATGCGAGGTTATGATGTGTGAGGTTGGTATGCCTTGGAATGAGGCTGAGGCATGTAAAGCATTCCTTACCGATCTTATCACAAAAAGCAAGAGTGTTGATAAATGTCTTGGAGTTTTCTATTGGGAGCCACAGTGTATAAACAGTTGGAATGGATACTCAAAGGGAGCTTTCGACAACACTGGCAAGCCCACTGTTGCGATGGACGCATTTAAAGAGTAGAAGTTAGCTTGTTAATATAGAAATCCCATCTGTGCATATTCTTTATGTGTCACAGATGGGATTCTTTATTATATATATCTATTGTTTAAAAAGGATAAGAACTTTTTGCACCCTCCAACATGGCATCTACAGCCGTTGCATCTACAAGTTTCATTCCATTATTGCGATCGAATAATCCAAAGCACTCTGTACCCTCCTTTATGCCTCCATTATCCCACCAAAAAGGTGCTATTCCATTTTTACGTGCAAGAGATACTATGTTGGTTATATACTTGGCACGCGATTCAGCTCCACGCTGAGCCTGTAGTTCAGCACTGTATGAGTGGTGTACTACTCCGAATTCTCCCAAGATTAGTGGATAGCCTTTATCTACAAAAGCAGACTTTAGTCTCGCGAATAGATTTGTGAAATAGTCTTCCTGTCCCCATTCAGATATTCCATAAGCTTTATATTCGCTGCCCCAGAATTTTACATCATCCTGCAGGCAATAATTTGTTGGCTGATAGCAGTGGAACTCAACTATTATTCTGTTCTTAGTTGCATCTTTAGGAATAGCCATGGAGTTCAACCCATTTTCAGGACTGCAAACATATGTCTGCACGATAAGGTTTCTGTATTGGTTATTACCACCTGTAGCACGCACAGCATCTACAAAAGTCTGATTGAATCCGTTTTGAACAGATACATTCTCGGCTGTTGGTGTACCCCAGTTATCAGGTATATGTACCTCATTTGTACCTGCAAAAAGCAGATGTTCGTCATAGCCCTTGAAATAGTAGGCTATCTGAGTCCATAAATTTGTCTCTTTACGTTTCACTGCAGTCGCATGTGCATATAGCGGGTACGATTCAAGCCACATTTCATGATGAGTATTAATTATGACATAGAGGTCATTGTTTATGCAGTAGTCCACTACCTCCTTCACTCTTTTCATCCATGCGGCATCAACCTTAATATTATCATCGTTAGTTGCGTGGGGATACCATCTGACAGGTATTCGTATAGCATTAAACCCTGCAGCCTTAACAGCTTTTATCATAGTCTCAGTGCTCTTTGGATTTCCCCAAGATGTTTCAGTATCTTGCGCTCCGTCATAATATGCTTCTAGTGAGTTGCCGAGAGACCATCCTATCTTTATTTGAGAGACAAGTTCCTTGGCGTCACTTTTCATCCCTTCTGGATACACTGCTTCATCTTTTTTATTATCCGGAATAACTTCCCCATTATCATCAGATGAGGCTCCGCTGCAAGAGATTAGAGCAAAGATGGTGACAAGCAGAGATGATTTTAAGGTCATACTTTTTTCATTATTATGTTATCTTCTTAAAAAGAAGGGTGTCATAATACTATTGTGTAGATAGATATTGTGACACCCTATATTGTCAGTACTAATATAATTAGATTAATATCAGATGATAGAATTATTTAAATGAAGGCAGTTTGTCACGTGTGATAACATAACTCTGCTTCATAGCATCTTCCCACCACGCTTTATCAGCATGCAGTGTTTCAGCTCCGTCGTTATCGTACCATGGCATAAACCAACTCCAGCATCCGCCTGAAGCCCACTGCTCAGATATCTTTCCAACCGATCCGCATTCACTCAAAGTTATAATTTTATTTCCAAATTCTTTTATTATCTGTGAATATTGGGCTGCGCACTCAGCTGTAGTTTTATTGTATATATCACAACCTACTATATCAACATACTGATCACCTGGGTACCACTCTTTGTCACCAACTTGTGAAGTCCATATCCATATTAGATTGTTAAGTCCTTTAGACTTGAAGAAATCGAACATATAGATCCAAATAGCCTTTTCGCTGGATGCATTTCTACCCCACCAGAACCATCCACCTGATGCCTCATGGAATGGACGCCATAATACAGGGATATTTGCATCTTTAAGCAGTTTAAGGTAACCTGCGCACTTCTCAAGATCGGCTGTAAATACTTTGTTTTCCCAGCTTCCTTCAACAAGAGCCTTATCTGCATCAAAGCCATTGTTCTCTGCATAGAAAGCATAGCTTGTTGACCCTTCGGCTACAGGTACATTCCAGTGCCACATTATTGAAACTATTCCGCCATTGTCACTCCAATTTTTTACAGGAGTTATATCACTGTAATCAATCCAGTTTGATGGTGAACTTTGCAGATGCACATAGTCGAAACAGTTTATTGCAGGATATTTTCCTGTCCACTGGTATACTTGTTCAGACTTCTCTGTATTCCATGCTACATTTGCCATCATTCCTGATATAATCTTACTCTCATAATTTTCTTGAAGGAAAGTATATACTTTCATTGCCTCAGTTGTGAGAGTGTTTACAGGATTTTTGTCCAAACTGCATGTTTTGAATGTGAAAGTCATAGCTTCTACAGGCATTTTGTTTGGGCCTGTTATCACACCTTCAGGAATAGTCAGTGTGCACTCTTTATCACGTTCAGGGAAATTTGCAGTTATTATTAGTTGGTTGCTTGAACCTATAACCTCTGCACTGACTAATTCAGCTCCAGTAAGTTCAAGTTTATCTATGTAACTTGAGGCAAAGAATATATTCTTGTCAAAAGTAAGTGTGATAGTATGTTTACCAAGTGACAGCACTTCACTGCTTTCAGGAGATATAGTCTGAAACTCCGGAGCGGCTACCTGTGCAATGTTGTGTTCAACATCTGTATCGCATGCAGCGAGCAGCACTGAAAATAGTGCTACTCCTGCAATAAATTTATTAAACTTTACCATATTCTATTATTTAACGATTGTTACTTTAGTGAATGTCAAGTCAGAACCTTGAATTATAACACCTACATTAATCTGATCTTCACAATTTCCCTTATTAGCCTGAATCTTGTCGAGTATCTCCTGTGTAAGTGTACATTCCAAGATTCTGCTGTCGAATGTCCATCCATACATGTCTGTAGGAACCAATGTACCACTTCCTATCTCAGGGAATACCAGTGACGACCAGTTACCATAGTTTATCTGTGCCTGAGCCCATGTCTGATCCTTCTGAGTGAAGAAGAATTTTATCTTAGAGTTTGCTCTCACTCCTACAAATGAAGCTGCAGGAATCATAACTCTTCCGCCGTCACCCCATGTGATAAGTTTTGGACCTTCGAATACTACTACCTCAATCTTGGTAGACGAAATGACATTGATATGATACTCTACGCTACCATTATCAGAAATCAGTTTGACTGCAACATCACCATAAGTATCTACAGGAATACCTACACTCAGCTTCTTAGCTAGAAGAACATATTGTGCATTCACTCCATTTAGCTGTACACCTTTGAGATGTGTCTCATTCTCCACATTAAGAACAAGCATGCTACCAGACTTGAGTTCATCTGTTGGCAATGATGGTACATAGCAGAATAAAGGAGCATTAATTGTAAGTACACCTGTCTCAGCACTCTCTCCATTAGCCATTACCAGAGTAAGTTTACCAGTTTCAGAACCTGAAGTAGGCATAGCAATAGTAAGTTCAGCGGCATTACTGTTGTTGACAGCTACTTCTGCGCCTCCGGTAAATATAACTTTAGTTACAAGATCAAGATTCTTTCCTGTTAGTTTCACACTTGAACCAAGAGATAAAATGCTATTCTCGAATGCGGCGAACTCAGGTTTTGCAGTCGCAATATTCACAGGAACCTTAGCTCCACTAGCTGTGTTGAGGATAATATTACCGCTGGTACCTGCTGCCGGCATGGCAACTTTTACCTCTGTAACACTCTTTGATATTGGACTAACAGCACTACTAACAGATGGGAATAGTATGTTGGTTACGAGTTCCATATTTACTCCTGAAAGAGTAATCTCATCGCCTGCACGTAATCCTGTTGAAGGAGTAGCTTTAACTTCACTTGGCACTGCAACACCTATTGTAGCAATAGCCACCTTAACTCCTGATGCAGGAATCATAACCACTGCGCCATCCGAAATGTTTTCAGGAAGTGTAAATGTTATAGTGTTGTCTTTAACAACAAATTCTACAAGTGTACCGTTAGGCATCTCTACCTTCTTGACTAAATCAAGATCATTTCCAGTAATAGTGATAACATCACCTGGCTTCTTCTTATCCAGAGCAATCACACTTTCTGTAGAAGGTAGTATCACGTTCACCTCCTCGTCCGAATAGATCCAATTAGGAATTTCAGCTCCATCCGAAATGATAATTTTACCGCTCTTAGCCTCTTCAGGTACAACAAGCTTAATCTCTTTACGGTTCCACTCAATAAACTTATCACTTGTAACAGTTACATTCTCAGTAAAGATTATCTCCTTTATAAGGTTGAGATATTCTCCTTTTATTGTGAGAGTCTGATTTGGTTTTATGCTCATCGGATTGATAGACTCCAGACTGATTGGCTCTGTGTAGGTCAATTTGGTCTTAGTAGTAATCTCTCCCTCAGGGCTCTTCAAGGTAACATATCCCGGTTGTGCATTTTGCGGAACCTCTATGCGTATCTCTTCACTACTTATAACCTCTATATCAGTTATAGGGTCACATCCTGGTAGCACAATTTCGGTTACTTTATCAAGTCCGCTACCCAAGAAACGTAGTATACCTCCACGGGCTACAGGACTTGGTCCGAATATATTCAGACTTACGCCTCCTTTATACTGATTAGTGTCAAGGTCATCACCATTGTTACATGCAGTAAATGACAGAGAACTTAATAATACAAGGCACATCATACATAGTGCCGATATTTTATATGTTTTCATATCTTATTCGTTTTTTATTTATTCAACAGGAACCACACGAATATTATCTATGCAAATAACAGGATTGCAATCAGTTCCGGCTAATCCACCATGCCATACGAATAATGTAAGTCCTGTCAGCATGCTCTTAGAGAATGCTGTTGAACAAGCACTACCGTCATTCTTTTTGTTGAAGTCGGCAAATTTAATTGATACAGTAATCCATTTATCTGCAGTATTATAAGTACCATTATCTTTCCAAGGCATCCATAGACCGCGTGGTAGTTCAGCTTTACCATAGTAAGCGTTACCTGCCGTTGCAAATGTTACATCACTATTTCCAGAGAATATTACCTGTAAAGCAGATGACATCCAAGGATTTGATGTTGGTACATAAGCTTCGAACTTAACCTGCAGATTATTTACGCCGTACTCTTTTATCATCTTCTCAAACTCAGGAAGAGAGGAGAGTTCAGGGTATCCTTTATTAGGCTCAGGCCAGTAGTTAACACAGAAATTATCTTCTGCCCATGTACCTCCAATAGCTCCCAACATTGATGCACCTCCGAAGTAGAGGTATGATCCGTCTATACTTTCAATAGGGTCATTGTTCTTTATCACACCATTACGCCATCCGTGTCCTGTTGCCATTCCACCATGCGATCCGTCCCAGTCAAAAAGTATGTTACGTTTGTCGGCATACTGGAATTTAGAGCGACTGGTTCCATATATAGACTTCACATTTATATATCCTGAAGGAGCGTTGTCAGGTACAATAAAGCTTACGGCAGTCTTTGTTATCTTAGTAATTTTAGTTACAGGAACATTCTCTGCCATAGTTATCTTAAGTGGCACATTCTCATCGTCAATAAAGTAGTCACCATAAATCGTAGCCTCACTACCAGGTTTGGCATACTCACACGACATTGTGTTTACTGAAGGAGATGGTACAAGAACTTTAAAATCGTATGTTATTGTATCACTTGACTTGGTTATCATATAAATCTTATCTGTAACCTTTGTTGGAATCTCTTTAGGTACATCAACGATTACTGTATGATCTGTCATATAACTAGTATTAAGAACGGCCTTTTGGTCATTGAAATACATTGCAACTATACTTCTTAGATTATCACCTACCAGGCAGATACTATTTGACATATAAGCTCCTGTAAGCAAAGAATCAGAAACCTCAGGGGTAAGAGGACGTATATATTTCAGAGTTGGTATACCGCCTTCAATCTCATATTTATCCGGTTCATCAGCGCATGATCCCATTGTCAGCAGAGACAATATAGCGATTGAGCCCAAGAACCATTTTGTATATTTATTTTTTCTCATTTTTTCTATAGATTAATGTTAATAGCTATAAGTATTACGTATATCTACATGTATAGGCTCATCCATTAAGGTTGGGTTGAACACCAGGTCTTCTGTAGGTAAAGGAAGTGTGAAACTTGATTTAGTAACATTAGGAATAGGATCCTGAGTGTTATAAAGTTGGCTAGATGTTACAGTATAAGTACCATTAGTGTAGTACTCCTTATAAACAGCATCCAATCCCCAATATGAGTTGCGACGTTGAGATTTCAATTCTGTTATAGCACGCTGAGCATCATAATATGATAGACGTACATAGTCATACCAGCGGTCGCCTTCCATAGCCATTTCAAGGCGGCGTTCTTTCCATACATCTTCCCAGGTAATAGAAGCAGGGCGAGTGGCAGAAGCTACAGAACGGCTTCTTACAGCATAATATGCGTCAATTGCAGATGCATCAGTTGTAGATGTTGCTAATCCCATTTTAGCTTCGGCATAGATAAGGTATATATCTGCAAGACGAAGAATATGTGTACTCAGACCATTGGCCATATTTGCTGCAGAGGTACCCAATGCCTGCTCGTGGTCGTATGCATCACCATATAGATGTTTTACAGAATTTGCTCCTGTAGCAGATTGAAGCTGTCCGTTAGGACCTCCCTTTCCATAACCATCTTTGTCATATATGAACTTAAGATAGTTGAAACCACCTTTGTCAGTCCAGAAGTAATCATATACATCACCAGGCAACATCATGGTAGCTTTTCTGCGCTCATCAACATCTATTCTCTCTTTAGGAGATGCTAGAAGGTTAACACCGAAAGCATCTTGAAGATCTACAGACATACCACCATATCCTCCCCAGCAATCGCCAAACTCGTCGAAACCCACCATAGCCAAGTCAGACTGCAATGTGTTCTGCTGAGTCCAAGGGTCACGGCCTGCGTTCCAGTGCCATGAGAAGAGGCACTCCTCATTCTTGTTGTTCTGCATTCTGAAAATATCAGAATATTTTTCAAGGAGATGTCTTCCTGAGTTGTCTATAACGTCCTTAGCATATTCAGCTGCCTTATTCAGGTCACTTTCACTGCGAGTACCTGTTATACCTGAGCGAGTAAGATAAACTTTTGCAAGCAGACCTTCTGCGCAATATTTGTCTATACGTCCTGCGTCACCTTTTGCAGGGAGCAGTTCCATTGCCTTCTCGAGAGTTAGGATGATATACTCATATACATCAGATGCTTGTACTCTTTTTGAACTGTTATAGTTTCCTGCGCCCAATTCGGCAGTGTTGTCATGTATGATAGGCACTGCACCAAAAGAGCGTACCAGATAGAAGTATGCCATAGCTTTCCAAGCAAGACATTCGCCCATGCACTGGTTCTTAACTTTTTCCGATGCATTGGCACTCTTCAAACGGTTGTATACAGTATTTGCATGACCATTTACAGCCCACAATGAACTTGACATATTTTTCAGATCCTCATCCGATCCGTTTACTGTAAATGTAAGATAAGGACTGCTACCCATATAGTAGTTTCCTGAAAGAACTTCACCAACCTTTATGAATCCACGTTGAAAATCATACCATGGTGAGTTATAGAGATAGTTTACTCCTTGTACGCATTGCAGATCATTCTGATAGAAATTAGATTCATTGTATGTATCTTCTGCCGGACGGTCAAGGAAACTTTCACAAGACGTTGCGCTCATGCCCAACATGGCAGCAAACGCGAAATATTTTATATTATTGATTTTCATAATCATTCAATTATTGACGTTAGAAAGAGATATTCAAACCAAATGAATAGACAGTAGGAGATGGATAACGACCGTTGTCCAGACCATAAACATTAGCACTTGCAGTACTTGCTCCAATTTCAGGATCGTATCCGTCGTAAGATGTCAGCGTTAAGAGGTTCTGTATATTTGCATATAGACGCAATGACTCAATACCTATCTTCTTGATAGTTGTTTTTGGGAATGTATATCCTAATGTGATATTCTTAAGACGAATATATGATCCGTCTTCAACATATCTGTCGCTTACACGGTCATTATCATTAGGGTCGCCAATTGTTGCACGTGGAATTAATGTTCCTGAATTTGCAACTTTTACATTGGTGATA
The DNA here is from genome assembly GCF_000613805.1 of Phocaeicola paurosaccharolyticus JCM 15092. Classification (GTDB taxonomy): domain Bacteria; phylum Bacteroidota; class Bacteroidia; order Bacteroidales; family Bacteroidaceae; genus Phocaeicola; species Phocaeicola paurosaccharolyticus. The sequence goes on along the minus strand of NZ_BAJR01000023.1, from coordinate 24,154 downwards.
TCATCATACCAGTTGTATACAGTTACACCATTTACAACAACACCATTTGAATAGTCTTTATTTACATCGATAGGTGTAAGTTGAGCACGGTCGGCAACAGCATTCAGTTGGTTAGTCCAAGCAGAATTCATATGAGTAAGTTTCATGCCAAGATAGTTGTATACCTTATTGCCGTAAGAACCATTGATGAATAGGCTCATATCAAAGTTCTTGTAACGGAATGTATTTGTGAAACCAAATGTGAACTTAGGCATTGGTGAACCTATATTTGTCTTGTCATTATCATTTATCACTCCGTCGCCATTGAGATCTTTGTATTTTATATCACCTACCCAAACTGTGTTTGAACGGTTGAATACATTATCTGACGGATATTTCACCGGTTTTGCAGATGTCTGGATATCCTCAAGATCTTTGTAAACGCCATCGCATACAAATCCATAGAAGTTGTATAGTGACTGACCTACATTTGTCACACTGACAACGTCTGTCCACTGTCCGTATCCTACAATCTGTCCACCACCTGTACCTGAAAGAGCTTTCAGTTTGTTACGGTTGAAAGAGATCTGGAATTCACTGTCCCATTGGAATTTTCCAACAAGAGGATGAGTGTTCAAAGTAATCTCTACACCTTTGTTCTCTATACTTCCATAGTTTCCATATGGAGCAGCCAAAGCTGAAGAACCATTACCCGATGTACCCATGTATGATGGCAGCTGGAGTTGCATCAACATATCATTTGATGTCTTTTTATACAAATCAACTGTTAGGTTTATTCTATCTTGGAAAAGTCCCAAATCCAAACCTAAGTTCCACTGTTCCTGTGACTCCCACTTTATTGATGTGTTAGGAATCTGAGAAGGACGATATCCCATGCCAAGTCCCGAAGGCATACGTGAGATAGGAGAGCCCCATTTGTAACCACCGATATTTGAGTTACCGGTCTGTCCGTAACCTACACGTAACTTACCATTGCTGATAACTTTAGTAAGAGGTTTGAAGAACTCTTCATTTGTAAATCTCCATGAAGCAGCCAAAGAGTGGAATCCTGCCCAACGTTTATTTGGACCGAAGTTTGAAGAGCCGTCATAACGATATGTATATGTACCTAGATAACGATCTGCATAGTTGTATGTAAGACGAGTAAAGAATGAAGCCATAGCCGAACTTCCGAAGCCTGAACTTATGGTAGGAGTACCTGTTCCCAATGCCGGATTATGTACAGCATCCGATGGAAGTTTGGTGTTTGATATACTTGTGAAGTCATAAGTGCTTTCCCAACATTCCTGTCCAAGCATTGCAGTGAAATGATGATCATTGCCAATATTACCTGTGTATGTGATATAGTTCTTGAACTGCCAGAATTTATTGCTGTTCTTCTGTATGCTGCTCTCATTTGATGAACGTACCCATCCCCCTAAATCGACCATTGGTTTATAACGTTCACCTTTTGATGAGTTAATATCGTATCCTAATTCAGAGTGCCATACTAAATTTTTAAATGGTGTAACCTCAAAATAAAGATTTCCTGTCAGTTTCTGTCTTTCAAGTAATATTTGGTCCATCATAGCCAAAGCAACAGGGTTAGGATTTGTATATCCCTCACGAACTACTGTAGCATAGTTACCGTCGATATCGTAGATAGGAATATCAGGAACAGTTGTAAGTGAGTAGTTTATAATACCCTGGTCACTGTCTGCCAACTTCAAATCTTCATCTGTAGATGTATAAGTAGCACTTACTCCAAGTTTCAGCCATGATTTAAGATTGGCGTCAAGATTAGCACGGAATGAATATCTGTTGAAGTTAGAGCCAATCAAGGTACCATCCTGGTCCATATATGAAGCAGAAACATAATATTGCATCTTATCTGTACCACCCTGAGCAGATAGCTGATGCTGAGTATGTGCTGCTGTACGGAACACTGCATCCTGCCAGTTTGTTCCTGCGCCAAGTATTGAAGGATCGGAATATGTCTTACTAGGATCTGAAATTTCACCGTTGTTTGCCAGATCATTGTAGAAATTTGCATATTCGCGAAGATTCATCAAGTCAAGACGTTTTGTCTGACGTTGAAGAGCAAACATTCCATCGTATGAGAATTTTGCATCACCAGCTTTACCACGTTTTGTTGTTATGAGGACAACACCGTTAGCACCTTGTGCACCATAGATAGCTGTAGCAGAGGCATCTTTAAGAATCTCCATTGATAGGATATCTGAAGGGTTGATTGTAGACAATGGTGAAATAGTAGAAACTTTACCATTACCCAAAGCATCACCCAGGCCGAAATCTGCACCGCTCTGTCCGCCACCTTGTACTATAACACCGTCGATTACATAAAGTGGTTCGGCATTTGCATTGATTGTTGCCTGACCGCGGACGCGGATTGATGAAGAAGATCCAGGAGCACCTGATGTCTGTACTGCAGTAACACCTGCTGCACGTCCCTGAAGAGACTGGTCTAAACTTGTGATGACAGATCCTTTAATCTTATCTTCTCCCATAGAGACAGATGAGCCGGATAGGTCACTCTTTTTCATTGTACCATAGCCAACTACCACCACCTCGTCGAGCATCTCTGTATCCTCTTTCAAAGATACATTGATAACCTTTCGACTTTTAAGGGTCTCTTCTAAGGTTTTGTAGCCAATATTAGAAAATACCAGAACTGATTTGCCTGCTGGCACAACAATAGAATATTTTCCATTGATATCAGTAATTGTACCTACCGTCGTACCCTTTATTAGTACGTTGGCACCAATTATAGGAGAATTGTCACTACCGTCAGTCACAACTCCCGTAATATGGTTTTGGGCAATAAGATGGCAGTTAATTGCCAATGCCATCAAAAACATAACAATGTTTTTCATACGGATAATTAGATTTTAAATTTACAATAAGCTATTTGTAGCTTTACAAATGTAGGATGAGCTAATATGTTGAACAAGTATAATTTTAGCTCAATGTGATACTATATTTGAATTAATTCTGATTGTAAAAAATAGACAAAAATTATATCTTGTATTAAGATTATGTGCTGAACTTTTTATTGCATAAATAGCTTATACAAGCCGTATAAGCTTGATATAAGCAAGTTTATATTTTAAAAAATAAGAAAAAACGTTGTGATTTATTGTTTATTGATGATTTTATGTCATCTATTATTAGTGTAAATAATAATAAATAGGAGTAGGTAGTAGCGAATTTAAACAAGAAAATAACTATTTCATTGAAAAATACAATATCTAGTAAATAACTATACATTATTATATAGAGATTGAATTTTTATGGCTGTTAAGATAATAGAGTAATATTCTGTTTTAAAGTTTCATATTAGATTTGGATAAAATAATACTATTTTTATAATAGTATAGATGATATTTTTACAATCGAACAAAAACGGTTATGAATCGCGGTGAATTTTGACAATTGTGATTATATAATAAATGCTTAGTATAAAGACTATACATGGTGATTTTAATCTTGGTTGACTGTCTAAAATAAGGATTAATAGATAAAGAAGATATTTAAGATATTGAATGAAAAAGGATGAACTAAAAGAAATATTGATTATAGGTTTATGGGTAGCTTTCTTTAATATTTTGAGGTACAGTAATGTTTTTAGTAGATGAATTTTTCATTCAGTCAGAGAGACGAACAGCTATTGCAATTCGTCTCTCTTGTTTTATCCGGTCAGCACTATATGACCGTGTATATATGAAAAGTGATTTTATACTATTCTATAACAAAATTGTTTGTGTCTATAAGCTTTCCATTTCTTATAAATCTTACTGTGAAGTTTCTGCTCTTTAGAGGTATGAACTCAGGTTTTGTTGTGAATGATATTTCACTGCATCCGTAAGGTTCTATTGGTTCCAATGTTCCTCTTGCAATTACATCATCATTATATAGCAGTTCTATATCTGTAGCAGGCGATGCAGAGAGACCGAAATTATCTATGTTGACACTTATCTGCTTCTCATCTTTAAAGTATACAGGTGCTGTTGCTGATAATATAGCCGGTTTGTAGTCAACAAAAGGCAGAGCAGCATATCCGAAAATCATCTTTCCATCCTTTCTCCTGCCTATCATCTTTGGTGCAAACTCTTCGCTATCTATGCCACTGTTTTTACCCTTGAAAGAAACTATCAGGTCATTACCCGACTCTTTAACCGATGAAACAGTAAAGCCTCTGCCATAATTAACCTCTTTATATGATCCGAAACGTAGTGACTTCAGGTCGATATCTTTTGCAGGGTTGAAATCGTTTTCTCCCTTTATAAGAACATCAATCTTCTTTGTTGCCTCGGTAACAGGCTTTGTATTGAGCACAGTGAGCAACATTCCCTTATTCATAGGAATGCATACATTCTTAGAGCTATGTTTATCTCCAGGTAAGTCTTCCCATTTTATCGTGTCTATTACTGCAAAGTTAGCCTGTATCACACGTCCTTGTTCATCTTGGAACACCTTCATACGTTCATATTTGAACCATTTCTCTACTGTGCCATCTTGATGTTTTGTTATGCCCGGCATATATGCTTCACCAGGTTCTGTTATCCAGTGCAGACCATCCTTAGAACGTTGGTAGAATGCAATTCTTCCAAGCCAATCATTGACAATCATATGATATTGTATGCTATCTTTCCAGACTATAGGATCTTCGAACTCACCATCAACCGGAGGATAAGTGCTTTTGTCGGATAGTAGATTATACTCTTTTACCCCGTCACGGCTTATCCATATGCCACCGCCACGGCAAACCATAAGTTTTGACCCATCTTGTCGGCTGGCAAATGTAAGATTTGACAATCCTTCAATAATTCTTCTTCCTCGTTTGTTGAATTGGAACACCCCATATATCCATGGGCCTTTTGGGTCATTAGCAATATAATATCCATCGATTACATAGACAAGATATCTTCCGTCACTCAGGCGATATGCCTCAGGGTTGTGTCCCTTACCTATAGAATTCTCTATCTTATAGGGCCCGGAGAGAGATTTTGATGTAGCATGAAAGGTTGTAGAATTCGACCAGAACATATGTCCTTTACGCGAATTTTCAGGCCAGCCACAAACGAAAAGATTAAATACTCCATCATCACCTTTAATTATGTTACCTCCCCAGAAGGAGATAGTAGGAGATTCAATTCCGTTATCTACAAAACGTGGTACAACATCTTTATATCCCCACACATCGGCAGATAATTTACCTTGAGGCATAGCTTCGAAACGATCCATGAACTTTCCGCCATTGATAAGGCTTTTCCATTCTGCCGGTCTCTCACGTTCTGTAATCTGTGAAAAGGATATTGTAAATAGCATTGATGATAATGCTGTAAGGAGTATTCTTCTTTTTTTCATATTAAAAGGTTTATATATAGTACAAGACTTATTAGAAACATAAAAATGATGATTCTGATAAGTCTTGGCAAAGATAAACAATCTATATATCTATTTCAATTTTATATTTATTTTATACGGCATATATACAGCGGATTTTCAATCTAACCATTGGGAATAGTAAGGAATCATATCATCTCGTTTATTCCAAATTCATTATGTTTCTTCCAAAATATTCTGTAGGAGTCTTACCTGTAATAGTACGGAAATTTCTTATAGCTGTGGTACGAGAACGATATCCACATATATAGAATGCCTCTTTAATGCTCATCTCATTATATTTATTAAGAAGAAATATAAAATCACTGATACGATAATTATTAATATAAGTAGTAATACTATCTATTCCATATTTATGTATTTCATTTGTCAATGATGTACGGTTAGTTCCCATCTCTTCTGTTAACATGCCCAGTGATAGATTAGGATTTCGCCAAGCCTGGTTGTCAATCATATATTTCTCCAATCGGATGAACAAGTTGCTTTCTTTGTGATAATTCTCGTTTTCATCCTTAATTATATTATGCAGTATTTCATTTTTCTCATCTCTACTGGCAAGCATTATTTCTTCGTTTGTAACATTCTTGTCTACAATACGATAAATCAGTTCCATATAAAGTCTAAGTGCAGTAATAGCCATTGTGAAATGAAAATATATAATAGATATTATCTTGGTATGATACGATAAAATCAACAGGTAGGTCATTACATCTATTATACCGCTTATCACATATACTATCATCCATGTTCTATCCGTATTATTGAATTTACGGGTATAAGGAATATAAAATATTAAGAATATGGGTAAACAAAGTATAAAGCATATAAAAAGACGGAATGCAACATTAAAATCATGAAAATGAGGAAGCATCTCTATTATACTTGAATACTCTTTATATTCTACTCCAAAAAGAAGAGTTAATCCGTAGAATGACAATATTAATATTACAGGAGTATATAACATCAGTAATCTTTTTCTATTTGTCCAACCAGGAGATATTACTTCAATAGGGTATATAGTATAGGACAAAATCATGAATAGTGCCAGTGATAACATTGGAACACTCAAAACAGGTCCTTGGAATATTCCATCCATTGCTTTTATCAATCGAGGTATATAGTTAACAACGGAAAACGAGATAATCACTCCCAATATAATTCTTGACCTGTCCCCACTTTTGTGAAAGGCAAATAAAGTACTTGCCGATAGAAGCATTACAATTAGTGCGGTATATATTGTAGCGATAAGAAAATGATCAATCATGTTTATTGAGTTTTTGTTATGTAAAAGTACAAAAAAAAAATATAACAAAACTGACTTGTGATTAATCATGTTTCATATATGTAAGAAACGCGTTTCATATATACAATCTGTATAATCTAATATATTATTTTGTAATAATGAAACATACTGTAAGTGTTATTCCTATGATAAATTCTTTACATTTAATAATTAAATATTTATGTTATAAAAGATGAAGAATATGAAAAAACAATTTATGAGAAAACTTTTTCAATACTTATCACTATATCTTTAATAGTGTCTACGGGTATTATGTCTGGATGTTCTGAAAATGAAAATGAGAGCAATAATGAAGAAAAGGCTGAATCTCTTTGGCAAGCAGGTAATACAAGGAATAAGATTGTAACTATAAGTGATTTGCATATTGGTATAGATGACAATTATGCAGAGACAGTAAAAAACAGAGAGATACTCATTCAATTTTTAAAACGACTTCATAGCACTAAGGATGTTCGCGAACTTGTTATAGTTGGCGATTTTCTTGATGAATGGTATCTTCAGGTTTTCTATCCAAACTATACTGATGAGGAGAAATTCTACAAAGGTGTAATCAGTAACAATCAGGAATTAATTGACGAATTGAAACATGTAATAAAAAGTGGAATAAAGCTAGTATACGTTCCTGGTAACCATGATTTGACATTGGAGCAAAAGACATTGCAAGAAGCTATTCCAGGCATAGTTCAGGTAAGCGATGCGCAAGGACTTGGAGTCTACTATACTGGTGACCGCAAAGAAATAGCAATTGAACATGGACATAGATAATAATAATGAAAAAGTAGATGTTGTAGTATTCGGTCACACTCATGTTCCAGATTGCAGACAATTTGCTGAGGGTAAATATTATATCAATGACGGTACTTGGTAGATCATAACTCAGATTCTAAAGAAGGATACACTCGTACTTTTGCAGTAATTACTACCGGAAATAAGGATTCTGTAGAACTTTATATGTACGAAGAAAATGGTACTTTAAAAGATTTGAAGAGCTTAGTGATGAAATAAATATAAGGCACTATCCAATTTTAATGTCAACTGCACAAGCTACTGGACATTGGGTTCTTACCAATACCAAGAAATAATTACTAGATCTGGTATCGCCATTGAAGCGTTTATTAGGGAGTATTACCCAAATGGAGTATTTGGTTAACGCCTAATGAGAATTTGAATGGTGTGAAGAGAAAGAAGTTTAAATGAGAAAAAGCCAATCTACTATTGTTAGTAGGTTGGCTTTTTTTATAGATGATGTTCAATATTACCTCCAAGTCAATGTAATATTATAAATATAGCACTCCATATTAGCTATAAATAACTTTACATAGTTATCACTCTATTTTCGATATTTTTTTGTTTTCTAATTTAATATCTTTTCTTTGCGTATGAAAATAAGAACATTTTTAATTAATAAAATAAGATGAGAGCTTTCATACTAATTTACATTTTACTTTTAATCTATCCTATTTCCATCTTTTCTCAAAAATTAGTAAAGAATGAAGATAAGAGTATTACTGTAACAGCACATACTAATTTTTCCATGATCCATCAGGAAGACAGATAGAGATAAATGAATTTCAAGATTCGTTAAGTACAGGAAATTATTCTATAACTATAAAAGACACCCTAAATGGATGTGCTAAGAATCAACTTAAAAGCAAAAAAATAAATAATAGTACATTAATGGTTGGTCAAGAATTTTTAGATTTTGATTTTACTTCTTCAATGAGTTCCCAGAAGAAACTTTTATTTATAACTTTCTGGGATATCACTTGCAAGCCATGTATTGAAGAATTAATTTCGTTAAATAATATGGCTAATGAATATCAAGATATAGCATTATATGCAGTTACATCAAATTCGGATGTTGAAGTTCGTAGTTTAAAAGAAGATAGAAATTATGTATGGGAAAATATTAAAATTGTAACGAACTATCCTTTCTATGCTAAGTTCAATATAAAAACTGTTCCTTTTAGTATCATTCTTGATAAAAATAGAATTATTCGTAAAATTATATCTGGTAAAAACATCAATGCCATACATTCATTTTTTGAAAAGGAAAAGAATAATATAGACTAGTAGCCCGTGACATAATTTATTGTATAGTGTCGCAATGTAAGTACATTATCAGGTCTTCTTGTAGGAAACGTTATCCTATTTCTTCTTGATTAATAAGATTATCTTTGTTTGATGCAAAGAAAAGAGAGGATGATTTATTTTCATTGCTCAGAAAAATGAATCATGACAGACTGTTCAACCGATCATGATTCATTGTTCAACCGATCATGATTCATTGATTAACTGATCATGACAGGTTTTGCGACTTAGATAATAGACTGGTTTCATGTACAGAAACAGATGCATGGGCTGACCAATTCCGGTGTTGAATCATTTAATGCAAAACTAAAATCTTTCAGGACTACATTCATAGGAGTTGATAATGTAAAGTTTTACTTATTAAGGGTTACTAAACTGTATGCTTAATTTGTTAAATCCACAAGAATAGTAACTGAGCCATAAAACGTAAATCAGAACATATCAAAAAATCATATCGTTAATAGATATCAAGATAAATCCATTTGCTTAGAGTTACAATTAGCAAAATGGTGCAAAACGAAGAAGTATAATAGTTACCAAATATATATGAAAAATTTGCTCTGAAAAATAGAGAAAATAACAACATATTAATGTTTTGCGTTAACATCAGTTTATTAAGTATTTAGTATAAGTAATTTTTTAAAAGCACAAGGCATTGAATTATAGTTAGTTTCTTCTCCTTAGAATATATTCATTCCCACCAAGTATAAAGCCCAAATTTTAATCGTTATTTTTTCAAGTCATCCAACCTTTTGCGATTCTTTTCAGCTCGCTTATTAGCCTTATCCACTCGTTTCTCTTTTAGATTCTTTTGAGGAGCTTTTCTGTCTGCTCTATCTTTTCCTTTTCCTTCTTTTGACATAGTTTTTTTGTTTTAAATTATTTTTTAAGATCAGGATTTCTTATCGAAAATATATTACATAATTAAAACTATAAGTTACATAATTAATAGTTTCAACCGTTTTCATGGCTTTATCTATGAATTATGTAACTTATTGAAAATGTTATGTAACACAAATTTCCATAAATCGGCATACCTTTTAAAATAAACAGAAGAAACAAATATGTTAGATTTTAGAGGTTATAAGAAATCCCAAAAAAAAGTCAATAATAAACCTTTTTACGGTGAATTGTTTAATACAGAACAGTTGGCAGAGTATTCTAAAGCACTTGGAGAGGATCATCAGGCAACAGGGAGTACACAGAGTAATTATCTGCGAGAGCAATTAGATTATAATGATGTTATTCTGCACGACTTCAATAATGAAATGTTAACAAGCAGTAATCGAAGTTATGTAACTCCCGCTATCGAATGGATGATTGACAATTTCTATTTAATTGAAGAGCATATTTTATTAGCCCGACATCACTACCCCAAGGAATATAACCAAGAACTTCCTTGCCTCTTGAAAGGTGAATATAAAGGGATACCTCGTATATATTCTTCAGTCATAGAACTCATCTCCCATACAGATTCTCAGATTGATATAGAATCACTTTCTGCTTTTTATAAGGCATACCAAATAAAATCTGCCCTCAAGATAGGAGAGCTGTGGGCAATCCCTATTATGTTACGGTTGGCGTTAATCGAAAATTTGCAACGTATTGCAACTCGATTACAGTTAAATACGAAACATCGCGATATAGCAAAACTGTGGGTCGACAAGCTGGAGGATATTGCTCTCAAAAAGCCTTCCAAATTGATTGAGATAGTAGCTGATATGGCACATTCCGATATCCCGACATCCGGTTCTTTTGTATCAGAATTCAGTCAACGGTTATCGTCTCAAAATTCGGCATTACAGATATCCCGCAATTGGCTCGAACAAAAACTGGCGGAGGATGGACTTTTCATAGACGAGCTGATTTATCAGGAAAATCAAAATCAGGCAGTAAATCAATTATCTGTTAGTCATATCATAAATAGTCTCCGGTTTATAAATACAACCGACTGGAAAATATTTGTTGAAAAACAAAGTATTGTAGAGCAAATTTTACTTAAAGATCCAGCTGGAATTTATGGATCTATGGACTTTAATACTCGTGATCATTATCGACATATTATAGAATCATTAGGACAAAACAGTCTTAGATCAGAGATCCAAATTGCTCAATCTGCGATTACATTAACCCAATTGTATAAAGATACGGGCACACGACAAGCTCATGTGGGCTATTTTTTAACAGGTGATGGAAAATATTTACTCGAAAAAGAAATTGATGTAAAAAAGACTATCACTACAAGAATAAGAAATGTATTCAGAGATGCTCCTTTAGCTATTTATGCCGGATCTATAACTATATTGTCTTTACTTGGATTTATCTTATTTGTTTCTGTTTTTCAATCTAAAGAAATGTCAATAACACATTGGCATTTCATGATCTTAGCATTCCTTTTCTTTATTTTCATTAGCCAGTTTGCTGTATTCTTTGTCAATTGGATAATTACTCTTTTTGCAAAACCGGATATTCTACCCCGACTCGATTTTTCCAAATCGATACCGGTCGAATGCCGCACGATGGTTGTTATTCCAACCATTATTTCGAATGAAGAGAATGTTGATAGTCTAATTTCCCAATTGGAACTTCATTATCTGTCGAATAGAAATACCAATCTTTATTTTGGATTATTGACAGACTTTCCGGATGCTTCTAAAGAGAAAGAGGCCTCCGATGATCTTTTGCTCAATCTGGCACGTTTGGGAATTGAAAATCTCAATAAAAAGTATAAGATTGATAACGGCACTCTGTTCTATCTGTTTCATCGCCCTCGTCAATGGAATCCGAAAGAAAAAACGTGGATGGGATATGAGCGGAAAAGGGGTAAGCTAATGGAATTTAATTCGCTACTAAGAGGCAAGGAAAACAATTGCTTCTCACACATTGAAGGAGACAGGTCTATATTGCCGAGCTTTAAGTATGTGATAACCTTAGATGCAGACACACAATTGTCTCCCGAAACTGCTCATAAGCTGATAGGAACAATGGCTCACCCACTGAATCAGGCAGAACTTGATGTGAAACGAAATGTTGTAGTCAGGGGTTATGGTATTCTGCAACCTCGTGTTTCGTCCAATCTTGTCAGCAGTCAATGTTCCCCTTTCTCACGCTTGTTTACAGGCGATTCGGGTATTGATATTTACACCCGAACTGTATCCGATGTCTATCAGGATGTGTTTCACGAAGGTTCTTATATGGGTAAAGGTATTTATGATGTAGATACTTTTGAAACCAGCTTAAACAACCGTTTTCCTGAGAACAAAATACTTAGCCACGATTTGTTGGAATCATCCTATATACGCTCAGGACTTGTTAGTGATATAGAAGTATCCGAATCATTTCCTCCGGGTTATAATATGGATGCAAACCGTCGTTTTCGTTGGATACGGGGCGATTGGCAGATCTTACAATGGGTATTGCCTTACGTTCCTAATTCGGGTAAAGGTTTTTCCAAAAATCCTATTTCGAGTTTAAGCAAATGGAAAATACTTGATAATTTACGCCGAAGTATAGTCTCACCTGCAACATTGTTATTCTTGATCGGATTTGCCATATTGTTCCCTCAAAAACTTTGGTCAGGTCTATTGTTGATACTTCTCATTACCGTTCTACCTTTTGTATTGGAGAATACAACCAACTCTTTACGCAAAGCAAAAGACCAATCGTGGAAACTCCATTTATGGGAGGTCTTAGGAAAAAGCATGTATCAATTCAAACAGGTTCTATTTGCGTTAGTTGTTCTCCCATATGAAGCCTATCTATGTGTAAAAGCAATTATTGTTACTCTTTGGCGATTAATTATCTCTCATAAACATCTGATGCAATGGCAGACCTCTGCTGATGTAAAGAAAAAAGCAGTTAATACGCTATCGGGATTCTATAACAGAATGTGGTTTTCTCCTGTAATGGCTATTCTGTGCGGAATATCATTAGGTATATACAACCCAATCTTACTATACGTTTGTCCGTTTTTATTTATATGGATAATTGCTCCATATATCGCCTGGCGCGCAAGTTGTCCCACAATCCCCAAAATATCTAAAATAACAAATGAGCAAGATCTTCTATTACACCGTATAGCCCGTAAAACCTGGCATTTTTTCGAAGTTTTCGTTAATGAAAAAGAGAATTGGTTAGCACCCGACAATTTTCAGGAGACACCTAATCCTGCTATTGCTTCCCGCACTTCTCCTACCAATATTGGTCTGTCGTTATTAGCCAATTTATCCGCTTTTGATTTAGGATACCTGACAGCTGGAAAGTTTGTAGAGCGAACTAAGCTGACCTTTGATACTATGACAAAACTGCAAAAGCACAGGGGGCATCTGTATAATTGGTATAATACCGAAACACTTGAGCCTATGTTTCCGTTGTATGTCTCGAGTGTCGATAGCGGTAATCTGGCAGGGCATTTGCTTACACTCGCTCAAGGACTAAGAGAATTGGAAGAAGACTGTATTTACAAGCCTGTTATTTTCGAAGGGATGCTTGACACTGTACAGACAATGAGAAACATTGACTGCAAAAACAAAGCCTTGATTCTACTCGAAAAAGAATTATCTAAGCCTTTGCCGAAAACATTAACCGCTGCATTTACCCTTTTAAAATTGGCAGAACAACAAATAGAGCAGGTAAATAATTCATTATCATCCGACGATGCCATACTAAATTCATGGGGGGCGGTATTAAAGAAAAACTGCAAGGAGTATGTTGATGAAATGCTTTTTCTTGGCCCTTGGCTTGCTATATCACTTTCTGTTCCTGTTGAAAGAGCGGGAGAAAATAGTGCATATGTACAGATGAATTACATAATCTCTACACTGGAAGCTTTAGATTATGTGCCTACGTTAACGCAAATAGCCAATTTAGAAACTACCGGTATTTGTTCACAAATTCAATCTGTATTAGAACAATTGTCCGGCAAAGATAATTTATCAGCTGATAGAGAAATAAAATACTTAACACAATGGCTGGCTTACCTGAAAAATGCAATAGAGAATGCAAAACAAAGAATAATGATTCTCAATGTTCTGGCACAGCAAAGTGATAGTTTTTCCAAAATGGATTTTGCCTTTTTATATGATCCAGTAAAGAAGTTATTCTCGATCGGATACAATGTTACCGAACAACAGATAGATCAAGGTTCGTACGATATGTTAGCTTCCGAAGCACGCTTGTGTAGTTATTTAGCCATAGCTCAAGGACAAATTCCGTTAGAGCATTGGTTTTCCCTAAGCAGATTACTTATTTTTTCGCAGGGGAAACCTATATTAGTCTCGTGGAGCGGATCTATGTTCGAATACCTTATGCCACTGTTGGTTATGCCAAATTATGAGCAAACATTGCTCGATCAAACCTACAAAGGAGTCATCTATGAACAAATCGAATATGGTAAAAAATTCGATATTCCTTGGGGAATTTCAGAATCCGGATTAAATCGCACAGATACTCAATTCAATTATCAATATAAAGCTTTCGGAATACCAAGTTTGGGATTGAAGCGAGGTCTGTCAAAAGACTTAGTTATTGCACCTTATGCCACTCTTCTGGCTCTGATGGTTAATTCGCGGAAAGCGTGCGAAAACCTGGAACGGCTTACCAATGACGGCTTTGAAGGCATGTATGGTTATTACGAGGCTGTGGATTATACACCATCTCATCTGCCGTTAAATGAAACAAGCATAGCAGTTCATTCCTATATGGCACATCATCAAGGTATGGGACTGGTATCGATATCCAACTTAATGAAAGGAAATAAAATGCAGGAGCGTTTTATGTCTTGCCCGATGATTAAGGCCTTTGAACCTTTATTACAGGAAAAAAATCCTCATAATATAAAGATCGATGTTATATCGGATGACTCTAAATTTGAAATCGAAGGGACTAATCCGTTATTATATAACAGTGTAAGTTATACTCGAGTTTTCGATAATAAAAACATACCACCCGAAATCAACTTGCTATCTAACGGACGTTATCAGGTAATGATAAATAACAGTGGTGGAGGCTATAGCCGATGGAATAATTTAGCAGTCACCCGCTGGCGTGAAGATGCAACCGCAGGTTGTCATGGATTATTTGTTTATTTACGTGATGTTGATACAGGAGAATACTGGTCGATCGGAAACCAACCGATACCAAATCCTTCTGATGATTACAGCGTAAAATTCACTCAGGCTTATGCAGAATTTAAACAACAACATTCTAAATTGGAAGTAAGAACAACCATATGTGTTTCACCCGAAGATGACATGGAACTGAGGCGAATAACCTTAACCAACCATACCAATAAGTCACGGAGAATAGAACTGACTACATACAGCGAAGTTGTTATATCGTCGCAAGATGCAGATGAAGCACACCCTGCTTTCAATAACTTGTTTGTACAAACTGAATTCAATGCAGCAGCTTCGTCCATATTGTGTACCCGACGTCCCCGTTCGCAGGAGGAAACCCCACCATACTTGCTGCATTTGCTGTTATCCGGGCAAGATCAGGAAAATGACGTTACGTGCGAAACAGACAGAGCTTCTTTTGTTGGTCGAGGACATTCATTGTCAAAGCCTTTGGCAATGAGGCAATCCGGAACGTTATCAAACAGTGAGGGTTCTGTTCTTGACCCTTGTATTGCATTGCGACGGTCGATCGTTATCCCAGCACGAAAGAGTGTAAAAGTATATGTGCTACTTGGTATGTCCGACACGTATTTAGGAGCGTTGTCCCTATCGGATAAATACCAGAATATCCGCATGACAGATCGTGCCTTTGAATTGGCATGGACTCACAGTCAGGTGGTTCTTTATCAACTTAATATTACCGAGACCGAAGCTCAGGTTTTTGCGAAAATGGCAGGATCTTTGGTCTATGCAAATCCTTTGTTCAGGTCTGATTCGAATACCGTAAAAAACAACAAACGCGGACAAAGCGGATTGTGGAGCTATGGTATTTCAGGTGATATTCCATTGGTATTATTAAGAATAAAGGATATAACAAATATAGAACTGGTACGTCAATTGGTTTTGGCGCATGCTTACTGGCGGATGAAAGGGTTAGTGATCGACCTTGTTATATTGAACGAATACACATCGGTGTATCGCCAATCGTTGTATGATGAGATAATGAACCTGATACACAGTGGTGTAGATGCCACATTCTTAGAAAAGCAAGGTGGCATTTTTGTTCGACGTGTAGAGCATATGCCCCACGAAGATATATTACTCCTTCAGTCTGTTGCCCGAATTGTAATCGATGATGAGCAAGGAACATTATTCGACCAAATGGAAGGTAAGTTAACTACGGATGTTCAAACTCCGATATTAAAACCAATATATGCTATTGAAGAGGTGAGTACAACAAACTTTGTACCCAATGATGTTATTCTTTCAAATGGTGTCGGTGGATTTTCTGCCGATGGGAAGGAATATATTATTACATTAAAACCGGGAGAATCAACACCGGCTCCTTGGTGTAATGTATTAGCAAATGAATATTTTGGAACGGTGGTATCTGAAAGTGGGAGTGCTTATACTTGGGGTGAAAATGCGCATGAATTCCGTATTACACCTTGGCATAATGATACAATACTGGATTCATCGGGCGAAGCCTTTTATATTCGCGACGAAGAAACCGGACAATACTGGTCACTAACCCCTTATCCTGCAAGAGGAAATAGTCCTTACGTTATTCGACATGGTTTTGGCTATACAGTCTTTGAGCATACTGAAAATGGAATAGAATCAGAGCTGTGGATGTATGTGGCTTTGGACACATCGGTAAAATTCACAATCTTAAAAATAAAGAATATTTCCAATCGTCCGCGCAACTTATCTGTTACCGGCTATTATGAATGGGTGTTGGCAGAGAAAAAATCCAAAAGTCTTTTACATACTCAGACGGAGGTCGATATAGAAACTGGGGTGCTTTTTGCTCATAATTTCTATAACTCAGATTTCGCAGAAAAGATTGCTTTTATAGATGTCAATGAGCCCCGAACGGTGACAGGCGATCGAAAAGAATTTATTGGGCAAAATGGAAGCTTATCTGATCCTGAAGCGATGAAGCATACTCGTTTATCAGGAAAAACAGGAGCTGGTATTGATGCTTGTGGAGCCATTCAAGTTATTTTTGATTTAGCAGAGGGGAAAACTAAAGAGACTCGTTTCAAGTTAGGATTTGCTCAGAATAAAGAGGAGATGAAACAATTAGTCCATCGTTATCGACAAGTAGAATCTTCACAACAAACATTAGATAGTGTTCGCAACTATTGGAATCAAACACTTGGTGGAATCAAAGTAGACACTCCTGATTCTTCGGTCAATGTAATGGCTAACGGTTGGTTACTGTATCAAACGTTGAGTAGCCGTATTTGGGCACGTTCTGGATTCTACCAATCGGGAGGAGCTTATGGTTTCCGCGATCAGTTGCAAGATGTAATGGCTCTGGTTCATGTTGAACCCGATATAACCCGAAAACAAATACTTCGTGCAGCCGCTCATCAATTTACCGAAGGCGATGTGCAACATTGGTGGCATCCTCCGATGAACAGGGGTGTTCGAACGCATTTTTCGGACGATTATTTGTGGTTGCCTTATGTTGTATGTCAATATATTTTAAGTGTTGGAGATAATGACATTTTAGGTGAGATTGTATCGTTCATCGAAGGTCGGGAGCTACGGGCAGACGAAGAATCATATTACGATCAGCCCAATCATTCAGCCGAATCGGCATCCCTTTACGAGCATTGTGTGAGGAGTATTAAGTACGGTCTTAAATTTGGCGTGCACGGTTTACCTCTCATGGGATGCGGCGACTGGAACGATGGTATGAATCTGGTAGGCAAAGAAGGAAAAGGTGAAAGCGTTTGGCTCGGTTTCTTTTTGCATGATGTATTAGTCAAGTTTTCGGATGCAGCAAGGCTTCGTAATGATGGATCGTTTGCTCAATACTGTGTAGAGCAAGCAAAAGAGTTGCAAAAAAATATCAGATTACATGCTTGGGATGGCAAATGGTATCGTCGAGCCTTTTTTGATGACGGTAGTCCTCTCGGCTCTGTTCTGAATGAAGAATGCCGGATTGATTCTATTGCTCAAAGTTGGTCGGTAATTAGTGGTGCAGGAGATAAGGAGCGTTCGGCAATGGCCATGAAGCAAGTTGATATACAGCTAGTCGAAAAAGAGGCTAAGCTCATCCGTCTGTTTACTCCTTCATTTGATAAATCATCTCTAAATCCGGGTTATATAAAAGGTTATATTCCGGGAGTTCGTGAAAACGGAGGGCAATATACTCATGCAGCCATCTGGACAGCTTTGGCTTTTGCTATGATGGGAGAAACAGATAAAGCATGGGAGCTTTTCGATTTACTGAATCCAGTACAACATGGTGCCACAGCGGAGGATATTGCCATCTATAAAGTTGAGCCGTATGTGGTAGCGGCTGATGTGTACACAAACCCTCAGCATCTCGGACGAGGAGGGTGGACATGGTATACCGGTTCGGCATCGTGGATGTATCGTTTGTTGACAGAAACACTGCTTGGCATCAATCGTGCGGGAGATAAACTACATTTAACTCCTCATCTAAAAAAAGAATGGGATAACTACAAAGTACATTACCATTTTCAAGAGACTGTTTATCACATCTCGTTCAATCGTATCAAGGATTTTGTAATAGATCCTTATCTTGTTTTAGATAGCCTCAAACAAGATGATTCGAATACCGTATATATGAAAAATGATTATACAGAACATTTTGTTGACGTGTGGATTAGGTAGTGGCAGCATCAGATGCCTTTATAAGTTTTCAATATTATTCCGGCGTTTATTTTTAAGGTTTTTGTAAAAAGTAGGCGTTAATCCTGTTACTTTTTTAAATTGATTGGATAAGTGAGCAACACTACTATAATGTAATTTGTAGGAAATTTCGGTAAGGTTCAATTCATCATAAAGAATTAATTCTTTTACCTTTTCTATTTTGTGCATAATAATAAAATGTTCAATTGTAACACCTTCTGCCTCTGAAAATAAATTGGCTAAGTAAGTGTAGTTGCTATTTAATTTTTCACTCAGATAATCGGAAAAGTTTACTTTCAGTTCTTCTCTAGAATGATGTATCAGTTCTATAATTGTAGTTTTTATCTGTTCTATCTGGATTGCCTTTTTATCATCCATCAATTCAAGTCCCGATTTTAATAACATTGTGCGAAGCAAAAAAAATTGCTCATCTGAAATTGCATCTAAAGTTTCTATTACTCCGAGCTGAACACTGGAATATCTGATTCCGATCTCCTCAAGATTGGATTTCACCATCATTATGCAACGGCGACTAACCATATATTTGACATATATCATCATTGGGATGCACTTTTGATTGTAATATACTGATTTATTTAGGCTTATTTGAAGGAAGATATAAAATATATTGTTTTGTCATATTCTAAATGAGTACAAAAAACGGGTAAGTAATTACACCTACCCGTTTTAATTTATACATTATTTCGTTTTATTAGTAACGATTTCCATTGTAGCCACCGTTTCCACCACGGCTGTTGTAACCTCCGCTACCTCTATCCGTTTTAGGACGAGCAATAGTTACAGTGATTGTCTTGCCTTCATAATCAGCATTGTTTAGCTCATCTATAGCTTTCTGTCCTTCTGCATCATTAGGCATTTCAACAAAGCCAAAGCCACGCGATCTTCCAGTTTCTCTGTCTGTAATAATCTTAGCCGATTCTACTTCGCCATAGGCTGTAAATAATTCTTGCAAACTCTCGCTTGTTGTGCTAAAGTTTAGATTCGATACGTAAATGTTCATTCTTTTTTTATTAATTATTATTGGATATCCTTATTGGTTAGACTGATCTTTACAGCATTCAGCATGCCTCTTTGACCATGTTACAAATAGAATATTACCATCTTTATTTCTAAAATATCTTTTTTTATATAGGAATAGCTATTTTTATATTTTTGATTTGTGCAATCTGATATACTTTTCCACTCGAGCATCTATTTCCTCCTGAGACAAATGAGCAGGGAGTTCGATTGTTGTCCTCTCGCTAATCGTGACATGAATAACAGCCCCATTTTTTCCCTTTACATTTTTCAATACAGATTCAGCCTGCTGATTAGCTGAAGTTCTTTCAGAACGGGCTATTTCACCCTCTTTTCTGTTTATCGAAGAGCTTTGTTTTGCTGCCATTTTTGTTTTGTTTTAATTGGTTTTATGTATTTTTACAAATACAAGAGCATTGTTTGCCGACATTTTGTAACGATCATATTCTCGGATGTCTCTTTTGACGGTTTCTTCTGTCAAATTATCATTCATGAGACAGATCTATTGCTGATAATGCTACTTTTTCTGCTATAGCAAATTCTTCTTTCAATTTGAATACAACTTCTTTAACGCTACTTATTTTCTGAGCCAGATGAGCATTTATTCCGGCAAAAGCATATCCCTTTTTCATGTCTCCTTTCGCAGCACTTAATAATGCTTTCATTATACAATAGGGACTCTTAGTATAATCGCAGGTTTTTATGCAGTGTACAGGACAATTTTTAGGTATCTCCAATCCTTCGGCAACACGTTTGAGAAATTCTCCTTTAATAGCACGTCCCGGCATCCCAACCGGACTGTTGATTATCATAAGATCGTTTTCCTGTGCGGTAAGGTAAACCTGTTTGAAGGCTGTCGAAGCATCGCATTCTTCGGTTGTAACAAATATAGTTCCCATCTGTACCGCAGATGCTCCCATTTCTATAAAACGGTACATATCTCCTCCTGAGGATATCCCTCCTGCAGCAATAACCGAGATCTTTTTTATTTCTTTGTATGAAACTACCGTTTTTATAACTTCCGGAATTATATGTTCAAGAGAATATTGCTCATCATCAAGTTGTTCTCTCTTAAATCCCAAATGCCCTCCGGCTTTTGGCCCTTCCACAACTATTGCATCGGGCAAATAACCGTAATTATTATACCATTTCTCACAAATTATCTTTGCGGCACGAGCTGAGGAAACAATTGGTACTAACTTCGTTTTGCTGTCGGCAGTTTGATACGATGGTAAATCCAACGGAAGTCCTGCACCTGCAAATATTATATCTGCTTTTTCTGCAATGGAGGTACGTGCCATATCAGCAAAATTAGATAAGGCAACCATTATATTGACGCCAATTATACCTTTTGTCTTTTCTCTGGCTAAACGCAACTCTTCTTTCAGTCCCCAAATACTACTCTTTATGAAATTTCCGTGACCTTTATGAATGAGACCTAAACCTGCACATGATATAACACCTATACCTCCTTCATTAGCAACCGCCGATGCTAAGCCGGACAAAGATACTCCTACCCCCATTCCACCTTGGACAACCGGAAGTTTAACTTCCAGATTCCCTATAAAAAATGATTTCATCTTATTTACAAAAATGTGTCGCGACAAACTGTATATACTTTTCGCAACGAATTAATACTATAAACAAGAGAGTTGATTTTGTTCTCAATTTTAACGATGGGAAGATCCGCAGCAAGCGCGGAGCAAATCATTGTGAAGAAAAGATACAATAAAAACTATATTGCTCAATGGGTGAAGATACGGAAATAAATCTACTTATTTGTTGTTTTACAATATCTTATTAAATATTCTTTATATTTTAATATTTATAACTTTAACATAGACATTGATATGTTCGATCATTTTGGCAATACTCTCAACCTTAATCTCGCCGAAAGTAATATAATTCTGAAATAATAAGGGAGCATATGAAAGTATATATTCTTAGAAAGCCCCAAAAGACATGCAGAATACCTTTTGAATAAATGGAGATTGTATAGAAAGTCTTGTTCGTATACAACAGAATTCTTATCTATAGTTTTCAATAACGATCAAGTAAAAATTAGAAAAAAAACAGAAAAAGAAGCATTAGAATAAAGCATTTTATCTTTTTGCAAAAGATAAGTCGCTCTTTGTATAGTGAGGAAATTAAGCATATAAGAACCAAGCTGGTTTCTAAATCGTTACCTATTGAGAAGCGAATAGCACATAATCGTTTGATTAATAGCCAACAAAAGTTTTCCTTGTGTCTTCTTGTATGGAATGTGATCCTTTTATTAATACCACATAATATTGCAATATCTTTCAAATACTTATTCACATCTGCAGGATCTTGAATAGGTAATAGCTTATCACCACCTTTATAGTTATCAAGAATCATCTTTGCTATTGGAAATAATGGTATTCTAGATAGTATCTCTGTTTTTACCCTTCTTTTCTTAATCCAGATTCTACCACTGTTATCTCTTTCAAAATGTTCTGGAGTTAATGTTTTAATATCAATATAACTAAGACTAATAAAACAACCTATATTTTGTCCTTTCAAAGCGTGGAATAGGGGTGTAACAGTTGATTATATTCCTTAGTTCTTCTTAATCTAAAAAAACAGCCTTGTAAATCATTGATTTACAAGGCTGTTAAAATATTTAGTAATTTAATTACTTGCCTAAAGACTGAGCTACGTCAACAGCACAAGCAACAGTACAACCTACCATTGGGTTGTTACCAATTCCTAAGAATCCCATCATCTCTACGTGAGCAGGAACTGATGAAGAACCAGCGAACTGAGCATCTGAGTGCATACGACCCATTGTGTCTGTCATACCGTAAGAAGCAGGACCTGCAGCCATGTTATCTGGGTGAAGTGTACGACCTGTACCACCACCTGAAGCTACAGAGAAATATGGTTTACCAGCAAGGGTACGTTCTTTCTTGTATGTACCTGCTACTGGGTGTTGGAAACGTGTTGGGTTTGTTGAGTTACCAGTGATTGATACGTCAACTCCCTCTTTCCACATGATAGCTACACCTTCGCGAACATCGTCAGCACCATAGCATTTTACTTTAGCACGAGGACCATCAGAATATGCTATTTCGCGAACAACTTTAAGTTCACTTGTATAATAATCGAACTGAGTCTGAACGTAAGTGAAACCATTGATACGTGAGATGATCTGAGCAGCGTCTTTTCCAAGACCGTTCAAGATACAACGTAAAGGCTCTTTACGTACTTTGTCTGCCTTAGCAGCAATTTTGATTGCACCCTCTGCAGCAGCGAATGACTCGTGACCTGCAAGGAAAGCGAAACATTTAGTCTCTTCACGAAGAAGACGAGCTGCAAGGTTACCATGACCGATACCTACCTTACGATCGTCAGCAACTGATCCTGGGATACAGAATGCCTGAAGACCTAAACCGATAGCTTCAGCAGCTTCAGCAGCGTTCTTGCAACCTTTCTTAATTGCGATAGCGCAACCTACAACATAAGCCCATTTTGCATTCTCGAAACAGATTGGCTGAGTCTCTTCACATGTCTTATAAGGATCAATACCAGCAGCCTCGCAAATTGCGTTTGCTTCTTCGATATCTTTGATGCCGTTTGCGTTCAATTCAGCAATAATCTGCTTGATACGACGGTCTTGGCTTTCGAATTTTACTTCTCTAATCATTTTTATTTCCTCCTTATAATTATTCGTGACGTGGATCAATATGTTTAACTGCACCCTGCTCAGGAGTTACACGACCGTATGTTCCTGTAACTTTCTTCAATGCTTCGTTTGCATCTGTACCTTTTTTGATTTCGTCCATGAATTTACCCATGTGTACGAACTCGTAACCACAGATTTCATCGTTCTTGTCAAGGAATACATTCTTGATGTAACCTTCAGCCATTTCAAGGTAACGAGGACCTTTAGCTAATGTTCCATAAAGTGTACCTACCTGGCTACGAAGACCTTTACCTAAATCTTCAAGTCCAGCACCGATAATCAAACCGCCTTCAGAGAAAGCAGACTGAGTACGACCGTAAACAATTTGAAGGAACAATTCACGCATTGCAGTGTTGATAGCATCACAAACAAGGTCTGTATTCAATGCCTCAAGAATAGTCTTTCCTGGAAGGATTTCAGCAGCCATAGCAGCTGAGTGAGTCATACCAGAACAACCGATAGTCTCAACCAATGCTTCCTGAATAATACCCTCTTTTACATTCAATGTAAGCTTGCAAGCACCTTGCTGAGGAGCACACCATCCGATTCCATGTGTCAAACCAGATACATCTTTTATTTCTTTCGATTTAACCCACTTTCCTTCTTCAGGAATTGGAGCTGGTCCGTGATTAGGACCTTTCTTCACAACACACATGTGTTCTACTTCGTGTGAATAAGTCATATTTTTACGTTTTTATTAAATAAATTAATCATCGTAACATTGAAAAAGAAGATTTTCTTTTTCGGTATGCAAAGTTAGTTCTTTTATTCTTTTTTGCAATCGCTGATATCTTAGTTTTTAATAAATAATAATATATAATT
>NZ_BAJR01000024.1 GCF_000613805.1 Phocaeicola paurosaccharolyticus JCM 15092 | reverse complement strand
ATAATTCTATATGACTATTCATTTGCAAGCTGCAGATTGCAATTCAGTTAAATTATAATACTTTATCAAATAATCGATTATGATAAAAACAATTCTGCTCCATATATTGGGAAAGAATGTACCAAAGATGATTGTGAAAGTCGGTTTTTTATCTATTTTTGTATAGTAATATTTATGCTTGAAAAAAGTCGATTAATGGAGGAAAATAAAATTATTATAACAGATAAAGAGGTGGCTGCTGCAGCTACTGCCGGAATGGATGAATTTATCAAAGTCTTTACTGATAAATATCTAGAGGTTACCGGTGGGGTAATTGATGCATCTACAATGCCTCTTCTTAATGGTCATCAGCACTCACTGCTTGGGTACCACTTCTTTAGAGAAGAAATTAATGAGGGAGGATTTATCCAGTTGATACAGAATGGATATGGCCCATACATATTTGACAATCCTTTTGCTATGGCGATGAGAATATTTGGTGCAAAGGATTTCTCAAAACTGATATATGATGCTAAGAAAATTTATGAAGAGAACCGTAAGGATCTTGAGAAGGAGTGTGATGATGATGAGTTTATGGCAATGTATGAGCAATACGAAGCTTTCGATGAACTGGAAGAAAAATTCATGGATATGGAAGAACTCATAACAGCACAGATTGCTGAATATGTAGACAATAATATCGAACAGTTTGCTAAGATAGAAAAGTAAAAAAGAGAATAGATAAAAGACTCCCACGCTACATTAAATGGAGCGGGGGAGTCTTTTTATTATATTATCAAGTCAGTCAAAATTGAAATGTAATCTTCACTTACACCATGGCTCCTGAGGAATACCTTGCTTTCATCAATAGTTTTGAAAATCTTCTCTTTATCAAAGATTAGCACGGCTCCGATTCTATAGTTGTTTATTGCATCTACAATATTACCTTGAATTATGTTCACGTGCCCTAGGTTGATATAGTCGTAAGCATTCGCTTTATCTTCGCCAATGACCAAAGAAAAATATTTTTTTGCCTCATCATAATTTCCTGTCTGCGCCAAACACCAACCAAGAGCTCTCAGTGCATTGATATTATTCTCATCAATATATATTACCTTATAGAAATATTGTTGCGCCTCTTTATATTTCTCTAGCTTTATGAAACATTGCCCTATCTGAATGTCAATATTTAGATTCTCAGGATTCAACTCTTCAATAATCTTGTAATACTCTATAGCTTTGGTATATTCTCCTATTTTTTTGTAGCACTGGGCAAGATGAAGGTTTGTCCACTTCTGCTCAGGTACTAACATATCTGCGCGAAGGTAGCATCTTATAGCTTCTTCACATCTTGATAGTTTCTGAAGTATAAATCCAGTCTTCTGCCATGACTCAGCATCTTCAGGAATTGTGATATTCATTAACTGGTATATCTGTTGTGCCTCCTGCAGGTAGTCATATTTAATTAGAAATGATCCTATCTGCTTCAAAGTTTCTTCATCACTTAACAGGTCGCATAGATATGGATTGTTCCATAAGTCGAACTTATCATTGAATATGTCATTTTCCTCATTTTTATAATTCCAGAGCTTAAAAAATCTATATAGATCCTGAATGTAGAGGCGACTGATTATATCACTTCTCTTTGATTCCTCTTCGAATAACTTTATAATCTCATTCTTATCCGAATAATTTTCGTTTAATTCTGAGAACTGACTTAAAAACTGCTCCTTTTGTGAAGCCGGAATGCTCTGGAAAGTGAAGCATAATGAATACTTATCCAAGTTGCAGAAGAATACAGACTTAATCATGATATCAATGAATGGTATCTCCTCATTCTTCATCCTATTTATAATAGGGAATATGTCAGACTGATATGTGAAGAAAGGGTAGAACCAATGGGATATCTTGAAGAAAAAACCATATTTTTTCAAGGGTGCGAACGAATGCATATAGATATCTGCACCCGATGACTGAAGTTCATTTATCTCCATTAACTTATCAGAAAAGCCGGAATCGTATTTAATCTTTTCCCAGTCAGGATTCTCCCCATCAGTATCATCTATATCCTCGGAATCCCTCTTAACTTTCATCACATCTTCCATAATGCCTTCACGAATCTTCTTATCGAAGTTATCAGTCTCGCGCGTCATTAGGAACTGTAGCTGTATATTCCTTAAGTCTTTTACCACTCTCTTGTCATCTTTTAGTATGGAGAGTTGTGCCAGTATCTCAGGGTAAAAATTTATACACTTTGAGTTTATCTGAAGTATTATAACAACACCTACCAGAGCTCTTGCTGAGATTAAAGCACTTTCATTATTGTACGAAGATATCAAAAGGAGGAATTTCTTATCATCGAAAACATGTAAAAGGCTCATTGTGATAGCACTTAAAAATATAGCCTTGTCTTCATCTGTGATAAGCAGTGAACTCATCAATTCCTTTGCCTGAATATGGTCAGTTTCACTCCAACGCAAAGAGGCATAGGTCTTGTTGAACATGTAGTTTACAACCTCCTCATGCTTTTTAGACATATCTAACTTCTTATCATCAATATCGTCGGGAGAGTATATTAGATCGGCAGTACCTATATTCTCTGTATAATTCTCCAACTTCTTTTGTATCTTATCGAGAGGGATATATTCAGAACTAATTGCTTTATTTATTTTGGAAATAGTAGAGTCTGAATTTTTGTGTCTCTTTATCAGGGCTATTCTCTCTGTGATGTTGTATGCATGAGCCAAACTCTTTCTTATCATATCATGCATGTTGGGATCTTTAATTCCTTGCATAATGTACGAAATCATCATTTCATACGATACAAGCAAATTATGTGCTTCATCTCCGATTTCACCCTCATTTATCTCTAGAGCAGCTGATTCAATCTTCAATAGAGCTGCTTTTACTGCCTTATTATCAAGCAATAAGTAGATTTCTTCTATCTTTTCGTCCATAATAGACTTAATAATTTATTAGTTAATAAACAAATATGACAACATACATGTTCACATATGCAAATCTAATAAATAAAATAAATAGGTTTTCCTTTAAATAGAATAAATGAGATATTTCAGTAATTTTGCACTATTATTTTGAATTTTATGGATATATCTGAAATACAACGTATATATAGTTCTCATCCCAATACTGTCGCAATGAGTAAAATCCTGAGTGACAGGAAAATCAAATACTCTTATTTAAAGGGGTTGCAAGGCTCATCTGCTTCACTTTTCTTTTCTAATTTTTTGAAAAGAGATGACTCTATATTCCTTTTTATTCTTGATGATATTGAGTCGGCAGGATATTTCTACCATGATATAACTCAGATAAATGGAGAGTCGAATATATTCTTTTTCCCTTCGTCTTACAGAAGGGCAATAAAGTATGGTCAAAAGGACTCTGCAAACGAAATATTAAGGACAGAGGTGCTTAGTAGTATTCAAAAGGGAAAACCTATTACAGTCATTACATACCCCGAAGCAATAACTGAGAAGGTTATAGCACATAAGGAACTTACTACAAAGACTCTTAAGGTTGTTCTCAACGACAGGCTCTCAATAACAAAGTTGGTGGAGAAGTTGTCGGATCTTGGTTTTGAGCATGTAGATTATGTATACGAGCCGGGACAGTTTGCACATAGAGGAAGTATAGTCGATGTTTTCTCTTACTCTTCGGAATATCCATTCAGAATAGACTTCTTTGGGGATGAGGTTGACAGTATAAGAACATTCGAGATTGAGTCACAGCTCTCGAAAGAGAAGAAAGATTCTGTATCTATTGTTTCTGAGCTTGATTCACATAATGGCTCTATTTCAAAGATATCATTCCTCGATTTTATACCGCAGGATTCTGTAGTCGTTATAAAAGATATTTTCTGGTCTAAAGAGAATATTGATAAAAGCTATAATGATGCGCTTTCGCCACAGGCTGTTACTGCATGGAAGGCTGAAAACGATGGCGCTCCATTTCCATTAAGTGCGCTCAACCTGATAAGTGGTGATGAGTTCCTAAGAAAGATTGTAGACTTCCGTAGGATAGAATTCGGTAACCATCCTTCACAGTCTGTTCAAGCTAAATTGGACTTCAATATCTCCGTGCAACCTATATTCCACAAGAATTTTGACTTGGTAAGTTCTACTTTGTCCGACTATCTGAAAGGTGGATATAAGCTATATATCTGTTCAGACAGTGATAAACAGGTTCTGCGTCTGAAAGATATTTTCGAGGAGAGGGGAGATAAGATAGATTTCACTCCTATAAACAGGACTCTTCATGATGGATTTGTAGATAACACAATAAAGAGTTGTCTCTTTACCGACCATCAGATTTTCGACCGTTTCCATAAATATAACCTGAAGAGTGAGAGAGCAAGAAATGGAAAGGTTGCTCTTACTCTGAAAGAGTTGAACCAATTCGAAATAGGTGATTATGTGGTACATATTGACCATGGAATAGGACGTTTCGGAGGACTTGTACGAATTCCTAACGGTGATAACACGCAGGAGGTTATAAAACTTATCTATCAGAATGATGACGTTGTCTTTGTCTCTATACACTCACTCCATAAAATATCTAAGTACAAAGGTAAAGAGGGTGAAGCTCCAAGAATAAACAAACTTGGCACAGGGGCATGGGAGAAACTCAAGGACAGAACTAAATCGAAGATAAAGGATATAGCAAGGGATTTGATAAAGCTATATTCAAAAAGAAGACAGGAGAAAGGCTTCAGGTATAGCAAGGATAGCTTCCTGCAGAACGAACTTGAGGCAAGTTTCATATACGAAGATACACCCGACCAGCTGAAAGCAACAATAGATGTCAAGGAGGACATGGAGAATGATCGTCCTATGGACAGACTAATTTGTGGTGATGTGGGTTTCGGAAAGACTGAGATTGCTGTAAGAGCAGCATTCAAGCTGTTGCCGACAATAAGCAGGTGGCTGTTCTAGTACCTACAACGGTGTTGGCTTATCAGCATTTTAAAACCTTTTCGGATAGACTTAAGGATTTCCCATGTAAGATAGATTATCTAAGCAGGGCACGTAGTGGAAAAGATACGACACGTATAACAAAAGAGCTTGAAGAGGGCAAGATTAATGTTCTGATTGGTACCCACAAGATTATTGGCAAGTCTATTAAGTTCAAGGACCTGGGACTGCTGATTATTGATGAGGAGCAGAAGTTCGGTGTCTCTGTCAAGGAGAAACTTCGTCAGATAAAGGTAAATGTCGATACACTTACTATGACTGCAACTCCTATACCGAGAACTCTGCAGTTCTCATTGATGGGAGCAAGAGATCTTTCTGTAATTCAGACTCCTCCTCCAAACAGATACCCAATTCAGACTGAGCTGCATACATTCAATGAGGATATAATAGCCGAAGCTATAAACTTTGAGATGAGTAGAAACGGACAGGTATTCTTTGTGAACAACCGAATCAATAACTTGCCTGACTTGGCTGCAATGATTAAGAAGAATATTCCTGACTGTAGGGTATGTATTGGCCATGGACAGATGGACCCTGAGAAGTTGGAGAAGATTATATTCGACTTTGTAAATTATGATTACGATGTATTGATTGCAACAACTATAATCGAGAGCGGTATAGATATTCCTAATGCCAATACTATTATCATAAACCAGGCACAGAACTTCGGCTTGAGTGACCTGCATCAGATGAGAGGAAGAGTTGGACGAAGCAATAAGAAGGCATTCTGCTATCTGATGGCTCCACCATTAAGCTCCCTCACTCCAGAAGCAAAGAGAAGACTGCAAGCTATCGAGAACTTTAGCGATTTAGGTAGCGGAATACATATAGCTATGCAGGACCTCGATATCCGTGGAGCAGGAAACATGTTGGGTGCAGAGCAGAGCGGATTTATTGCAGACCTGGGCTATGAGACATATCAGAAGATTTTATCTGAAGCAGTAACTGAACTTAAAAATGATGAGTTTTCCGAATTATATGTTGAATCTTCAGGAGAGGAGAAGATAAGCGGTGAAGGTTTTGTGGACGATTGCCAGCTTGAAAGTGACATGGAGATTATGTTCCCTAATGAGTATGTACCAAGCAGTAGTGAGAGGATGCTTCTTTATAGAGAACTTGATGGTATGGAACTCGATAAAGATGTGCTGGAATTCAAGACTCGTCTTGAAGACAGGTTCGGGAAAATACCATACGAGGCACTTGAGTTGTTGCGTATTGTACCATTGAGACGACTAGCAAAAAGACTTGGCGTGGAGAAGATATTTCTTAAGGCAGGAAATATGACGCTGTTCTTTGTAAGTAATCCTGAGAGTCCATACTATCAAAGTGACTCTTTCGGAAAGATAATAGATTATATGGGAAAGAATCCTCGCATCTGTAATCTACGCGAAAAGAACGGCAAGAGAAGTATGGTAATTAAGAACATACCAAGTGTGGAGACAGCTGTCTCTGTGCTTCAGCAAATTGTTGTTATACAATAGATTCTTAATATTTGACAGATTTTATTTGAATTGTAGAGTATATTGCAGCAAAATGCTGCTTTTTACAAATAGTATGAAATAAAAAGTTGTTGTTTGTTTAATAATTGTTACATTTGTACTGCTTAAATAACAATGAGGTAGATGAAAGCAACAATTATACAGACAGATATTGAATGGGCCAATCCCAAGGCCAATATTGCTTCGGCTGAATTGGCTATGGAGAATGCTCCCGGAGCAGATCTATACATCCTTCCGGAAATGTTTTCAACAGGTTTCTGTACGGAGCCTGAAACCGGAGTTGACAATCAGAAATTTGCACTCTCATGGATGATAAAGCAATCCTCAAAGATAAATGCTGCTATTTGTGGTAGCGTTGCTACAGATGAGGATGGTAAATACTATAATCGTTTTTATTTTGTAAAGCCTGATGGTGAAGTGACCTGCTATGACAAAAAGCATCTCTTTACCTATGGTGGTGAACACAAACACTATACTCCTGGAAAGGATAGAGTGATTGTTGAGTATAAGGGCGTACGTATTCTTTTACAGATATGTTATGATCTTCGTTTTCCTGTATTTGCCCGAAGCCACAAGGATTACGATATGATTATATATGTTGCAAGTTGGCCTATACCACGCATAGAGGCATGGAAAACATTGATAAAGGCCCGTGCAATAGAAAATCAATGTTATGTTGCTGCTGTTAACCGTGTTGGTAAAGATCCTTTCTGTGATTATAACGGAGCAAGTGCATTCATTGATCCATACGGCAAGATTATTGCAGAGTGTGAAGAGAACAAGGCAATGACTGTTACTACAGATATAGATATGGGTGAGCTTAATTCGTTCAGGAAGAAGTTCCCTGTACTTGATGATGCCGATTCATTCACATTGTTATAAAGAGAGTTTTCAAACATTTCCTCTTTATAGTTACCATTATACTTTCTGGCTCTCAGTGAGCTGAACCCTTTGTTGGTCTTCCAACATATAGTTTTAAATTGAAATAAACAGATTTTTTATATATGAAAGATAAATTACTTTTACTCGGTGACGAAGCCATTGCACTTGGCGCAATCAATGCCGGGCTCTCTGGAGTTTATGCTTACCCTGGTACTCCTTCTACTGAAATTACTGAATTTATCCAATCAAACTCTTTGGCTAAGCAGAGAGGTATCCATAGCAGATGGTGCACAAATGAGAAGACTGCCATGGAGGCTGCTTTAGGTATGAGCTTTGCCGGAAAGCGTGCTTTGGTATGTATGAAACATGTAGGAATGAATGTTGCTGCCGATGCTTTCATCAACTCAGCTGTTACAGGTGTGAATGGTGGTTTGGTGGTGGTTGCTGCCGACGATCCTTCAATGCACTCTTCACAGAATGAGCAGGACTCACGTTTCTATGGGAAGTTTGCTATGATTCCTATTTTTGAGCCATCATCTCAGCAAGAGGCATACGATATGATGAAGAAAGCATTCTCTATGTCCGAAGAGATTAAGTTACCTGTTCTACTGAGAATAGTTACCAGATTGGCACATTCAAGAGCTGATGTAACTATCAGTGAACCTATTGCTGAAAATAATATAAACCTCGATGTTAACCGTTCTGAGTGGGTACTCCTTCCGGTAAATGCAAAGAGACAATATAATAAGCTTGTTGACAAACAGGCACTATTAATAAACAATTCCGAAAAGTCAGATTTCAATAATTTCAATATTGCTGATTGCAAGAAGAGATATAAAAGAGGTATCATAGCATGTGGTATAGGATATAACTATGTTATGGAGAGCATGCAGAATGTAGAGGAGAAGATTCCTCTAATTAAGGTATCTCAATATCCATTACCAGTACAAATGATAGAGAAACTGAGCGAGGTATGTGAAGAGATTATTATTGTTGAAGATGGTCAGCCATTTGTTGAAGAGCAAGTAAAAGCTATTGCTCCTGACAATGTTAAGGTAAGTGGCCGATTGACAGGTGCTCTTCCTCGTGTAGGTGAACTGAATCCGGACTTTGTTAGAAAGGGATTGGGCTATGAGGTTACTGAGGGTTTTGCAAAATCAAATATCGTAATGCCTCGCCCACCGGCTTTGTGTATGGGGTGCGGACATAGAGATGTTTACAATGCTCTTAAAACTATTGTAGCTGAATATAAAGATGCTAAAGTATTTGGAGATATAGGATGTTACACTCTTGGAGCACTTCCTCCATTTACAGCAATAGATAGTTGCGTGGATATGGGTGCATCTATAACTATGGCAAAGGGTGCTGCTGATGCAGGTGTTTTCCCTGCTATTGCAGTGATTGGCGATTCTACCTTTACTCATTCAGGTATGACAGGACTTCTTGATGCTGTCAACGAAAATGCAAATATTACAGTTATCATATCCGATAATCTTACAACTGCTATGACCGGCGGACAAGATTCTGCAGGAACAAACAAGTTCGAAGCTATCTGCCTGGGATTAGGTGTTGAACGTGAACATCTACATGTAGTTGTTCCATTGCCTAAGAATATGGAAGAGATAGATAGAATACTTCGTCAGGAGATTGAGTATAAGGGTGTCTCAGTTATTATCCCAAGAAGGGAGTGTGTTCAGACACTTAATCGTAAATTGAGAAAACAAAAAGCAGAGAAGCAATGACAAGGAATATAATATTTGCAGGTGTCGGCGGACAAGGTATTCTGTCGATTGCAACAATAATAGGTGATGCAGCTACAAGGACAGGTATTAACCTTAAGCAGGCTGAAGTACACGGTATGAGTCAGAGAGGTGGCGATGTACAGTCGAATATGCGTCTCTCTACAGAGAAAATATGGTCTGACCTTATTCCTGAGGGAGAAGCTGATATCATTATCTCTATGGAGCCAATGGAGGCAATGAGATATCTGCCATTTTTGGAGAAGGAGGGATGGATAATAACATCTACTGATACTTTCAGAAATATACCTACATATCCTGAGGATGAGGCTGTATTGGATGAGCTACACAAGATAAAGAACCTAGTTGCCCTCCCTATAGAAAATATTGCTAAAGAGAATTCTATGCCTAAATGTGCTAACGTAATCCTTTTAGGTATGGCATCAAAATATATCTCAATCATCTCGAGAGATGAGTTGAGACAAAGTATTATTAATGTATTTGAACGTAAAGGTGAGAGCATTGTGGAGATGAATCTCAAGGCTTTTGACCTTGGCGTAGAACTAGCTCAATGATATGAAACATCAGGTATTCAGTGAAGAACTTGTAGCACAAGTAGTAAGTGAATTAAATATTGCTAACCTTGGTCAGGCAACGATAGGCGAGATTTTGCTTGTTGCCTCTACTCTCGAGAAAAAGACAGGTATCCCATTTATACGAATGGACCAGGGCTCTCCTGGTCTGCCTGCAAACAAGGTAGGCATAGAGGCTGAAAAGGCTGCTCTCGACAGAGGAGTTGGCTCTCAATATCCTGCTGCAGATGGTATCCCTGAACTTAAGTTCGAGGCTTCACGATTCATTAATGCATTTATGAATATCGATATATCTGCACGCTCATGCATACCTACTACAGGTTCAGTGGCAGGTTCTTTCGGCTCTTTCATTGCAACTACACAGAGAATAGAGGGTAAGAACAAGGTTCTCTTCATTGATCCCGGTTTTCCTATTCAGAAATCTCAGTTGCGTGTTATTGGAGCAGAATGGGAGCAGTTTGATATATATAATTATCGTGGTAAGGCACTTGAAGAAAAGCTGATAGAATTCCTTGAAAAGGGTGATATAGCATCAATTGTCTATTCAAATCCAAATAATCCTGCATGGATATGCCTTGAAGAGGAGGAGCTGGAGATTATTGGTCGCCTTGCAACTAAATATGATGTGATAATATTGGAGGACCTTGCATACTTCTGCATGGATTTCCGCCACAACTTGGGAACTCCTTTCCATGCACCTTATCCTCCTACAGTTGCTAGATATACAGACAACTATATCTTAATGCTCTCTTCATCTAAGATATTCAGTTATGCCGGTCAGAGAATGGCTTTGACATGTATCAGCGATAAGCTATACGATAAGTATTATCCTGCTTTGGCCAACAGATATAAAGATTCAGGTATCTTTGGAAATACACTTGTGGCATCAATACTATATATGATTACATCAGGATGTACCGCATCTACTCAATATGGTTATGCC
Organism: Phocaeicola paurosaccharolyticus JCM 15092; assembly: GCF_000613805.1. Classification (GTDB taxonomy): domain Bacteria; phylum Bacteroidota; class Bacteroidia; order Bacteroidales; family Bacteroidaceae; genus Phocaeicola; species Phocaeicola paurosaccharolyticus. The sequence continues at coordinate 38,505 of NZ_BAJR01000024.1, read as the reverse complement.
GAGATGTTGAAACGCTCTACAGACGGAGAAATAGACTTCGTTTCAGATACAAGTGAATATGCACGCAGGGCAAATAAGATGAAGAAAATCTTTACCGATAACGGCTTTCATATTGTATACAGCTATGATGTAACTCAGGCTGTGGGTGACGGTTTCTTCTTTACAATAGGATATGGTGATATGGACAGCGGAGAGCTGCTCAAAGAGTTGCTATATTATGGAGTAAGCAGCATAGCACTGAATACTACCGGTAGCAATCAATCGGGTATCCGAGCATGTACATCACGTATGCGTGACGAACTTTATGAAATAATGCAAGAGAGGATGAAGGCATTTAATATGGATCATCCAATAAATACAAAATGACAACTAAAAAGAGTGATACTATGATATGGAATTCGAGTAAAGAGTGCATGAGCCGCGAACAGATGCGCGAGCTTCAAGGGAAGAGATTGAATAAACTGGTTAATCTTGTTTACCATAATGTACCTTTCTATAGAGAAAAACTTCAGGCTCTTGATATATCTCCTGATGATATTCAGACAATAGATGATATAGTAAAGTTGCCATTCACTACCAAGCAGGATTTGCGTGACAACTATCCATATGGATTGATGTCAGCACCTAAGAGTGATATTGTACGTGTACATGCCTCTTCGGGAACTACCGGTAATCCAACTATCGTGGGATATACACGTCGCGACCTCTCTATCTGGTCGGAAGTGATGTCAAGAAGTCTTGCTGCTTTTGGTGTGACAAGAGATGATACATTCTCTGTTAGTTACGGATATGGACTCTTTACCGGCGGTCTTGGCGCTCACTATGGTGTTGAAAATCTCGGTGCTACAGTAATTCCTGCATCTACAGGTAATACAGAAAAACATATCAAACTGATACGAGACCTCGATATAACAGGTATTGCTTGTACTCCATCATATGCTCTATATCTTGCTGAGACACTCGACAAGATGGGGGTTGATAAGAAGGATATTAAACTCCGTGTGGGAGCTTTCGGAGCTGAGCCATGGACAAACAATATGCGTAAGGAGATAGAGGAGAGACTTGGTCTTAAGGGATACAACCTTTACGGATTAAGTGAGATTATAGGTCCGGGAGTCTCTTATGAATGTCAGGAACAGAATGGCTCACATATCAGCGAGGATCATTTCTATCCTGAAATTATTGATCCAGATACTTTAGAACCTATTGCTGATGGTGAGACAGGAGAACTTGTATTCACTACATTGACAAAGACAGGAATGCCTCTTATAAGATATCGTACAAAAGACCTTTGTACACTTTCACATGAGACTTGTTCTTGTGGTAGAACAAATGTAAAGATGGGACCTATTATGGGAAGAAGCGACGATATGCTCATTGTAAGGGGTATAAATGTATTCCCATCTCAGGTTGAGAGCGTAATTCTTGAGATTCCTGAACTGGAACCACAGTATATGCTTGTACTCGACAGAAAGAATAATCTGGATACTCTTCAGATTCAGGTGGAGGTTCGTAAGGACTACTTCTCGGATGACCTTGGAAGCATGCTTCAGATGAAGAAGGTTCTAGGTGACAGACTTAAGAATGTCCTCTCTATAAGTGCTGATATACGACTCATGGAGCCAAACAGCATACCAAGAAGTGAAGGAAAGAGTAAACACGTTATAGATAATAGAATATTAAAATAAGAGCTATATGACAATTAAGCAATTATCTGTCTTTCTAGAGAATAAGACAGGAAGAATAAATGATGTTACTAAGACTCTTGCCAAGTATAATATCAATATGCATGCATTCAGTATGGCTGAGGCTACTGATTTCGGTATCTTGAGACTTATAGTGTCGGATGTGGAGAAGGCAGTTGAGGTGTTGAGAGCTGAGAACTTTGCTGTTATGCTTACAGATGTTGTATGCATTAGCTGCCCTAATGTAGCAGGTTCATTATCGGTGATACTTGACAATCTGGCTAAAGAGAAAATATTTATTGAGTATATGTATGCTTTTGCTCAGGGAGATACAGCTAATGTTGTTATACGTCCTAATAACATTAAGAGCTGTGTCGAGGTGCTTGAGAGAGACAATTGCAGTATAATAAAGGAAGAGTACCTATAAGGAGACAACGATAAACCGATCATGATCCGTTGCTAACCCGATCATGATCCGTTGTTAATCCGATCATGATTCGTTGATGATCCGATCATGATCCGTTGATGCTTCTGCCATGACAGAAAAAATATATCATGATTCAATAATGAGATGACTATCTAAACGGATATAATCTTAGGCAAAAATAAAAACGGTAATGAATCAATTCTTTTGTTCATTACCGTTTCTCTATTTTTTAGAATAACTATCTGTTGTTTCTTCCACCGCCTCCATAAAGCTTGTTTATAAGGTCACTTCTTCCTATTCGGTTAAGTTCATTTGTTATGTTCCTTCTTTCCTCCGGCTTATACCAGAAGAAGAACATTCTCTGTCTGAGCTTATCCATAGGTGACTTAGCGGAGAATACCGGCTCTAGTGTATAGGGGTTGTAACCTGTATACCATGCCTCTGTAGAGACAGTCATTGGAGTAGGAGTGAAGTCCTGTACCTGTTCCAGATGGAAGTCCAGTTTCTTTGTCAATACAGCAAGTTCCGCCATATCCTCTTCGCTGCATCCCGGATGGCTGCTTATGAAATATGGAATAATCTGCTGTTTCAAGTTCAGTTCCCTGTTTATCCTGTCAAAGGTATTTTTGAAATCATAGAACTGGCTGAAAGAGGGTTTTCTCATCAAGTTGAGGACCTTATCGCTAGTATGTTCAGGTGCAACCTTGAGTCGTCCGCTTACATGTTTTGCAATGAGTTCTCGAGTATACTCCTCAGTACTTTTGTTCACCTTATCATTCTTACTCTTATACTGTAACAGGTCATATCTAATGCCACTGCCTATAAAACTTTTCTTTATACCGGGTATGGCATCAACCGAGTGGTATATATCAAGCAGAGGACGATGGTCTGTATTCAGATTTGGACATACCTTTGGATGAATGCATGACGGACGCTTGCACTTGCTGCACATATCCTTGTTCTCTCCACTCATCATGTACATATTTGCACTAGGTCCGCCAAGGTCACTTAGATAGCCTTTAAAGTCGGGCATGTCGACAACCTTCTTTACTTCGTTGATAATGCTCTCCTTACTGCGGCTCACAATAAACTTCCCCTGATGAGCTGATATTGTGCAGAAAGCACATCCTCCGAAACATCCCCGGTGAATATTAACCGAGAACTTTATCATATCGAATGCAGGTATGCGTTTGTCTTTATATTTTGGATGAGGAAGGCGGGTGTATGGAAGGTCAAAAGAGTGATCCAGCTCAGCCTGACTCATAGGTGGGTATGGTGAGTTCACCACAACGACCTTATTGCCGACATGCTGTAGTATTCTAGACGCTTCATACTTGTTCGATTCTTCCTCTATGAGTCGGAAGTTGTGTGCCTGTTTCTTTTTATCTTTCAGACAATCCTCATGTGATGCCAGTGCTACATCCTCCTTATCAGAGTTTGAAGCAGGTATCTCATTTTTATTTACCAAATATGCTGTTTGTGGAATATCTTTTGGTATTGTTATAGGCATGTTCTGATTGACCTGTTGCAAGAGTTTTTCGCAAAGCTCTGTAATAGGTTTCTCTCCCATACCATATATCAGAAGGTCAGCTTTTGAATCGCATAGAATAGACTTCCTGACTTTGTCCTGCCAATAGTCATAATGTGTCACTCTTCTAAGTGAAGCCTCTATACCACCAAGGATAATAGGAACATCAGGGAATAGGCTTTTGAGTATCTCTGCATATACTATGCTGGGATATTCAGGTCGCATGTCATGACGTCCGTCGGGTGTATATGCATCTTCACTTCTAAGACGTTTGTTGGCAGTATATTTGTTTACCATGCTGTCCATACAGCCGGCAGATATACCGAAAAAGAGTCTTGGTTTACCTAGTTTCTTGAAATCTCTTAAATCGTCTCTCCAATTTGGTTGAGGCACAATAGCTACTCTTAGCCCTTGTGCCTCTAATAATCTTCCTATGACTGCCGCCCCAAAAGATGGATGGTCTACGTATGCATCTCCGCTGAACAGGATGACATCAAGTTCATCCCATCCTCTCATTTCCATCTCTTTTTTAGTAGTAGGTAGCCAATCTGTTACTTTATATTCTTTCAAATTCCTTTTTATTGTTACATGTCGCTCTATGCCTCATCATCCTCATCATCTTCCTTTTCACTTTCCCATTTGATGTAAAGCAAGATAAGCTGATGTAGTCCAAAAGCTTTCATATTATTATGATAAATCACATCTATGCAAAGGTCCAAAAGCTCTTTGCACTCTCCTTCACTTGAAGAAATCAGTGAACGTAAATTCAGTCTTAACTTCTCGAGCACCTCTTCATCAACAATTCCATTGCTATCTATAAGATGTTGAAAAAGTGCATATTTTTCAATTGTCTGAAGATTTTCTTCAGAAATATCCATGCTGCGTGTGCCAGTAGGGTTTGTCTGTATAGTGTACATAGTGCTATATTTTTATGGTTATATCACAAAGTTATTAAAAAAACGATGCAAAGGGGATTTGCACCGTTTTATTTTATGAATAATCCAAAAAATTATTTAGACATAAAGAAGTTTATCGCAGCACTCATTATTGCAGCTCTGTTATTTTCTCCGTCAACACATTCAAAAGGGAAACCTAATACAAAAGTCCTGTAATCTCCTTTGTATGCTGTAGCAGCACTATAGTTTCCCGGTGTATATACAAATGTAGAGAATGCAGTAGAGAGAGGCATGACACAATCGGATGCTTCGGCACAATAAACCTTCTCATTGAGAGTTACAGGTATTGTGAAGTTCAAACCTATACCCGAAATGTTACCCGAGTTGATGGTATGCATACTTCCACCGTTATCACATTTCAGTATCTCTTTATTGAAGTTTGCTGAGTAGTTGTCTGCACCACTTACAATATCTGTTCCACTAATAAGCAGGTTGCCTCCTCTGTTACAATATATTGTCAACAGTGCTTGAATATCTCTTGATAGAGGACTCTTCTGAGCTCCATATATATAGTCTATAGCAAAATATTTGTCAAGGTTCTGTCCACTCTTTACTAAAGCTGCCGAGCTGCATGATACATACGAATATCTGCCATCTCTCTGGATTGCCTTACCGTGAACGAATGGATAGTCGAAAGTATTACCTGCGACAATCACACCCTCGAGCTCATTACCACTATAGCCTAGCCCCTTACTATCTTCAATTCCTATCTTGCTTTTATCATTAATTATCTGATTTCCGCAGAAAGATGATGTTCGGATATATGGCATTCCTGCATCCTCTGACAAGTCGAATCCCTGTGAGACGCTGTCATTTGTAAATGCAGGTCCTGAAAGTCTGTCGAAACCATTCACTATGAGTATAGTTCCAAGACTTTTACGTGCTTTGTATGCCGATAGAATTTCGGAAGGGAAACTTTCTCCACCCTTGTTCACTGCAGTGACTTTGAAACTGTATGTAAGTCCCGGCTCAGCCTTGAATGTATATTTGTTACCTTCTACTAACACACCATTGTCGAAACCTCCATATCCAACTCTTGTATATACCTTATATGCTATTGGTTTTGCTGTAGGCTCATCCTTATCTATTGTTTCTCTCCATGATAGAGTGAATCTGTTCTTCTTATCTTCTGTAATCATGAATTCAGTAACAGGCAGAGGCTGTACGATATAATCCTCATTATGCATGGAAGAGATATACTTCAAAATAGATTTGTATACAGAACGACCAACAGTGAATTTGAATCTCGGGTCATGTCCAAGTTGCATATCAGCAAAGTTCTGATGTGACAGAAGTTCCAGAATCATAGATGGAATACCTGGAACTCTTGTCTCGCTGTAGTTTCTGTTCCACAGGCTTCTTACTTTCCAGTTAATGTTGAACTGGGATAAGATATCTCTTTTAATTCCATTAAGCATCAAATCGGCAAAATCTCTTGATGCATAGCGAGATATTCCCGAGTTGAGGAGCTTCTTGTTAGTATCTGTTGTATAAATTCCTAAGCTTCCTATAAGGCTGTCGCCTCTTGAGTATCCGGCATCGCTATGTAAACCTAGAGACAGATCTAATGGTACAGCAAGACCTGAATATATTGGGTTGTAGATAGATTTACCGCTGATGTAATTAGTTGCGTTACCTCTTACATTGATATCATCTTTATAATCGTCTTCCCCTTTACTCGGGCTATAGACATTATAAGGCATCCCGTACCACTGTGCAGAGTAACGTGCACCCTCCAGGTATCTTGGAAGTCCGCTTGTTTTGCCTCTTCTGACTATATTACCCATACCACCTCCGAATCGCACTGCATCTGCACATACCACACCTTTGCTCTTACTCTGGTTGCTGAGTACAACCATTCCGTAATCGTTACTTCCTTTATCGAAAGCAAATGTTCCAAGGTATACCCATGTGCCTTCGCCCATCTGTTGGTTGACATGGAACTCGGTCACTCCACCTTTGTGGAAAACCATATATTTGGCATCATCAATACTCTCCGGTAGAGATTGGTAGGTGACATATACTGCATACTCACCACTCTCCGGTATATTAGGTATCCACTGAGCGAAAGCCTTCTCAGCCTTCTTTTCTATCGCAGTGAAACGTATTGTGCCGTCCTCGAAAGGATTATGGTTGTCCAGATATTTTTGATATTTCTGTGCAAAACCTTTCTGTATATGAGTCATCCATTTGCCTTTCTTACTTGAAGTCTCAAGGTAAGTGCCACCGCCATCGTTGTCTACAATCACCTCGTTTCTCTGCCAGTCTCTTTCACGTGGCGTAAAAACAGTAGCACCGGCATTTTCAATCATTGGGATTATATACTGCGTTACAAATGACTGAGTGAACATATCTTCGTTTGTTGCAAAGAGGTTAGGTCTCTGCCATATCCATCTGTTCTGATTAGCATCGAAATATTTGCCATGACTTTGCCATATAGCTATGTGCCTTCCGTTCAGTCCTTTGGTAGGATAAACTTCATTAGAGATATTCTTTACCCACTGTTTGCCTTTATACTCTAATTTGCCCAGTTCTCTGGTCTTATCTCTACGACGTAAAAATATGTTAGGAACAAGATCTTCTATTGGTTTCCCATCGGCAACGACTGTTATTTCGTAATAATTGGCAGGTCCGGGGAGTAAGCTCTTAATTGTTGAGTAAATGGTTTCAACCTTTTCAGGTGTGAAAGACTGGTATCCGAAGTTTTCGTTGGGGTATATTCTCAATGTACGTTTGTCATGATTAATATCATAACTGGAGAGTTTACACTTACCAATGTTAGCATTTGTAACATATCCGGCAAAATATTCCTTAAGTTTATTCTCTATATTATTCTCAAGACTTTGCGAATAGACGCCAAGGATTGATGTTATTGTAAAAAGAAGAAATATATATAGTTTTCTCATGACCGATATTTTTGATGCGAATTTATATTTTTTTCCTCATTATATTGACTGTTTTCATCACTTTATTGGTTTATTGCTCTTCTTTGATGAAATAAAGATATAGATTCAGGGAGTCTGCATCAAATAAATTCTGTCACAATATGTATAATGGATTGTTGTCTCCTTACCATTTGTAAATGCAACATTCTCATAGTATTTCTAGGCAAAAGAGGGGGCTATTTCAGGTTAGGGGAGATTATAATAAATATTGAGTAAAATGAAGGTAGATATTATAAGGACAAAAAATAAGTGCGTTTCAAATTATCTTTGAGACGCACTTACTGTAAGTTATTCTACATTTCCTATGGAGAAACGTTCCGGATGTTTACCTCTGAAATTTTTGTAATAGAGTTTAATTTCTCTCAAATCACTTTTCATATCTCCAGAAGGATATATCACCTTTTCTGCTGAAATGCACTTATCTACGTAGTCTATACCTATAAGGATTATAGGCAGGTTTGCACCTTTTGCTATGTAGTAAAATCCTTTTTTCCAGTTACCATTCTTCTTTCTTGTTCCCTCAGGTGTTATAGCCAGATGGAACTCTTTGCTCTCTTGGGCTTCCTTAATCATCTGGTCAACCAATGATGTTTTTTTATTCCTGTCTACAGGAACTCCACCCATTGCTCTGAACAAATACCCCAAAGGCCAAAAGAACCAAAACTTCTTCATCATGAAACCTGTCTTCCTGCCATTAGCAGCAATGAATAGTTTACCAATGAAAAGGTCGAAATTAGAAGTGTGTGGCGCAGCACAAATAATATATTTATCAAAATCAGGAACAGTAACTTTTGATTTCCATCCCAAGATCTTATGATAAATAAAGCTACAAATTGCTTTTTCCATTATTGCAAGTCTTAATTAAGCAACATCTTTGATAAGATCGTTAACTTGCACTAAGCAATCGCTGTACTCTTTCTTTATATTTTTGTAGTACTCTTTAGCCTTTCCTGGTTCTGTATGGCTTATTCTTGATACTAAATCAGTCATCTTGTCGATGATACCATACATCTTATCGTCATTCTTCTGATCAACCATTACGCTGATTATGAAAAGGAAATCTATTGCGCCTTTAATGTTCTTCTTTAAAATTCTTCTACTTGCCATAACAAATTAATAATTTAAGTGAATTAATAATTCCTTTAATAATGTATGCAAATGTACTATTTTTATTTTGATAAGTTTTTATAATTCCAAAAAATGAGCGAAATTTGCAATCCAATTACGGAATTACATACATTTTAAAAAAATAAGAAAATGACTAAAAGTGCATTACAGATTGAAAGAGCTGCGTATCAGCCAAAACTTCCAAAAGCTTTGAGAGGTGCAGTTAAAGTGGAGAAAGGAAATCCAACTGAGTCAGTAGCTGACCAGGATGCTATAAAAGCATTATTCCCTAACACTTACGGTATGCCAATCATTCAGTTCGCTGAGGGTGAGGCTAAAGCTTTCAAACCTATCAACGTTGGTGTCATCCTTTCAGGTGGCCAGGCTCCTGGTGGTCATAACGTTATTTCAGGTCTATTCGACGGAATCAAGAATCTGAATAAAGATAGCCGCTTATACGGTTTTATCCTTGGTCCTGGTGGATTGGTAGACCATAACTATATGGAACTTACTTCTGATATCATCGATGAGTATCGTAACACAGGTGGTTTCGATATCATAGGTTCTGGCCGTACTAAACTTGAAGCTGAAGAACAGTTCGAGAAAGGTTACCAGATTCTTAAACAACTTGATATCACAGCTTTGGTTATAATTGGTGGTGACGACTCTAACACAAATGCATGTGTTCTTGCTGAGTACTATGCTGCTAAAAACTATGGTATCCAGGTTATTGGTTGTCCTAAGACTATCGACGGTGACCTTAAGAACGAGATGATCGAAACATCTTTCGGTTTCGATACTGCTTGTAAGACATATTCTGAAGTTATCGGTAACATCCAACGTGACTGTAACTCAGCTCGTAAATACTGGCACTTCATTAAACTGATGGGTCGTTCAGCTTCTCATATCGCTCTTGAATGTGCTTTGCAGGTACAACCAAATGTTTGTATCATTTCTGAGGAGGTAGAGAAAGAGAACCTTTCACTTGATGATGTTGTAACTTCTATTGCTGAAAAGGTTGCTGCTCGTGCTGCAGAAGGTAACAACTTCGGTACAGTTCTTATTCCAGAAGGTCTTATTGAGTTCATCCCTGCAATGAAGAACCTGATCTCTGAGTTGAATGACTTCCTTGCTGCAAATGCTGCTGAATTCGCTCTTATCAAGAAATCACACCAAAGAGAATATATCATCTCTAAACTTTCTAAAGCTAACTCAGAAATCTACGCTTCTCTTCCAGAAGGTGTAGCTCGTCAGCTTACTCTTGATCGTGACCCACACGGAAACGTACAGGTATCACTTATCGAAACAGAGAAGTTGCTTTCTGACATGGTTGCTGTTAAACTTGCACAGTGGAAAGAAGAGGGTAAGTTCGTAGGTAAGTTTGCTGCTCAGCACCACTTCTTCGGTTACGAAGGACGTTGCGCTGCTCCATCTAACTTCGACGCAGACTACTGCTACTCACTTGGCTTTACTGCTTCTGTTCTTATCGCTAATGGTGAGACTGGTTATATGTCATCTGTACGTAACCTAACTGCTCCTGCTGCTGAATGGATTGCAGGTGGTGTGCCTATCACAATGATGATGAACATGGAACGTCGTCACGGAGAGATGAAACCGGTTATTCAGAAGGCTTTGGTTAAACTTGATGGTGCTCCATTCAAATTCTTCGCTGCAAACCGCGAAGAGTGGGCTATTAAGACTGACTATGTTTACCCAGGTCCAATACAGTACTTCGGTCCTTCATCAGTATGCGATCAGGCTACTAGAACTCTTCAGTTAGAAAAAGCTAAATAATTTAGCTATATCATACTATCATTTCAGACAGGGCATGATCTCTTCATGCCCTGCTATGAAATGAAATTTTTATACCGCAACATACATGACCAATCAATCTCCTATAAATACTGTGAACAAATCTTCGAAAACAAGAAAGGGTTCATCTTCCTCAAAGGGTCGCAAGAGAAATTCCGGCACTAGGAAGAAAAAAACAGATAAGGAGATCCCTTGTTGGGTTTACAAATTATTAATGGTCTTGGTTTCGATTGTATTCATTGCTCTATTCTACTATTTTTTCATCCGCCCATACTCATACCGTTGGAAACCATGTTACGGATATAAGGCCTATGGTGTCTGTATGCCTTCAGGTTATCAGATTCATGGCATAGATCTTTCACATCACCAAGGTGTAATAGACTGGAAAAAACTTTCACAATCTCAACAAGGACGTTTCCCATTGAAGTTTATATTTATGAAAGCTTCCGAAGGTGGTGACTTTGGTGATAATGTTTTCCGGGCAAATTTTGACTCTGCAAGGGCTTATGGCTTTATTCGCGGTGCATATCATTTCTATAATCCTAACACCAGCGCTTCACGTCAAGCAGATTTTTTCATAAACTCTGTACGTTTGGAGAAGGGTGATTTACCTCCTGTGCTTGATATAGAGAAGAAAGGTGACGATGCTGAGAAGATGAGACGTGATATAAAGCTATGGTTAAGTAAGATTGAGAAACATTATGGAGTACGGCCTATAATATACGCTTCGTATAAATTTAAGACAAAGTATCTCAGTGACTCCATCTTTGATACATATCCATATTGGATAGCACACTACTATGTTGACTCAGTGAAATATAAAGGCGACTGGGACTTTTGGCAGCATACCGATATAGGTAATATACCTGGTATAGAGAAGAGTGTTGACCTTGATATCTTCAACGGCTCTCTTGATGAGCTTAAGTCAATGACTATTAAGTAGTAGGTCTCATAAAACATGTCCCTTTATAAGAAAAAACCTCGCAAGTATTAATAGATGACTTACGAGGTATTTTTTTATCTTTTAATAAAATGCAGGATATTTTCTATTCCATTACAAACTTCACAGCTGCCCAGTTGTTTTTTGCTCTATGATGGATGTATTTCATTCCGAGGCTTTCAGCTTTTTCTCTTATGATAGGTATATCTTCTACATAGAATCCACTCATAAATAGCTCAGACCCCTTTTTCATGCATGAAGCATACTTGTCCATGTCGTTAAGCAAGATGTTGCGGTTTATGTTAGCAATGATTACATCAAAAGGAGTGCAATCCTTCAGAAGTGAAGCATCACCATGTTTTACTGTGATATTATCTATACCATTCAGATTTATATTGTCAATAGAGTTGTTCACGCACCAGTCATCAATATCTATTGCCATGACAGGATTTGCCCCTTTTTTTGATGCGAGAATAGCCAAGATAGATGTACCGCATCCCATATCGAGTACAGATTTATCCTTAAGGTCTGTATCCAACAGCTCACCTATGATTGAACTGGTAGTTTCATGATGTCCTGTTCCGAAAGCCATCTGAGGATTTATAAGAATCTCATACTCAGCTTTTGGAGCATCATAATGGAATGTACTGTGTATGCAGCATCTGTCATCAATAACGATAGGTTGGAAATAATTCTTTTCCCACTCCTCATTCCAGTTCTTATCCTCTGCATGAACAATGGTATACTCAATGTTTACTCCTTCAAGAGGAAAATTACGTATCATATTATCAAGCTCATCTTGATTGAAAAGAGACTCCTGAACATATGCTTTTTCTCCTTTTTCCCACTCTATAAAACTTTCGAAACCTATATCGCCAAGTTCAGCCGAGAGAACATCGTTTACAATTTCGTTGCATGGATTATTTGTAAATGTTATTTCCAGATATTTCATATTGATAAAAATAAATTCAGAACAAAGATAATGCAATCTAAATGTAGATAAAAAGGAACTTCTCTAATTTTTATTTTTGTATCTTTCTTTCATTTCCTATTATCCATGACAGCATACTCTTTTTTATAATAAAAATAGGGGAATCCCTATAAACTAATAGGGAAATTCTCTACTTATTGATGTTTCCTATTTTTATTTTTGTATCGTAATAAAAAGAAAACTTAATATTCAATAATATGAAAAAGATTGTTTTAGCTTCGCTTATATTGGCTTGCCTGCCATATCTGTCATGGGCACAGAGTAGTGACGACGACCTTTATTTCATTCCCAAGAAGAAGACTGAAAATAGGGTTACTACAACTCAGACAGTTGACCAGGTGATACCAAAGAATAATAATAAAAATTATTCAAGCAATAATGCTCCGGTCGTTGTAAGAGATGCATCCGGAAGAGTAAGAGACGTGGATGAATATAATCGTCGCTATTCATCTAAAGACAATAACTTCGTTATGGACAACGATACACTCTATATTGAAGAAAAACCATATGGAGAAAGAGGTGAATGGGTAAATGGCTTTGAAGGTAGTCAGGATGATTACGAATATGCAATGCGTATCGTAAGATTCAGAAATCCGTTTTATGCTATTCCAATAAGCTCTCCTCTATACTGGGATGTGGTATATACACTAAATTCATGGGATTGGAACGTATACGATGACGGATTCTATGCATATGCTTTCCCAACATTTTCTAATCGCTTGTGGTGGGATTGGAGATGGAACTATCCTTATGGAGGAGGTTTGGGAATGAGTTATAACTGGTATTCACCATGGTATAATAACTGGTACTATCCATCATGGAACTATGGTTGGAATTACGGCTGGGGTTATGGTTGGGACTATGGAAGAAACTACGGATGGGGAGGCCCTTCATACGGTGGTTACCACAATTGGGGAAGACCTAATATAGGTTCAAACATAAGAAATGGTAATGGCGTATATGATAACCGTAGAGCTGATTACAGACCTGATAGAACATCCAGAACAGTAGATGGCGTGAATTATAGGACTTCCGGTAGCCGTGTATCTGGTAGAGTAGTTAACAGCAGTGATAACAATTACTCTGTAAGACCACAAAGAACTGTTCAGCCAAGTAGAGATATTAATTCTACAAGAATAGAAAACAGTGTAAGAGGTGATAGAACTTATCCATCTTCATCATATACTCGCCCGAGCATGAATAGAGGCGAATCATCATACTCAAGGCCAAGCAGCACACGAAGCAGTGTACGTGAAGGAGGTAGTGATGCTATGAACCGTTCATACAATAGCGAACGTAGCTACAACTCATCAAGAAACAGTTATCAGAGTAGCGGCAGTAGCAACAGCTTCAGAAGTAGCAGTAGTGGTGGTAGTAGTGGAAGCTATCAGAGCAGTGGTGGAAGTTCAAGCTCTTCATCCGGTGGTGGTGGTGCACGTAGAAGATAATCTAAATTAAACTTGATAATTATGAAGAGTAAAAGAAATATACTTTGCGCTTTCTCTTTGATGATGTCATTGGGAATGGCTGCTCAGACACAATTCGATGCTGAACGTCTTATTGGAACAGAACTTAATGGAACAGCCCGTTTCGTAGGTATGGGTGGAGCTATGGGCGCTCTTGGTGGAGATCTTTCGGTTATGGGTACAAACCCTGCAGGTATCGGTATATATAGGAGCAATGACTTCGCTGTATCTTTTGGAGCAAATAATTCATCGAATGAGGCAACATTCAATGGTACTATGCTGAAAGATGACAAAACTCGCTTCTCATTCGATCAGGTAGGTTTTGTTTATAGCAACAAAATTGGTAACAATACCAGCCTGAGATATGTGAACTTTGGATTCAACTATAAAAAGAATAAGAACTTCAACAGACAATTTGTGGCAGGTGGAAATCCTCAGGGTCTTTCTCAGACATGGCAGATGGTTAATACTCTGCAGAACTGTTTCGATACGTATGGAATGAACAGTGATACATGGGCAAATGAGGTTGACGCAATTTATAACTCAAAAAATCCTTATATGGATAATACTCAATATCCTTATCTTGGAGTAATGGGTGTTAGAACAGACCTTGTTGGAGTAAGCAGTAAAACTAATTTGCCTATCGGATGGAATAGTGACCTTAATAAGTTCACCAGCCGTGAAGAGGGTGGAATAAGTGAGTACGATTTCAATGTCTCTTTTAATATTGAAGATAGATACTATCTAGGTATTACATTGGGAGCATACGATGTGAACTACAAGAAGTTCTCATACTATACAGAAGATATATTTGATGATAATGGTAATCAAGGATATTATGAATTGACAAATTGGTTTAAGACTAAAGGTTCCGGTGTTGATCTGAAACTTGGTTTCATTGCACGTCCTTTTGAAGATTCACCATTCAGAGTAGGCTTAGCTATACATACTCCTACATGGTATAATCTATCGGACTACCATTATGCAGATATCACCTCTAATATAGCTTATATGAATAATGGTGTGCTTGGAAATCCTGAGGGTGTGGAAGAGTATTCTCCTGACTATACCAATAATGGTGATATTCGCATAGACTATCAGTTGGTTACTCCATGGAAGTTCAATTTCAGTATGGGTACTACAGTATCTAACATACTTGCTATTGGTGCTGAATATGAATATTCAGACTATTCAGCTGCAAAACTTAAATATGATGATGGAGCTGACATGGAAATAGCAAACTATGCCATTTCAGAGGATCTTAAGGGAGTAAGTACTCTTCGCTTAGGTCTTGAAGCTAAGATTGTTCCTGAGTTTAGTTTGCGTGCCGGTTATAATCTATCTACTGCTGCATTCAGTGATAAAGCATATAAGACATTGAACTGGAATGACACAAGAACAGATACCGATTTCAACAATACAAAAGATAAGAATACATTCACTTTTGGACTTGGTTACAGAGGCAATACTTTCTATGCTGATTTAGCTTACAAGTATGATTATTATAAATCAGATTTCTATGCATTCGACAATGTAGATCTGCCTGCAACAAAAGTGACTAATTCAAGAAATCAGCTGTTACTAACTTTAGGTGCTAAATTCTAATAAGTACATTGTGTTTTTTAAAATTATAAGATTAGTCTAATTTGAGCAACTTTGCTCATAAAAAATCCACCCATATAGTTTAAGCTATATGGGTGATTTTAATTTTTACTATTTATTTTTCTTATCCATCTTACTTTTATACGCCTGTTTCTTCCAGAAATTGAAACCCATATAGAAATTAAGTGAGCCAAAAGAGTTGGTAATTGAGAATGATGGCTTTTTATAGTTGTATGTATGAATCAACAATGATAGTCCAACGAAATATTTTGCATTGTTGTATACCACTCCCGAACGCGTGATAAGGTCGAAGTTTATATCTTGAATCCAATGATTACTGCTTGCTAAGCTACCATTTATCCTTGATTTCTTATATCCTATGGCTGGAAGAAGAGAGAGGTTGGCTACAAAGTTCTTTTTGAAGACCCAGTTGTATCCATAGCCAATGTTGATGCTATAGTCGGAATATTTAACTTGGTCGAACTTCAAAGCATCATCAAGGTCATTTTGCAGCACTGTTGGGAGTTGCGTATAGTCGAAAGATACCTTATGCTGTGAATAAGAGAACCCAGCCATAAGTGAGCCGCAACTTCTCCTTTGGTTGGTCGACTGGCTATATACAGATGGGTATGAGAAGTGCTTATAGTTGAATATCCAGTATGCATTTACACCCTTTATATCACTTCGTATTCCATTGAAATCAACGTCTTCTACACTATTTCCATTACTAAATCCTCTTGCAGAACGAATCTTGGAGCCATTTCCTGTCTCTCTGTAATACATGTCAACTCCAAACTTTGAACTATATAAACTCAGCGTGTACTCTTTTTTTGAAATTTTCTGCTTGGAACCTCCGAACAGTTCACCTACATCGAATGTGTATCCCAAGAAAATCCATCTCCATCCAAAATAAACTCCCAGCTTATAGCTCACATCCGGTGCGAAAGTCAGGCTCTGTCCTCTATTTTTTGAATAGGTACCGAATCTATACTCCTCGTATGAGGAGGTATGTTGTAACATGAAGGCAAAGTTGTACAGGTTAGGTGATATAAATGTGGTATCTATATCATTAAACTCCTTACCCATACGTCGTATTGTCCTCCCTGTTTCTCTTACTGTTCCTACCATTCCGTCGGTTACTTCGGTTATGAACCCTTTAAAGTTATTATCAGTAATAGAATCTTTTGTTACCTCCTGAGCTGAAACAGTCGAGAAGAAACATAATATCATTGCTGAAATATATACCTTACGAAATGGCCTCATATATAGTATGATGCTTTATAGTTTATTCAGAATTCTGTCCATAACCCAGTTTGTAGGGGTAGCGCTTATGCCATCGCAAGTGCATATAGCTTTTCCTTGCAGATGCTCTACTACAGCCTTTATAAGTGGCAACTGTACATGAGGTGGGTTAGGAGGTAATATTTCTTCTCTTCCTCTTTCTGTATGGAGAGCAATTGGGTCGAAGGTAAATATTGAAAAACATATCATACCCTTGTCACCTACAATTTCAATCCTATCCTCTTTGGCAGATTCGTGTGCAACAAAACACCATGATCCTGAACCTGGCAATCCCGATTCAAACCTAAAGCATGCGCTTACAGTATCTTCAGCAGGATATAGTCCGCCTCGGTTGCTTGTATAACCCTCTGCTTCGAGTATGCAACCAAACATATCCTGAAGAAGATCAAGCTGATGAGGTGCAAGGTCATAGAAGTAGCCTCCTCCTGCAATAACAGGCTGAACTCTCCAAGGAAGGTTCTTAGTATTATAATCCAAGTTTCTTGGAGGTTGAGCAAATCTAATCTGTACGTTGATAATATTACCTATCTCTCCGCTATTTACAAGGTCGCGTACTTTCTGGAAATATGGAAGGTATCTTCTATAATAGGCCACAAAGCAAGGTATTCCTGTTTCAGCAGATATTCGGTTAATCCTTGCGCAGTCTTCGTATGTAGCTGCCATCGGTTTCTCAATATATACAGGCTTTCCGGCCTTCATAGCCATTATGGCATAGGTCGCATGTGATGATGGAGGCGTAGCAATGTAGATGGCATTTACATCCTCATCACCGATAAGTTCCTGAGCATCGGTATACCACTTCGGGATGTTATGACGTCTAGCATATGATTCGGCCTTCTCTTTGTCACGGCTCATTACGGCAACAACCTTAGAGCCCTCAATTAACTGAAATGCGGGCCCACTTTTTTTCTCTGTAACCTCACCACAGCCAATGAAACCCCACCTTACACTCTTTAACTTCTCCATATTGTTATATTATTATATCTTTTTAATATACAAAGATATTAATTCTAAATAATATGATTAGCAAAAAAGTTACTTATTGTAGTATTTGCGGTTCAGCTCTTCGAACTCTTTTGTAGTAATGAAGTGGTTTAGCCAGGTGTCTAAAGTGTCTAATAGAGTCTTTGATTTCTTGTTTATACCCCATGAGTAGAACAGTGTGAAACTGATAGGGGTAGATATGTCCAGTTGTGGAAAATCTTTTAGTGAGGCCTTAGCTATGAACTCATCGCAAACGGCATAATCTATATCGCCTGAAGCAACAAGAGCAAGAAGTTGTTCTTGGCCATATTTATCTATCTGGTGGATATTTATAGTGTCACCAATTTCATTACTAAGATTGTGTATGCGGCTTATTGCCGGAGATCCTTTTACCACATTCAATGTCTTCTTTGATAGATCCAACTGAGTGCTAATATAGATTGAATCGCTTACAAGTTCTCTTTTCCTCTGTACTAAAATCTGTTTGTTTAATATGATAGGTCTTGTAAAGAGTAGTGAATCCTTTAACTCACTTGTAGTAACATTGTTATCTGCAATGATATCATACTTTCCCTTTTCCAGGTCCAGTCGTCTCTGCTCATAACTCATCTCAGGAGTAATCTCAAGTTTAAGACCTTTAGCTTCAGCAAATCTCTTCAGCAATTCATAGCTGAATCCGGCTAATGTATCCCCATCTACATAATAGCTTACAGAATTATATTCTGTAACAGCTCTCAATACTCCGGACTTCTCAATCTCCTTATATTCACGTGGGTGAACAGAAGAAGTAGATAGTCCTCGGATGACGAAGGAAGCAATCAATATAATTGCTGCAGCAATGTAAATTAAGTTCTTTCTCTTGATTATCATATCCTTAATCGAATAAGCTCCATGAAACGCCAAACTTTAACATTCTTGGATTGATAGGATAGTGTGGCGCAAGGAAATAATTAGATTTTCCTGAACCTTGATTGACATGGTTCATCATTATAAAGAATCTGAAACTATTAAGATGAATATTTGCATATACATTGACAACAGGGAATGAACCTATCTCAATTCTCTCGTTCGGATTCTGTGTGTAGAATTGACCAATAACCGGAGAGTAATCAGGTGCATAGTATTTTGAGAAATATCTTACATCTGCTCCAAGCTCAAGTTGCATGGCTTTCTTTGCTAGGTCTGTCTTGATATATAAATTACCATATACTGATAGATCAGGAAGAGGAAGAACTTCGTTGTCGCTAGATTTCTGATATGCTACCTCACCGTCAAGATGGAATATGCCAGCTCTCAATTTCTGGTTTAGTACAGCCGAGAAAACCTGAATATTCTTGCTCTGCTGTCTTACCTCAGCATTATTCTTGAAATAATCTCCGTTCCCATCTTGTGCTACTATACTTGTATTAGCGAGATATGTGTAGTTCTTTATATTCTCCACGCCAACCATAATCTCTGTGCCAAGCTTCTTGGATTTCAATGTTCCAAGAATTCTGGTCTTCATAATTTTTGATAGGTCATTATTATCCCACCAATAATGTTTAGAGTAAAAATGACGCATATAGAAGACAGGATTGAGGTTCTTTATATATGCCTCTGCACCTAACTGTATCGTATCACCAAAGAGACGGAAGTTCATGTCACCTCGCCCTTCAATATTGAATTGTCCTGAATCTTCACCGGTAAGTGTCAACTCTCCAAGTACGTTATAGTGAAGGGTATTTCCCTCTTTTTTTGACAGTACACCACCTATGGATAGATTATTTTCTTTGAATGATGCCTTTCCTCTCCTCGTCTCTCCCGGAATAGTATCTTGAAGTGTAAAGTCCCGCATCTCATAGCTTACAAAAGCAGTGAGACCAGCTTTAGCCCATTTGTTGAAACCTTCAAGAAGAGATATTCCGAAAGTATTTTTGACAATAAGGCTTTTTATCTTATTTATAGAGTCACTACCAAGATAGTTATGTTCGAAATATTTCTGGTTCTGTGTATCATCGTATGATATATAATTTCTCGAGTTATCATCTATCTGAAGTGTATGGATAAAGCTTGTAACAGGAACAAAACTCTTTACGGTTATTACAGAGTCTTTTTGGATTGTATCCGTTTTTTCTCTGTAGAAACCGAGGTTATACCTGTGTGAGATGAAAGCATGATTGCCATAGTTACGGTTCCATATCTGGTTATATTTAGTAGCTATATCGTAACTAGCATACTGTTTCTTACCCTCTGCCATATCAAGAGGGTTAGTAATATATCTGTCATCGGCTATACCTCCATTCTCTGCCATCTTCAGGTTCTCTGTATTTAATAGTGCATGCATGCTGTACTTGTCACCCAAATAGCTTGCAAAGAGTCCTCCATTGAAAAAAGCAGTAGATTGATTAGCGTATTGTCCGCGTCCGTATAAGTAGTCTATATAGAAGCCTATTCCAAATTTCTTGTTGGCATTTACAGAGAAATAAGATTTAAATCTCTCTTCTGAGTTGGCTCCAGAGCCTCCGGACCAATAAGATAAGTTTGCGAACGGAGAGAGAGTGTTTAAGAACTGAATAGTCTCAGGGCGTTTGACGCTGAAATCGTATGGATCAGTAAAGAATGCCTGAGTATGATCTTTTCTCTGAAAAAAGAGTCTTGAAATACGTGGTGAGCCAAGGTTACCAAGGAAGTTGTATTGCCCCAAATCTCCACCTGTATCGTTTGAATTTTGGAATCCCTCTTGAAGAGTATCTACGGGAACATAGTTCACGTTACCTAAACGTGTATCAACTTTCCATGCATAAAGACCTATAGGAATTGTATTGGCATCGTTTACCTTGGAACTGTCTATAGGGTTACCATTTCGGTCATATTTATCCCTGTCCAACCCGCTTGAAGATGAACCATATCTGTCGTTCCCTGTTGTTAGCTGAGCATGCAGCATCACTGCAGAGATGCACAGCATGAAAAATAGAGTAAGAATTCTTCTCATAATGTTGGCAAATATACAATATAAAAGTAAAAGGAGAAACAATCTGTATTAAGAATGATTCTCCTTTTTTGTATATAACTGATGATAAATATCTGTTACTGTTCCTTGATAATATCCATGCCAATTCGTATTGCCTCTTCGTTCATAGGTATAAGTTTATGATGACGTTCAGGCAATGTTTTCTTAAGGGCTTTTAAAACACTCTCAATAGATACTATAGGACGTAGTTTAAGAAGTCCGCCAAGTACAATCATGTTGAATGTTTTAGCCATACCTCTTTCGTTTGCCTCATCCATGGCATCAATTCTGAATATCTTGATATCCTTACGCTTAGGAGGGTCAATGATTCCGTATCCATCGTAAATCAAGATACCGCCAGTTTTAACCTTACTCTCGAATTTCTCCAATGATGGTTGGTTAAGTATAATAGCAGTATCATATTTGCTCAAAATAGGAGATGAAATACGCTCGTCGCTAACAATAACAGTTACGTTAGCTGTTCCACCTCTCTGTTCAGGTCCGTAAGCAGGCATCCAAGTAACCTCTTTATCCTCCATCAATCCTGAATATGCAAGAATCTTACCCATTGACAAAACTCCTTGTCCGCCAAAACCGGCTATAATAATTTCTTCTTTCATAATTTCTGAGTTTTATTCTTTGTCTTTTAAGTCACCCAATGGATAAAATGGAAACATATGTTCTTCCATCCACTGGTTTGATGCTGCAGGGCTCATCTTCCAACCTGAGTTACAAGTTGAGACAATCTCTACAAGGTTTGAACCCTTTCCTTGCATTGAGTTTTCGAAAGCTTTGCGAATAGCTTTTTTTGCTTTACGAATAGCTGCAACAGACTGTACAGACTGACGTGTAACATAAGCAGTACCTTCAAGAGTAGCAGCAATCTCAGTCATCTTAAGAGGATAACCATGAATTGTCACATCACGACCGTAAGGGCAAGTGGCTGTTTTCATACCAACTAGAGTAGTAGGAGCCATCTGACCACCTGTCATACCGTATATGGCATTGTTGATGAATATTATTGTTATATTCTCACCACGGTTAAGAGCATGAATTGTCTCAGCAGTACCAATGCAGGCAAGGTCACCATCACCCTGGTATGTGAATACCAGACGGTCAGGCCATAGACGTTTGATAGCTGTAGCAACAGCAGGTGCACGTCCGTGAGCTGCTTCCTCCCAGTCAATATCAAGATAATTGTATGCAAATACTGCGCATCCTACAGGAGAGACGCCTACAGTTTTGTCTTCCATACCCATCTCCTCAATAACTTCCGCGATAAGTTTGTGTACTACTCCATGACTACATCCAGGGCAGTAATGCATAGGATTGTCATTCATTAAAGTAGGTTTCTTGTAAACCAGATTTTCGGCTTTTATTATTTCTTCTTTTGTCATAAGTTACTTCTCCTATACATTAACACATGAAGCGTAAAATGAACTCAACTACTTTTACTACTACCGCTACTGCGCAAACATATATGAATGTCTTGAAATCGTCAGCAGCGAAATAGGTAACAATAGCTATAACGGTTAATACCATAAATAGTATATTCAATACGTTTCTTACACTGTCTCTGTTCATGAAATCTTATTTTATAAGTTTTTCTTTAAGTGCAGCTACTACCTCGTCAGGATCAGGAACTATACCTCCTAATCTTCCGAAATACTCTACTGGAACCTTACATTCCACTGCAAGACGTACATCTTCTACCATCTGGCCCGCATTGAGTTCGACAGAGAGAATTCCCTTAACTTGTTTTGCACGTTCAGCGATAGCTTTTGATGGGAAAGGCCATAGGGTTATAGGGCGGAGTAATCCAACCTTTATACCCTCTGCTCTAGCTGTTTCCATAGCTTTCTGAGCTATACGTGCAGAAGAACCGAATGCTACGATGAGGTATTCTGCATCTTCGCACTCAACCTCTTCAAATCTAACTTCATTCTCTTGAATCTCTGCATATTTCTTCTGAAGATTGATGTTACGTTTCTCCATCTCAGCAGGGTCGAGTTCAAGTGATGTAATTATATTTGGTTTACGATTTTTATTTTTTCCTGTGGCAGCCCATGGACAACGAGCTAGAACCTCTTCATCAGTAAGACGTTTTTTCTGTTCTGGCAATATCACTTTTTCCATCATCTGACCGATAACACCATCGGCAAGGATAATGGCAGGATTACGATATTTGAAAGCAAGTTCGAAACCTAAGCCTACAAAGTCAGCCATTTCTTGAACTGAAGCTGGGGCAAGAGCTATAAGACGATAGTCACCGTGTCCGCCACCTTTTACAGTCTGGAAATAATCGGCCTGACTTGGCTGGATTGTTCCAAGACCAGGCCCTCCTCGCATAACATTAACAATCAGACAAGGTAATTCAGCTCCGGCAATATATGATATACCCTCTTGCTTAAGACTTACGCCTGGGCTAGATGAAGATGTCATTACCATTTTTCCTGCGCCAGCGCCACCATACACCATGTTTATGGCTGCAACTTCACTCTCTGCTTGAATAACTACCATTCCTGTAGTTTCCCAAGGTTTTTCTTCGGCAAGTGTCTCCAAGACTTCTGACTGTGGGGTAATAGGATAGCCAAAATAGCCGTCAACACCGATTCTGATCGCTGCACGTGCTATGGCTTCGTTACCTTTCATTAAAACTACTTCTTTTGCCATATTTAAACTTGATTATTGTTTTACTTTATAAACTGTGATACATCCGTCTGGACATACAGTTGCACACGATGCACATCCGTTACAAGTATCTTCGATTAACTGTTCGGCGAATGTGTAACCTTTTCTGTTAACCTCTTTTGTCGATAATGAAATGATATTTAACGGGCATGCTACGACGCAAAGATTGCATCCTTTACAACGTTCCGTATCTACTACAATTGCACCTTTGATTTTAGCCATAGGTATTATTTTATTGATTATACATGTCTTTGTTATAGAAATTCAGTATGTCCATTAACATCTCACGAGCGTGAACAGCCGGACTTTCCGGATTAATGGAGATTGCTTCGAGGTAGTTGTTCAGAGCCATTTGAAAATCACCCTGTTTACGATATACATTTCCTAGGGTGTAGTATAGCTCGTCTTTTTTATAGCAGCAATTGGGATCCGATAATAGTTCGTTCAGTTTTTCAACCACACTCTTTGAATCTAAATTTTCTACAAGTTCCTTTATTCCTGAAAATTGACTTTTCATAAAACAATCCTTTTCACTGTGTTTATGCAAAGATATACTTTATTTGCAATATTATTTGTATAAGAAGTGAAAAATAGACTAGAAAAAGATAATAGCGCCAATTTATTCTAATTTGACACATATATATTTATAATAATAACATAATGTAAATAATTGACATTATAATATTCTTTATTGTTTTTTTCTTGAATTATGTGGCTTAGTACTAAGGTATTCTATAATTATTGATTTTGAATATACCCAACATTGAGCATAGAGTAGGGGGATTCTGCTGAAAGACAAAAGCTGCTTATAGTTCATTACTATAAGCAGCTTTTATTTTTGTAAGAATTATAATGATTATTCTTTTACGAGCTCTCCTACATACATATTGTATTTCCTAGAATTACTGTTATTGGAATTCATTTTATTTGCTTCCTCTCCGCTTATTGTCTGAGTGCTTATCTTCTTACATTTAATTACCAAAGCAGCTTCGGTTTTTTCTTTAATATAGAAAGATATGGTATATGAATCGTTTTGAGAGAGTAACATATTTGCCATTGTCTTCTGAGTATCAATAAGGCAGAATGTAACATCTTTCCCAAATAGATTTCCGAGACCTCCCCATGACTCCTTACCAATCTCGAACTGCTCATCATTGCCTGATGTGATTGTAATTCTGTTGGCTGAAGCTATAATATTTTCGTCTGAGAGTTTAGTTTCGTTAACTTTAGGATCAGCGTTCATTGCCACAACTTTCTGCTCAACGCTTGGTTGATTAGGAGCTACAGCTGTTGTTACTGCTGGTGCCGCTGAAGGAACTTCAGAAGGTGTGTCCGATGTAACTATAATTTTAGGAGTAGTATCTTCTCTGCCGTTCTTAGAGAGCAGATATTCACCTATTCTAGTCTGAACAGATTTAACCAGTTCGTCATTGAGATCTATAGTTTTACGACGGAACTTTCCGCTTATTGGAAGAAGTCTTGTTTTTGCCTTGTTGAGTGCATTCTTATCTGATATCCACTCCTCCGCCTTATACCTTTCTCCGCCATCGCGATCTTCATTATACCAATATTTTATTCTGCTAATCTGAAGCTTCACTTTCTCCGATGAACAATCAATCTGCAGATGATAGTATATTCTTGTTCTGTCGAGTGAAAGCATAGAGGCTGAGAAAACCATATACTCTTCTCCAGAAACAATAATAGTGCCTTTATCTTTATCTGTAAAAATTATTCTGGCATTCATCTTCTGATCAGGTTTATATCTTTCATCTGCCCATTTATACAGGATGTCATACAAGACCTGACGTGATATAGTTGGAGCTTTTATCTGGGTGCTGAAATTTATCTTACCATCGATTGTTTGTAAAGGCTCAAGATATTTTTTATCACTCTGTCCCCAAGATAATATTGGAATGATCGCGCAAAAAATAAGAATCAGTTTTTTCATAGGATAACTCTTTAAATTCATAGCAAATATATACAAATATAATTTTATATCTTTTCCCTCAGGAGATTAAATATCTTTTTATATTATGTTAATCATCATCAACAACTCTTTATGTTAATGGATTATTAATTTTATTCAGCTGAGATAATAAAAAAAGAAGAGGGTTACTTAACTTCTTAAGTAACCCTCATTCATTATAGTGTTATAAAAATTATAATTGCTTTAATGGTATTTTGGCAATCCTTTTTGCATGACGTCCACCTTCGAAAGATGTATTAAAGAACTCCTCAAGAATTTTGGATGCCATTTCAGTATCAATGAATCTTCCTGGCATAACAAGCACATTTGCATCGTTATGTTGACGTGCTAGATGTGCAATCTCAGGAATCCAGCATAATGCAGCTCTTACACCTTGGTGTTTGTTGAGCGTCATGCTTATACCTTCACCACTACCACAGATTGCTACTCCAGGGTAACATTCCCCCTCTTCGATAGCATATCCCAGTGGATGAGCGTAATCGGCATAATCTGTACTCTCAGTGCTACAAGTTCCGAAATCTTTATATTCGTAATTCTTCTCTTCGAGCC
Organism: Phocaeicola paurosaccharolyticus JCM 15092; assembly: GCF_000613805.1. GTDB lineage: Bacteria > Bacteroidota > Bacteroidia > Bacteroidales > Bacteroidaceae > Phocaeicola > Phocaeicola paurosaccharolyticus. The sequence continues at coordinate 12,544 of NZ_BAJR01000024.1, read as the reverse complement.
ATTTTTTTACAAACTCTTTAAGCTCGAATCCGGCATGATCGGATGCTATTCCCACTTTTTTCATTATAACATCTCTTTAACTTGTTTGTATACGTTGTCAGCTGTAAAGCCTAATTTCTCATCAAGTACTTTGTAAGGAGCAGAGAAACCGAAAGATTCCAAACCGAATACTTTTCCATTAGCTCCTACAAGACCTTCAAGATTAACTGGAAGACCTGCAGTAAGACCAAATATCTTAGTACCTTTAGGAAGTATTTCATTCTGATATTCCTTACTTTGACTGCGGAAGAGACCTTCAGATGGAGCAGAAACGATTCTTACTTTAACACCCTCTTTTCTCAATAGTTCAGCACCAGCCTCCAAAGTAGATACTTCAGAACCTGAAGCAACAAGGATTACATCAGGATTGTTGTCTGAACCGGCAACGATATACGCACCCTTAGCAGCCTGTGAGTAGTCATTACCTGCTGGAAGGTTTGTAATATTCTGACGTGAGAAGATAAGTGCTGAAGGAGTTGAAATGTTCTCCATAGCGAGTCTCCAAGACCATGTTGACTCCTCTGCATCAGCAGGACGAAGAACAAGAACTGAGTTGTGTCCCTTATGGTTTTTCAATTTCTCCATCAAACGGATCTGTGCTTCTTGTTCTACTGGTTCATGAGTAGGACCATCTTCACCAACACGGAATGCATCGTGTGTCCAGATAAATTTAACTGGCAACTCCATCAATGCAGCCATACGGATAGCTGGTTTCATGTAGTCAGAGAATACGAAGAATGTAGCGCAAGCAGCGATAACACCACCATGGAGAGCCATACCTAAGCAGCAGCATGCCATAGTAAGTTCAGATACACCTGCCTGAAGGAATGCTCCAGAGAAGTCCCCTGGCTTAAATGCATGAGTCTTTTTTAGGAATCCATCTGTCTTATCAGAGTTTGAAAGGTCAGCAGAAGAAACAATCATGTTCTCTACCTGAGTAGCCAAAGCACTAAGTACAGTTGCAGAAGCAGCACGTGTTGCAGAGTTTGGTTTTTGCTCAATAGCATCCCAATTAACTTCTGGAGCCTTACCTGAGAACCAAAGCTCAAGTTTAGCAGCAAGTTCTGGATTTGATTTAGCCCAATCTGCCTTCTTAGCATATTTCTTAGCTACGATAGCTTTCAATTCCTCTTTTCTCTTAGCATAAAGTTCTTCAACTTCAGCGAAGATTTGGAATGGTTTTGTTGGATCACCACCAAGGTTCTTGATTGTATTAACATATGCTTCACCACCAAGAGGTGCACCATGAGTAGCACAGTTGTTTTCGAAGCTAGAGTTATCCTCTTTACGAGCACCCTTACCCATTATTGTGTGACCGATGATCAATGTTGGTTGACCTTTAACAGCTTTAGCCTCTTTCAAAGCTTCTCTGATCTTGTCTGCATCGTTACCATCGATTTCAATAACTTTCCATTTCCAAGCCTCATATTTCTTAGCAACATCTTCGCTTGTTACATCTTTTGTAGTTGTAGATAGCTGAATGTCGTTTGAGTCATAGAACATGATGAGATTGTCTAGCCCAAGGTGACCTGCAAGACGTCCAGCACCCTGAGAAATCTCTTCCTGAACGCCACCGTCAGAGATGTATGCATATATAGTCTGATCCATAACCTCACCAAGGCGAGCTTTTAGGAATTTAGCAGCTATAGCAGCACCAACAGCAAAAGTGTGTCCCTGTCCAAGAGGACCTGATGTGTTTTCAATGCCACGCATTATGTCAACTTCAGGGTGTCCTGGTGTTGGGCTTCCCCACTGACGGAACTGAGACAATTCATCCATTGTGAATTTGCCGGTAAGAGCCAAAGTTGAATAAAGCATTGGTGACATGTGACCTGGATCAAGGAAGAAACGGTCACGTCCTTCCCAACGTGGGTTCTCTGGATCGTATACTAGGAATTCAGAGAAGAGCACATTGATAAAATCTGCTCCACCCATTGCACCTCCCGGATGTCCGGAATTTGCCTTCTCTACCATTGATGCAGCTAGGATACGGATATTGTCTGCTGCAAGGTTCATAACTTTCTTTTCGTTCATATGTAATAGAATTTTGATTACAAAATAGAATGAATTATCTTCATATTAAAAACTTTTGCAAAGATAACTCTTCATATTTAGTTAGCAATACGTAATAGCACTCTTTTTGCCTACTTCTTATATTGTGAGGCAATTGATTCGATAGGCAAAGCAGATTTGTAGTTCTCTATATAGACGTTGAAACCCTCTACATCTTTAGGATCTGGAGCGATTTCTATTCCTTTATTACCTGCAAAAACTTTATTGTCTAGATAATCTGCAAGTGATAGAGAGTCACTATTATTTACTAGATAGGCACCAAGAAGAGCAATACCCCAGGCACCACCTTCGCCTGCTGTCTCCATTACAGAGATAGGAGAGTTGATAGCGGCAGCAAGTATTTTCTGCCCTACACCTTTAGTCTTGAACAGTCCACCATGGCCTGTTATTCTATCTACTTTAATCTTCTCTTCATTGAAAAGTATGTCATTACCAATCTTCAGGACGCCTACTGAACCATAAAGGTGAGCGCGCATGAAGTTAGCTAGAGTGAATTTATCGTTTGCTGAACGTATGAACAAAGGCCTACCATCGGCTACACCTGTTACAGGTTCTCCTGAAATGTAATTGTATGATAAAAGTCCGCCACAGTCAGCATCACCAGCAAGAGCATTATTGTATAGCTTGCTGAAAATTTCGTTCATATCAACAGGTATGCCAAGTAATTCCTGGTACTCCTTGAATATGTTAATCCAAGCATTAAGATCTGATGTACAGTTGTTACAGTGTACCATTGCAACAGGACTTCCATCAGGAGTTGTAACCATGTCAATCATTTCGTATGGTTTTGAAAGGTCTTTTTCAAGAACAATCATAGAGAATGATGATGTTCCTGCTGAAACATTACCAGTACGCTGTTTAACTGCATTTGTTGCAACCATACCTGTTCCTGCATCACCCTCAGGTGGACACAAAGGTACTCCCGCAGCAAGATTTCCTGAGTCGTCAAGCAGTTTAGCACCCTTCTCAGTAAGCATACCAGCATTTTCTCCTGCATTTAATACTTTTGGAAGTATGTCTGAGAGTTTCCAGCTGAATCCTTTTGGAGCAACAAGTTTCTCGAATTTGCTTACCATCTCTGCAGAGTAGTTCTTTGTCACTGGATCGATAGGAATCATACCAGAAGCATCTCCGATACCTAATACCTTTTCACCTGTAAGTTGCCAATGAACGTAACCGGCAAGTGTAGTTAGGAAATTTATCTCACCTACATGCTTCTCGTTGTTAAGGATAGCCTGATATATGTGAGAGATACTCCATCTCAATGGAATATTGAATACGAAGAGTTCAGAAAGTGCAGCAGCAGCTTCACCAGTATTAGTATTTCTCCATGTACGGAAAGGAACTAATATCTCTTCATTTTTATTGAAGGCCATATAACCGTGCATCATTGCGCTGATACCTATTGCTGCCAATGATTTTATCTCTGTGTTATACTCTTTCTTTACATTTGCACGTAAGTCAGAATAGCAATCTTGCAAACCATTCCATACAGCATCGATGCTGTATGTCCAAAGTCCGTCAACAAACTGGTTCTCCCATGTGTGACTTCCTTGAGCGATAGGTTTGTTTTCCTGGTCTATCAAAACAGCTTTTATTCTTGTTGAGCCGAACTCAATACCAAGAATAGCTTTACCAGATTCTATGGTTGATTTTGCATCTAATTTCATATTGGAACCGATAATTTAAGGTGTTACTATAAAAAATATAAGATAAAAAGTGCCCGGTCATTATTGTCCGGCACTTTTTATCTATAATTATATCTTCAAATTAGCAAAGAGCTTTATTTAGCATGTAGTATATTTCGTTCATGCGAAGTTCTTTCTTGAAGCAGCTTATTGTAGTATCTTTATTGATATGTACCATCTCGATACCAGCTATCTCAGCATAATCTTCCCAGTATTCTGAAGTAAGATCGTATGAGAAACATGAGTGGTGAGTACCACCTGCAAGTATCCATGCTCCAGCACCTACCTCGAAGTTAGGCATTGGGATCCAAAGTGCAGATGCAACTGGCAATTTTGGTAATGGTTTTGGCTCAATGCACTTAACATCGTTAACGATAAGACGGAAACGGTTTCCAAGGTCGATAACAGTAGCTGTACATCCCATACCTGTCTTAGATGTAAAGACAAGACGAGCTGTCTCGCTCTTGCGGATACCTATGCCAAGGAAATGTACTTCCAAGCGTGGTTTACTAGAAGCGATAAGTGGACAGATTTCCAACATGTGAGACTGAAGGATAGCGCTGTTTGCACCGTCGAAGTTCAATGTGTAGTCTTCAAGGAATGAACAACCGTTAGGAAGACCTTGGTTCATTACCCATACAGTACGGCAAAGTGCAGCAGACTTCCAGTCACCTTCAGCACCGAATCCGTAACCCTCAGCCATCAAACGCTGTGAAGCAAGTCCAGGAATCTGATCGAAATGGCTTCCATCTGTCTGGCCAAGATCGTCGAAGTTTGTTGTGAAACCTTTTGCACCTTTATCTTTAAGTATAGCACGTAATGCCAACTCTGCTTTAGCTGAGTTCCAAACCTTCTTGTAAGCTTCAGTAGATTTATCTTCCAAAGAAGCATCATGATCGTACTCCTTGAAGTAGATCTTAACAAGAGCGTCAACTTCATCATCAGTAACCTTGCTCTGGTAAGACATCAATTCGCTTACAGGACAGTAGTCAACGTGGTATCCAAGACGTTCTTCAGCTTCAACTTTGTCACCATCTGTTACAGCAACGTTGTTCATCTGATCACCGAAACGAAGGATAAGCATATCCTGTGAGTCAGCCCAACCAGCACATACTCTCATCCATACAGCGATTTTGTGAAGAGTCTCTTCATCTTTCCAGTAACCTACAACTACTTTTCTGCGGATACGCATACGAGTACAGATATGTCCGAACTCTCTATCGCCGTGAGCAGATTGGTTAAGGTTCATGAAGTCCATATCCATTGTATCCCAAGGAATTTCCTTGTTGAACTGAGTATGAAAATGCATAAGAGGTTTCTTCAACTGTTGAAGTCCGTGAATCCACATCTTAGCAGGAGAGAAAGTGTGCATCCATGTAATTACACCAACACATTTCTCATCATTGTTTGCTGCTTTGAATATAGATTCTACCTCTTTAGAAGAGTTTGCTGTTCCTTTGTATACTACTTTTACAGGTAATTTGCCGGAATTGTTCAAACCTGCTACCATTTCATTACTGTGTGCATCTACTGCGATAACTGCATCGCCTCCGTAAAGTAGCTGAGCTCCTGTTACGAACCAGACTTCATAATTTGAAAAAGCTTTTTCCATGATTTATGTAATTTAATTGTTTGAAATGTGATCTATTTATTTTGTCCGTAATATGCATTAGGACCATGTTTACGATTGAAATGTTTTTCAATGAGCAGTGGGTTCATTGTTAGATTTGGGTTGACAGAGTATGCAATACTAGCCATCTTTGCAACTTGTTCCATAACAACAGCATTATGAACGGCGTCGTTTGCATCTTTACCCCATGAGAAAGGACCATGATTTTTAACTAGTACTCCAGGTGTGTGAACAGGGTTCAAACCTTTGAAGCGCTTAATAATCACTGTTCCTGTTTCAAGTTCATAAGCACCTTCAACCTCTTCTTTAGTCATATCCTCAGTGCAAGGAATTGCATCGTGGAAATAGTCGGCATGTGTAGTACCTATGTTAGGTATGTCACATCCTGCCTGTGCCCATGCAGTTGCATATGTAGAGTGGGTGTGAACTACTCCTCCAACTTCAGGGAATGCTTTGTATATTTCAAGATGAGTAGGAGTGTCGGAAGATGGTTTAAGAGAACCTTCAACAACTTTTCCGTTTAGGTCTACCACAACCATATCTTCAGCTTTCATATCATCATATGAAACTCCACTAGGTTTGATAACAACCAGTCCGGTTTCACGATCTATAGCTGAAACATTTCCCCATGTAAATATTACTAGTCCATGCTTTACTAAATCTAGATTTGCATGAAATACCTTTTCTTTTAGTGCCTCTAACATAATCTTAATGCTATTAGTAACTTAAGTTACAATTTGAATTTAGGTTCCTTACTGTAAGCCTTATCATTAAACTTGTATAGATAAGCTCCACGTCGGGAATTTTGTTTATCAATAAGTTCAGTTTTCTCTATAAAATCCATTTCGGATATACGTTTTCTGAAATTTCTTTTATCAATCTGTTCACTATATATTGCCTCGTAGAGACTCTGTAATTGTGATAAAGTGAACAGCTCAGGTAAGAGGTTAAATCCAATTGGAGTATCGGATGCTTTATGTCTCATCATTACACGAGCCTTGTGCACCATCTCCTCATGGTCAAAAATAAGTGTTGGCAATTCATCTATCTTAGCCCAATAGGCATTGTGTTTCTGGACAAGCTCTCTGTCATATTCATTTACGTTTATCAAAGCATAATATGCTACGGATATAACTCTCTCTCCGGGATCACGGTTTGTATCACCGAATGTCCCTACTTGTTCCATGAAAACATCATTTAGCCCTGTAAGTTCTGCCAAAACCCTCTTGGCAGCATCATCAACACTCTCTTCCTCCTGTACGAAACCTCCCATAAGCGACCATTTGCCTTTAGCAGGTTCAAAATTTCGTTTTAATAAAAGAAGTTTTAGTTCTCCTTTGTCAAACCCAAAAATTATACAATCGACAGATAAATAGAACTTGGGGTTGACATTATAATATGTCCTCATTAGGCTATTACTTTGTTATTATATATTTGGAGGGAGATACCTCCCTCCATGATAGTTTACCAAAAGTAGCAGTAGAAGAGAACGCAAAGAATGATAACACCTAATGACGCGATAACATCCCACTTGTTCCAGCTCTGTTTGATAAGTTGCTTGTAGTCGCTTGTAAATGTGATAGCTTCAATTTGTTGAGCTGTAGGTGCCGGTGTGAAGAATGATATCACAACCATAGCAACAATCAAGAATACTAACAACCATACTTCGAATATCAACCAGTTTGTTTGCCAGAACCAAGTTGTGTTTTCCCAAAATGCTCCATCCATCACCGCTTTACCTGACTCAGTAATTACGTTTGTTAGAAGACGAACCATACCAATTAAGAAGCCACCGATAAGTCCCCATTCACCAGCCTTAGGAGTGATTTTCTTAGAGAATATACCAAGTGTAAATACAGCCACCATTGCAGGAGCAATCAATGATTGAATATCTTGTAGGTAAGAGTATAAGTTACCCATACCCATCATGATAGGCATCCATGCCAATCCCAAAAGTACTACAACTACTGTAGCGATACGACCAACCAATACATAATGGCTTTCGCTCATGCCTTTCTTCATTGGTTTGTAGAAATCTTCAGTAAACAATGTAGCACAAGAGTTGAAGAATGCAGCCAATGAAGCTACTAATGCACAGATAAATCCGATAGTTACAATACCTTTAACGCCGGCAGGAAGAATGTTCTTAACCATCATAGCAAAAGCTCCGTCAGTATCGTGAGTATTAGTGATGTCCATAACGATACCACTACCAGACTTTTGTGCAAGAGCATAAGCCACCATACCAGGAATCAAGAACATGAATACAGGTAACAATTTGAAGTAACCAGCAGCGATAGTACCACGACGTGCACGCTTCATAACTACATCATTTGATTCACCTTTTTGCTGTCCAAGTACACGTTGTACGATATGCTGGTCAGTACACCAATACCAGAAACCGATGATTGAAGCACCAAGGAATACTACATATCCTGGGAATTGTGGGTACATTGGATCGTTAACATCCGTATGGAACATGTGAGTAGTACCAAAACCATCGTGTGCTTCTTTACATACAGCCATCATTTGAGACCATCCTTCAGTAATGCTGCCATCACCTAATTTCATCAAACCTAGGAACAATACTAAGAATGAACCAATGATAAGAATAGGAGTTTGAATAGCTGAAAGTGTCATAACACCCTTCATACCACCAAATACGGTAAATATAGCTGTGATAACAATCAAACCTATAGCACCATACCAGAATGGCAAGCCAATAAGATATTCAAAGAAGATACCGCCTGTGAAAGCAGTTACAGATACTTTAGTCAATATATATGCTATCAATGTGATGATTGACAACCAAGAACCGGTACGTTGTGTGTAACGGAATTTTAAGAAGTCAGGCATTGTGATAATTTTACCCAACTTATTGTTCAATAGTTGATAGAATGGTACGAATAACCATCCAAGAATAAGAATCATCCAACCTTGCATTTCCCAATGTGCCATACCTACACCGTCTTTTGCACCTGTTCCAGCAAGACCTACTAAATGTTCAGAACCGATGTTGGCAGCAAATATAGCAGCACCGATAATATACCAAGGTTCACCTTTACCGAAAAGGTAATCTTGGCTATCAGCACCTTTCATTTTCTTTTTGTCTTTCATAATGGCGTAATATATCGCCCAAACAATGGCTAAGATACCGACAAAAAGAATTGCCCAGTCCAACCATATGAATTCATTCGAATTCCAATTCATAATATTTATTTTTTTAGTTAATAATTTATTTCTCTACACTAAACTTGTAAATGCAGTGGCTAGTGTATGTTTTTCCTGGTTCAAGGATTACAGATGGCCATTGTGGTTTATTAGGAGAGTCTGGGTAGTGCTGAGTCTCTAAACATACTGCAGCTCTTTGTTGGTAAACAATACCTTTTTTACCCTTTACAGTTCCATCAAGGAAGTTACCTGTATAGACTTGAATACCTGGCTCATTTGTATAAACTTGCAATGTGATTCCACTCTTTGGACTGGTTAATTTAGCAGCCAATACATTGATGTTGCCTTTATCTTTTAAGACCCAATTGTGGTCATATCCGTTACCGTTCTTAATCTGTTCACATGTTGTGTCGCCAATCTTCTCTGATATAGCTCTCTCAGTAGAGAAGTCGAATGGAGTATTTTTTACAGCCATCATCTCGCCAGAAGTCATGCATGTGCTGTCAATAGGAGTGATGCTGTCTGAATTAACAAATAGTTTGTTGTCTGTAGATAGTGTAGATGCATCACCGCTTAAGTTGAAGTAAGAGTGGTTTGTCATGTTTATCACAGTCTTTTTGTCGGTTGTTGCACTATAGCTGATGTCTATAGAGTTATCGGGAGTAAGTTTATATGTAACTTTTGCTACTACGTTTCCAGGGAAATTTTGGTCGCCATCAGCTGAGTTCATAGTAAGTTCTAAAGTCTGGTCATTAATTTGTTTAGCCTCGTATACCTGATACTGCCATCCTTTTGGTCCACCATGCAGACAGTGTCCGAAGTTATTCTGTGGAAGTTGGATAGAGTCATTATCAATTACTATTATACCTTTATTGATTCTGTTTGCATATCTTCCTATTGATGCTCCAAAATCGCTTGGCACATTAATATAATCTGCAACATTATCAAAGCCAAGGACTACATCCTGCATCTTTCCAGCTTTGTCAGGAACCATTATTGAAACAATTCTTCCTCCGAAGTTTGTTACGCAAACTTCCATACCATTCTCGTTTTTGAGAGTGTAAAGTTTTACTGCTTTAGTACCATCAATGATAGTGTCGAACTTTGCAGGATTTAAACCTGATTCAGTAAGATTTTCGTTGCTTTTTTGAGCTGTACAACTGCTTAACATTGCTATTGCTATACAGGCAATTAATGTAAATTTGTTAATGTTTCTCATTATTAAAGGCTTTATTAAGAATTAATGGTGTAAAAGTAACACTTAATTCTGTATAGTGTCTATAATACGCTATGTTTTGCAACATAAAAAAAGCTGCTATCAGCAATTTGATAGCAGCTTTATTATATTTTTATCTAGCTTATTAGATAAGCTTTCTAGAACCGTCGCTTATTACAACGTCATATACTTTTGGATAATGACCGAATTTCTCATTGAATCTGTCTTTAGCAGTCTTTATGAATGTTTCATAAAGCTCGTCTTTAACCAAGTTTATAGTGCAACCACCAAATCCACCACCCATAACTCTAGAACCGGTAACGCCACAATCGAAAGCAATGTCATTGAGGAAGTCTAACTCCTCGCAACTTACTTCGTATAGTTTACTCATTCCGTAGTGAGTTTCAAACATTTTCTGTCCAACAGTTTCGTAGTCGCCTCTTTCCAAAGCATCGCATACATCAAGTACTCTCTGGATTTCTCCAATAACATACTCAGCACGTTTGTAATCCTCTTCAGAAATATCGGCTTTAGCCTCATTAAGCATATCCATAGTGCAGTCACGAAGGAATTCTACATTTGGATATTTTTTTGCTATAGCAGCTACAGCGCTCTCGCAGCTCTGACGGCGTTTGTTGTATGCTGAAGATGCAAGCTCATGTTTAACTACAGAGTCAAGAAGAACAAGTTTGTAACCTTTTGGGTTGAAAGGGAAATATTGGTACTCCAATGAACGGCAATCAAGGCGGATAAGATGTCCTGCTTTACCGAAAACAGAAGCGAACTGGTCCATTATACCGCAGTTTACTCCGCAATAGTTATGTTCAGTAGCCTGGCCAACTTTTGCAAGTTCAAACTTGTCTATTTTGTTATCACCGAACAGTTCATTCAAAGCAAAAGCATATGTACTTTCCAATGCAGCTGAAGATGACATTCCGGCACCCAAAGGTACGTCGCCAGAGAAAGCTGTATCAAAACCTTTCACTTCAACTCCGCGTTTAATCATCTCACGGCATACGCCGAAAATATATCTTGCCCAACTTGCATGAGGTGCGTCAGCTTCATTAAGACCGAATTCTGTGTAGTCTTTAAGGTCTATAGAGTATGCGCGTACTTTGTCAGTACCATTAGGTTTGATCTCTGCGACCATACCTTTATCTACAGCTCCCGGAAAAACAAATCCTCCATTGTAGTCTGTATGCTCACCGATCAAATTAATACGACCTGGAGATGCATAAACTGATCCTGCCTCACCATTGAAATGTTTTTGGAATTTACTTCTTACGTATTCTATATCCATAATATTTAATTTGTATATTACTATTAGAGATTATTTAGTCCTTTTAAGATTATTCTTCTACAGGAATATCCTTATTTACATTAATACAACCTTTAAGTCCGTAGAACAATAGGTATACTAACATAGCGATTACCAACCAGTAGCTTGCCATATATCCATATGCATCAGAGATGAACTGCTGTACAAGTGGCATGATACCACCACCAACAACCATCATCATGAAGATACCTGAAGCTTGAGCTGTATATTTTCCAAGACCTTCTACTGCAAGGTTGAAGATACCTCCCCACATTACAGATGTGCAAAGACCACAAAGTACAAGGAATAGGGCACTTACAGGAACTTGAGCCATCTTGAATCCCTCGCTTACACTATAACCAGGCATAGAGATTGTAGTCTCTTTTGGAGTCATGATAGCGATAAGAATAAATACTATAGCTGTTGCTGACACAACGATAAGCTGTGTACGGCTAGATACTTTGCCACTGATAGCACTACTTGCTGTACGTCCTACTAACATTAACAACCAATAAATAGCTGCAATGGCACCACCGATAGCAGCACCATTCTCTAAAAGACCTGCACCTTTTGAAGAAGAGTCAGCAAGATAGAAATTCAATGTTCCAGGGATACCAATCTCAATACCTACATAGAAGAAGATACCGATTACACCTAATAAAGTGTGACGGAAGCTCCATGGGCTGTGAGAAAATTTAGCTTTAGCAGCATTGCCGCCTTTATGCATATGAGGCTCAGGTATTGAAACGAATAGGATTACAAGGAATGCCAAAACAAATACTCCGATAGCCATGAAAAGAAGAGGAGCAACATCCGACATAGCAGTCTTAGAAGTTACTGTGCCGATAAGAGCACCTACAAAAAGAGGAGTAAGAGTGCCTGATAGTGAGTTTAATGCGCCACCTGACTGTATAAGTTGGTTACCTTTGTTACCACCACCACCAAGAAGGTTAAGCATTGGGTTAACAACAGTATTAAGCATACATACGCAGAAACCGCAGATAAATGCACCAAGAAGATATATCACAAAGTTTAATTGGATAGTGAATCCTCCAAGTTCGAAAAGAGATGTTGTAGCACCGAAGATGCTAGAAAGGTATTGTATGAAAAGTCCAAGGATACCAACACCCATAGCGATAAGCGCTGTCTTTTTGTATCCAATTTTTGTAAGCATAATACCTGCAGGTATACCCATGAATAGGTATGCAAGGAAGTTCATCATGTTACCCATCATACCGAGTACGTTAGAACCTTCGTATGCGTTACGCCAGATTGTACCGAATGGAGCAGCCAGATTCGTTACGAATGATATCATGGCAAAAAGAAAAAACATTGTGATAATGGCTATAAGATTGCCATTCTTTGCTTGATTGTTCATTTTTATTAAAGGTATTTATTTAATTATTTGG
>NZ_BAJR01000025.1 GCF_000613805.1 Phocaeicola paurosaccharolyticus JCM 15092 | reverse complement strand
ACATTATATCATCATATACTATAATTTTACATTATATATTAATATGAGACTTATATTATTGACTTTATCATTATTATTTTCATTAAATAGCAATAGTAGCATTATGGAAAAAGAATCAGTTATATATTTAGCTGGAGGATGCTTTTGGGGTACAGAGCATTTTCTGAAACAGATTAACGGTGTAAATAGAACGGATGTTGGGTATGCTAACAGCATGATAAAAGACCCTACATACGAAGAGGTATGTACAGGCAAGACCAATGCTGCTGAAACAGTTAAGGTTATTTTTAATCCTGATGTATTGCCTTTATCATTACTTTTAGAACTATATTTCAAGACAATAGATCCTACCAGTCTTAACAAGCAGGGTGGAGATAGAGGAACACAGTATCGTACCGGAATATACTACACAGACACCAAGGATAAGAAAATAATAGACAATGCAATTTCTATATTATCTGCTAAATACAGCAAACCTATTGTAATTGAGGTCAAACCGATAGAGAACTTCTACAATGCTGAGCTATATCATCAAGACTATCTTGACAAAAACCCATCGGGATATTGCCATATTAACCCACAGTTGTTTAAATTTGCACGCGAAGCAAACAAAAAATAATCTTTAAGAGACACTTATATTTTAATTCTATTATTATGAAAACACTTTCAAAATTTATGTTGGGCTGTGCTCTATGTCTAGTAACATATGGTGTACAGGCTCAGGATTCTCGTACTCAAGTTATTGATAATGGAGGTAGCGGAAGTTATAAAGCTATCATGGCTAGTGACTCATCACTACCTACTCACACAATCTTCAAACCTCAGGATTTATCTAAATTTGGTCCTGCACAACAACTCCCTATTCTGGTATGGGGAAATGGAGCATGTGCAAACACTCCTTACGAGCATATCAACTTCCTAAACGAGATTGCATCGCATGGCTTTCTTGTAGTTGCCATCGGACCTATGCCAGGTGAAGGCGAGGTAAAGCATGAGTTGACAAGTTCTAAGTTATTAACAGATGCCATTGATTGGGCTATAGCTCAGAATAGTAACAAAAACAGCATCTATTATCAGAAATTGAACATTGACAAAATTGCTGCAGCAGGTATGTCTTGCGGTGGTTTGCAGACATTGGACATCTGCCAAGACCCAAGATTGAAGACTGTGATGATTTGCAATAGCGGACTATTTCTAAATCCTACCCAAGCAATAGAGGGTATGCCAATGCCAAAGAAAGAGAAACTTAACTCTATTCACACTCCTATTTTATACATACTTGGAGGCGAGACAGATATTGCTTACGGAAACGGAATGGATGACTTCAAAAGAATAAATCATGTACCTGCATTTGTAGCTAACTTTAATGTTGGACATGGGGGTACTTATGGTAAACCTAACGGAGGTGAATTTGGTGTTGTAGCTACAAACTGGTTGTTATGGCAACTTAAAGGGGATAAGACTGCTGAAAAGATGTTTGCAGGTGCTCCTTGTGGACTCTCAAAAAGAGAAGGATGGATTGTCGACAAGAAGATGATTCCTTAATTTCAGAATCAACTATAATCTGCGTAATGATTTTTACGCTTATTATTAATATATCAAAGATGGTACACAATATATGTGTATCATCTTTTTTGTCAAAGAACAGAATCAGCATTATTGACTCATTCTGATTATTTCAAGTAGCACATCAAATAAGCAAAGCAAAAGAGGAGTCGCCTATAGAGATTCAACTCACATCTAAGCCTAAACGCATTGAGGCAAACATAATATATCAATCTTTAGGATTTGAGAAGAAGGAAACGAACTTCTATAGAATGGTTTTAAACTAACTTTTTTTAGGATGTAATCTCCGGCCGGCAACGTTAATCTTTCAGACGGCGACGGCGTCTGAATGGCTGACAACGGCAACTTATCAGACGGCGACGGCAAATGAAAAACTATTTGGGATTCATCGGAAATCTCTTAGTATATTATCGGATTTCATAGGGCAAAGAAAAGAATTTATCAAGATAATGAAAACAACCTAAAATATCCGCTGACCCGAATTTCGGTATGATCCAAAGTTAATGGGTGAGCCCATTTTGTTCCATCCGCCTTAAAAATAAAAGACAACTATCGAATTATCAGATAGTTGTCTTTATTTAGTTGCGGAGGCTCGACTCGAACGAACGACCTTTGGGTTATGAGCCCAACGAGCTACCAACTGCTCCACTCCGCGATATTGTTTTTGATTACGGATGCAAAGGTACGGGTTTTTAATTAAAAAACAAACAATAAGGATATTATTTTCTCGCTTATAAAGAGAAATCATTCTAATCTTCTGACTAATAGAACATAAGAAATATGTTAAAGTTTGTAACCCTTAAGAAACTATATTTTTTTCTTGTCAGGGAATGAGAAATAATGTACTTTTGCTATTATATAGTATAACATAGAATTTAAACTATAATGACAGTATCGAAAACCAGAGCTAAATTAGTTGATGCAGCAAGGCAGCTATTTGCAAAAAATGGCGTTGACAATACAACTATGAATGATATTGCCTTGGCATCTAAAAAAGGTAGAAGAACACTCTATACCTATTTTAAGAGTAAAGAGGACATATACATGGCTGTTGTGGAAGCAGAACTCGAGATGTTGTCGAAAGCTATGGAGCAAGTGGTACTCAAGCCAATAAGCCCAGATGAAAAAATTGTTGAGATGATTGAGACACACCTTGATGCTATTAAGACTGTAGTTTACAGAAACGGAACTCTCCGCGCAGGTTTCTTTAGGAATATATGGAGCGTAGAGGCTGTTAGAAAGAATTTTGATGCCAAAGAGATGGAACTTATTAAGAAGATTCTTGATGAAGGCATAGAAAAAGACATTTTTGATATAAAAGATAGTAAATTCGTCGCTGAGATTGTTCACTATAGTATACGAGGAATAGAAGTTCCTTATATTAGAGGAAATATAGGTCGTGACTTAGACGAAAAAATAGCATGGCAACATGCCTCAAAAATGATATTTGGCGCATTATGTAGAAAATAATTTTTTAACTTATATTAAAATGGGATTATTAACAGGAAAGACAGCACTTATTACTGGTGCTGCTCGCGGTATCGGTAAAGCTATCGCTCTTAAATTTGCTTCTGAAGGAGCTAACATTGCATTCACAGACTTAGTTATTGACGAAAATGGGAAAGCAACCGAACAAGAAATTGCTGCTTTTGGTGTAAAAGCTAAAGGTTATGCTTCAAACGCTGCTGATTTCACTCAGACTGAAGAGGTAGTTAATAAAGTAAAAGAAGATTTTGGTTCTATAGATATTTTGGTTAACAACGCTGGTATCACAAAAGATGGATTAATGCTCAAGATGAGCGAAGCACAATGGGATGCTGTTATTGCTGTAAACCTAAAGAGTGCATTCAACTTCATACATGCATGTACACCAATCATGATGCGTCAAAGAGGTGGTTCTATCATCAACATGGCATCTGTAGTAGGTGTTCATGGTAACGCAAGTCAGTGTAACTACGCTGCATCAAAAGCAGGTCTTATCGCTTTAGCTAAATCTATTGCTCAGGAAATGGGTTCTAGAGGTATTCGTGCAAACGCTATCGCTCCTGGTTTCATTGAAACTGCTATGACAGAGGCCCTTCCTGAAGAAGTCCGCAAAGAGTGGATGAAGACTATTCCTCTTCGTCGTGGCGGTACTCCTGAAGATGTGGCAAACATAGCTACATTCCTTGCTTCAGATTTATCTTCATATGTATCTGGACAGGTGATTCAGGTAGATGGTGGTATGAACATGTAATATGTTTATATGACAGTTATATACGAGGACAATCATATCATTATAGTCAACAAGACAGCTTCTGAGATAGTTCAAGGAGATAAGACTGGGGATAAGCCTCTATCGGAAATCGTAAAGGAATATATAAAAGAGAAATACAACAAACCAGGAAATGTCTTTATAGGCGTTCCTCATAGGCTTGACAGACCAGTTAGCGGAATTGTTGTATTAGCAAAGACTAGTAAAGCTCTTGCCAGACTAAATGAGATGTTCCGAGATGGAGAGGTCAAGAAGACATATTGGGCAATTGTAAAGAACTGTCCGAAAGAAGAAGAAGCTCTACTTGAAAACTACCTGGTACGAAACGAAAAACAGAACAAGTCGTATGCGTATGACAAAGAGGTAGCAAATTCAAAAAAAGCTATGCTTCATTATAAGTTGATTGGTCACTCTCAAAATTACTTCCTTCTTGAGGTGGACTTGATGACCGGAAGACATCATCAGATTAGATGTCAACTTGCTAATATGGGATGCCCTATTAAAGGTGATCTTAAGTATGGTGCTCAAAGATCTAATCCGGATGGAAGTATCTGCCTTCATGCTAGAAGAGTAAGGTTCACACATCCGGTCTCAAAGATAGAGATAGATATAGTTGCTCCTACCCCTGAAGGAAATCTTTGGAATGGATTTGATATGTAATCAAATATTTAAAGGGTAAACATTAATGTTTACCCTTTATTATTGCTTAATATGCCGGCATTAAACCTATATAACGATAAAAAGGTCACCACTAAGCGGCGACCCTTTATTTTATTATATGCCTTAAAGGCTTAAATAAACTAATTTATTACTGACGTTGAACAGAAGAATAATTAATCTTCAAAGCGTATGCTTGTCGCAGAGCCTGCTTAACATCAGTTACAATACCCATCTTTGTATCTTTATCTATCTTGAGAGAAACAGTCATAAATGGCTGATCTTCTTCTTTCATGTTCATTCTCTCCTGAGTAATGTAGTCCTGTACTTCTGATACTTCAGAGAACTTATCGTTCAACTGGATACGACTTTCAGAACCCATTTTAGCCTGAAACTCAGGCGTTGGTTTACCAATATAGATAAATGAAACCAAAGATTTCTTTTCAAGTTTCTCAAGCTCTGTAGCCTGAGGAGCCCTAAATTGAACCTTCAAAGTTACCTCACGCATTGTTGTTACAATCATAAAGAAGAACAACAATGTAAAGATAAGGTCAGGAAGTGATGAAGTATTCAACTCAGGCATTCCACGTTTCCCTGATTTATTAAATTTTCCCATTACTTAGCTCCATATTTTTTAGGTTCAGCTTCAGAAATCTTCTGAGGATAATAATCACGAATAGCTTTCTGTTCATCCTCAGAACATTCTAAATATTTTCTTCCTCCGAATTTTTCCTTAGCCAATTCATCTCTTAACTCATTATAAGCAGCTACAAGTTCATTTTGGACATTGATATAAGCTTGATAGCTAGTACCAACGTCATTCTGAACTGAAATAACATGCTTTTCCGTAATCATAACATCACCTAATAAAGGTATGTTTTTTCGATGTTTCTCCGGAAGAGTTGGGCTGTCTTGTTCATTCTTAATGAATTCCTTTGCCTTATCTTTCAATTGCCCTATGCTAATGTACTCAGTACCACACATTAGTTGGTTGTCTTTATTAAGACGTACCTGAAGCACATTACGCTCCTTCACAATAATATTATCATCTTTTGTCTGATTCCTTTCAGGAGGTGGCGGCAAACGTCTTGCAAGACCACGATCAGTATCCATTGATGTCGTAATAAGGAAGAAGATAAGCAATATAAAGGCAATATCCGCTGTAGAACTTGAATTAATTCCAGGGACATTTCTTTTCTTTCTTGCCATTTTACTTACTCTATTTAAATTAAAATCAATGTAATAATATTATTTTTTAAAGATACCTAGCATATTAACTACTGTAGCCAGAACAGAAGCGCCTAAAAGAATATATATTGAATACAAAAACATATCGGTAATCTTCAACCAAAATATATCTGTATAAGGCATTCCATTGGCAGTAACTGGTTCATCTGATCCAATAGCATATGAGATAGCAATAACAGCAACTAATACAACTAATCCTAATAAAGATTTAAGTGCTCTTTTGGGGCTATCTTTTAAGGCAGTTATAAACTGTGCAAGACCAGCTGCAATTGTAATTACAACAATAGCAATTATTAATGCATACATCAAGTATATAAGAGTGTCTGTATGCTGAGGTGCAGTCAGTTCACCTATAGTATTATTGTATCCAACGAAGTAAAATAGACCTAGAACTATCAAAATAATAGCAAATAAGGCATATAAAACATAGAAAGATACTTTATATGATAATTTAGCCATTTTAATTATTTTTTGTATTTCAGGTTATACTTCATGATCATATCAAGCAAATTGATAGAAGAGTCTTCCATATCGCTTGTTAAAGCTTCAATCTTAGAGAGAATGTAGTTATAGAAAGTCTGAAGAATCAAAGCAGCAACAAGACCAAAGATTGTTGTGATCAAAGCAACTTTCATACCACCTGCAACAACTGTTGGAGAAATATCACCAGCTGCTTGGATGTTATCGAATGCCATAACCATACCAACTACAGTTCCCAAGAAACCTAAAGATGGAGACATGGCAATAAACAATGTAATCCAAGAGCATCCTCTTTCAAGGTAACCAGCCTGAACACCACCATAAGAAACGACAGAGCGTTCTACTACATCTATGCCTTCGTCAACTCTCATAAGACCTTGGTAGCATATAGAAGCTACAGGACCACGAGTATTACGGCAAATTGTTTTAGCACCTTCTACATCTCCTTTTTCCAAAGCAGCCTCAAGTTTAGTCATCAACTTTTTAGCATTAACCTCTGCAAGACTTAAATAAATAATTCTCTCAACGCAGAAAGCTAAGCCTACAACCAAAGCGATAGCAACCAATGACATAAAGCCTGCACTACCTTCAATAAACTTTGTTTTAATCTCTTTATGAAGGCCTCCACCTTCTTCTACTACTGCAGCTTGTTCTGCGTTATCACCATCTGCTGGAGCAACTTGTTCTGTTTGGGGAGCAGCTTGTTCTTGTGCCATTGCTGATTGAATTGATCCTAAAGTAAGGACTCCCATCACTGCAAGAATTGCAAATAACTTTTTCATTGTGTGTCTAATTTTTTAAGATTAATTAATTGATATATTTATTCTATTTATTTTGTTCTCTATCTATCAATGTATGCGGAGAAAGCGGGATTCGAACCCGCGATACGCTTTAGGCGCATACACGCTTTCCAGGCGTGCCTCATCAACCACTCGAGCATCTCTCCAAAGAAGCAATTCCTCTGTATCTCTATTTAAAACGTATGCAAATTACAAAGAAATTTGGTAACTACAAGCGTTTTAATATACAAATGTATCTTTTTTACCTTTCATTACTAGCTAATTAAAAAGTTATACCAAAATAGTTATAAAAAATAATATCATTTATAAAACTCCGGAAACTTTTTTGAATAATCTTAAAGCATTATCATCCGTTATAGAGGATATATCGTTTAAAGGAGTGTCATAAATTAATGACAGTTTCTTTGCAATATCTATAATATATGAACTCTCATTTCGTTTTCCACGATAAGGAACTGGAGCAAGGTATGGAGAATCTGTCTCAAGTACAATTCTTGATAGAGGTATATCTTCTAACACCTCAGGTAAAGTACTCTTCTTGAATGTAACTACTCCATTAATTCCAAAAAGGAAATTGGGAAATTCCATGAGTCTTTCAGCCTCAGCCTTATCACCTACAAAACTATGGAATATGCCACTTAGCTTTGTCGACTTATAGGGTAAAAGTGTATTATATAATTCATTCGAAGCGGCACGGCTATGAATTATTATTGGCAAATCTGAGTCTATTGCCCAACCTATCTGTGTATGAAAAGCATCAATCTGCTCATCTTTGAAGGTGGAGTCCCAATATAAGTCAAGTCCCACCTCACCTATTGCTATGTAATCTGAATTGTTTGCAAGTTCCTTTTCTAAAATATCTAGCTGTGATTTATAGTCCTCTCTCACCTCTGTAGGATGAAGACCAATCATTGGGTAACATACCCCTTTATACTCTCCACACATTTTTTTCAGTGATGGTAATGAAGATACATCTATATTTGGCATGAACAACTTAGTCACCCCTGCTTCAATAGCGCGATTCACCATCTCATAGCGATCATTATCAAACTCTTCTGTAAAAAGATGGGTATGGGTATCAATCATCAGACGTTTCTTCTCATCATACGTTTAACAAAATCTTTCAACTCACTCTTTTTGCTTTCTTCTACACCTATGGAGTCAAGCAAAACGAGCCCCTTCTCAAAGTAATTATCAATCTTCTCAAAGCAGAGTTTATCTATATTGAGTTCATTGTATATTGCTGTTATTGCTTTTATCTTATCTTGAGGGTCAAAGTTATCCATTTTAACCCAACGAAGTATCTCTGCTTTCTGTTGCTCAGAGCCATTATTATAAGCAGACAAAAGCATAAATGTCTTTTTATTGCTTATTATATCGTTACCGATACTCTTTCCAAAGGTTTCAGGAGTACCATAGACATCAAGATAATCATCTTGTAACTGGAATGCCAAGCCTAAATTTATGCCAAACTGATATAGAGAATCAGCATCTTCATCAGAAGCACCTGCCTTAATAGCTCCAATCTTTAGCGAAGCTGCAAGAAGTACAGCTGTCTTCAGCCTAATCATCTCTATATATTGGTCGATAGTAACATCTTCCATTGTCTCGAATTGAATATCCCATTGCTGACCTTCACATATTTCGATGGCTGTTATTGTAAATAAAGGTAATATACGATCTAAGAAATCTTTATCACATTCACACATATACTTATATGCTAGAATAAGCATAGTATCTCCTGACAGTATAGCAGTATTCTCATCCCACACCTTATGTACAGTAGGTCTGTTTCTTCTCATGTCCGAATTATCCATCAAGTCATCATGAAGAAGAGTATGATTATGATACATCTCTATGGCTGCAGCCTGTGGTAATACAGATTCTATATCATCCTTATAGAGATTGTAAGCCAAAAGCATAAGCAACGGCCTAACTCTTTTCCCTCCTACTTCCAGTACATAATCTATAGGATTATATAATTCATTAGGCGCATGATTGTAAGCCAACGAATTGATATATTCGTTTACTTTCTCTGTAAGATATGAGACTTTAAATATCATAATTTATATATAAAATGTGATTAAATCAAAAAGGCTGCTTAATGGCAGCCTTTTTATATATTCATTTACAATTACTGTAGTTTGAATGTTACAGGCACTGTATATTTTACTCTAACTGGTTTGTTACGTTGTTTACCTGGCTTCCATTTAGGCATCATCTTTATTACACGAAGAGCCTCTTTATCCAAATATGGGTCAACGCTACGTACAACAACTGGATCTACTATTGAACCGTCTTTATTGACAACAAATTGCACTATAACCTTACCTTGAACACCGTTTTCCTGTGAAACTGTTGGATATTTAATATTCTTACTTAAGAATTTCAAACATTCAGCCATACCACCTGGATAATCCGGCATCTCTTCTACAACCTGAAATATCTGTTGTTCTTCAGGTTCTTCCTCCTGTACTACTGGAGCAGCTACGTATTTAACTTCTACAGCCTTACCAGTCTCTTCAGATGCTTGAATTGAGCTCTCAACGACATCAGCATCATTCTTTACAATTTCCAATACTTCTTCTATTTTCGGAGCGTCTGGAGGAGGAGGCGCTTGTTTCTGTTCTTGTTCTGTGATTGGAATAATTTCTTCTTCAAAAACGACTTCGGAGATACCTGAATCAGTCATAATCTTCTTATCACGCTCAGTCCATTCGAACGCAACAAACATTATGGCTAGAGATAAGATAATTCCGATAAGCAGCCAAGTATTTCTTTTACTTTCAAGGTCTGCTTTAGGAGATTTTTTGACTTCCATATGTTTCTATTATAAATTAAAGTGTGTTCTCTATTAGCAAATGTAATTATTTTATTTTAATGTCCAATATATCTTATTCTAAAAATAATCAATTTCATTTTATTTTATTTTATTACTTTAATGCTGATTGAACTTTTATCTATCTTTGAAAAAAATTAATTAAGCATATTAATTTATGAATAAAATAACTATTGCAATAGACGGATACTCATCATGTGGCAAGAGTACAATGGCAAAAGATCTTGCCAAAGAAATTGGATACATATATATAGATAGTGGAGCAATGTACAGATGTGTTACACTATTTGCTCTTAAAAACAATATATTCAAAGGTAATGAGATTGATTCAGAAAGATTAAAAGGACTTCTTGATAGTATAAAAATCTCATTTATCCTGGATGAGCAGAGCAAGAAACCACTTACTTGCCTTAATGGAGTCGTAGTTGAGGATAAGATACGCAGCATGGAGGTCTCGTCACATGTAAGTCCTATTGCGACCCTTGCCTTTGTCCGTGAAGAGTTGGTAAGACAACAGCAGCAGATGGGCAAAGAAAAAGGGATAGTAATGGACGGAAGAGATATAGGTACTGTAGTTTTCCCTGATGCCGAACTAAAGATTTTTGTTACAGCATCGCCTGAGATTAGAGCACAGAGGAGATATGATGAGCTGAAAGAGAAAAATCAGGAGGCTTCATTTGATGAAATTCTAAAAAATGTAATTGAGAGAGACTATATTGATGAACATAGAGAGGTAAGCCCATTAAGAAAAGCTGATGATGCTATAGTTCTGGATAACTCAAATATCACTATAGAGCAACAGAAAGAGTGGCTTCTCAATAAATATAAAGAGGTGGCTAAGGTATGAATGTTGAAATTGATAAAGGATCAGGATTCTGTTTTGGGGTAACTACGGCCATAAACAAAGCAGAGGAGGAGCTTGCCCAAGGTGAGGTCTTATACTGCCTTGGAGATATAGTTCACAATGGACAAGAGTGTGAAAGGCTTAAGGAAATGGGACTTATTACAATAGATCATAACATGTTTGAAAAGCTTCATGATGCTAAAGTTCTTCTAAGAGCTCATGGTGAACCTCCATCAACTTATCAAATTGCAAAAAAGAATAATATTAAGCTGATAGATGCCACATGCCCTGTTGTTCTCAGATTACAGAAGAGAATAAAAAAACAATTTGATGATCAGGTTGTAGAAGATAAAGATGTTCAGATTGTTATTTATGGAAAGAGCGGACATGCAGAGGTATTGGGACTTGTGGGGCAGACAAAAGGTGAGGCTATAGTTATTGAGAGCCTTAAGGAAGCTGAATCATTGGACTTTACAAGAGATATAAGACTATATTCACAGACTACAAAATCACTTAATGAATTCTGGCTGATAATAGAGTACATTAAGAAGAATATAATCCCACCTGCAACCTTTGAATATTATGATACGATATGCCGACAAGTTGCAAACAGGATGCCTAACATTAGAGATTTTGCAGCTTCACACGAACTTATATTTTTCGTGTGCGGGAAAAAAAGTTCTAATGGAAAAATTCTGTTCAACGAATGCAAGAAAATTAACAAGAACTCTTACTTAATTGATGGCCCTGAAGAAATTGACAGATCTTTGTTAGAAGGTGTTAAATCTGTCGGAATATGTGGTGCAACATCTACACCTAAATGGTTAATGGAGAGGTGCAAAGAGGCAATCCTTGAGGATTTATCAAATATAAAAAAATAAAAATCAATTCCTTTATTTAGCTTTTTGCTATCTTTGGGACTTAAAACAATAAGATACATATGGCAACTATAAAATGTATTGGAATTTTGACCTCTGGAGGTGATGCCCCAGGTATGAATGCTGCTATTAGAGCGGTTACACGAGCAGCAATCTATAATGGGCTGAAAGTGAAAGGTATTTATCGTGGGTATAAAGGATTGGTTACTGGAGAAATTCAGGAATTTAAGACTCAGAATGTAAGTAATATTATACAACTTGGTGGAACAATCCTTAAGACAGCTAGATGCGTTGAGTTCACAACTCCTGAAGGAAGAGAATTAGCCTACCAAAACATGAAGAAAGAGGAGATTGATGCTCTTGTTATAATTGGGGGAGATGGTTCACTTACCGGTGCAAGAATATTCGCTCAAGAATTTGATGTTCCTTGTATAGGCCTACCCGGTACAATAGACAATGACCTCTATGGAACAGACACTACAATTGGATATGACACAGCTTTGAATACGATACTTGATGCTGTAGATAAGATAAGAGATACAGCTACTTCACACGAACGTCTCTTCTTTGTTGAGGTGATGGGAAGAGATGCAGGATTCCTTGCTTTGAACGGAGCTATTGCTGCTGGAGCGGAAGCTGCTATCATACCTGAGTTCAGCACAGAAGTAGACCAATTGGAAGAGTTCATAAAAAATGGATTCCGTAAATCTAAAAGTAGTAGTATAGTACTTGTAGCAGAGAGCGAATTGACAGGAGGTGCTATGCATTACGCTGAACGTGTAAAAAATGAATATCCTCAATATGATGTTCGTGTAACTATATTGGGACATCTGCAAAGAGGTGGTAGCCCTACTGCACACGATAGAATAATTGCAAGCAGAATGGGTGTGGCAAGTATTCAGGCTCTACTGGAAGGACAAAGAAATGTTATGATAGGTATCGAAAACGATAAAATCGTATATGTACCATTCACTAAAGCCATCAAGAATGACAAACCTATTGATAAAGAACTTGTAAATGTTTTGCGTGAATTATCAATCTGATAAATACGTTTTACAATAAATATGAGAAAGCCCGAAAGTAAACTTTCGGGCTTTCTCATGACTATTATTTGCCAAATGATTCTTTGTAATATCTGTCTAGAAGATCTTTAGCTGCAATGAATGAGGTAAGCTTTCCACTTAGTACATCATTTTCCTTCTCAGCAAGCATAGACTTTATAGTATCATTATTATAAAAGCTGTCACGGAGATGCTCATTTATTGTCTCGTACATCCAATATTTGGCTTGTTCATTTCTTCTATATTCGAAGTATCCATTTGATTTCACAAAATCAAAGTATTCGTATATCATATCCCATATCTCCTTTATTCCTAATCCATAGAAACCTGAGTATGTAAGGACTTTAGGTTCCCATCCAGAATCAGGAGTAGGAAAAAGATGTAATGCATTCTTAAAATGATTGGCTGCCAATTTTGCTTTCTCAATATTGCTTCCATCAGCCTTGTTTATAACTATGCCATCGGCCATCTCCATTATACCTCTCTTGATACCCTGAAGTTCGTCGCCTGTTCCCGCAAGTTGTATAAGTAAGAAAAAATCAACCATTGAATGAACCGCTGTCTCGCTCTGCCCTACACCCACTGTCTCAACAAAGATCTTATCAAAGCCAGCAGCTTCACAAAGTATTATGGTCTCACGAGTTTTCCTAGCTACACCACCTAATGATCCTGCTGAAGGGCTAGGACGTATAAATGAATCAGGGTGTACAGATAAAGTCTCCATTCTCGTTTTATCACCCAAAATGCTACCTTTAGAGCGTTCACTGCTTGGATCAATAGCCAGCACAGCCAACTTTCCTCCTTTTTCAAGAACATGAGTTCCGAAAACATCTATTGAGGTACTTTTACCGGCTCCCGGAACTCCGCTTATTCCTATTCTCATTGAATTGCCAGAATAAGGAAGGCATTTCTCAATAACCTCCTGAGCCAATGACTGATGCTCCGGGAGAACGCTCTCTATAAGTGTTACCGCCCTACTAAGAATGGTTATATTACCTTTTGTTATACCTTCTACATAGTCCGACACAGAAAGCTCAGTCCTCTTTATCCTCTTACGTTTTTTGAGATATGGGTTAACCAAAGATGGCTGCTCAATGCCGGCATTAACTGCAAGTCCTTTATACTTATCATTGTTTTCAGGATGTTCCATAGCTATTGCTTTAGAGTTGTTTTCACCTTGATTATTATTTTCGGATTCTTAGGATCATTTGTAATCATCAAAATACGAGGTGTTCCTTTTATTTTGCTGAGGTTGCGCCCAAACACAACAATCTTTAATCTTGTCACACCTTTAGGTTTCAATACACGTTTATCCAACTGTACACCTAAAGCTGAATTAAATACCTGTAAATCTCTAATTTCAAGATCCGAGTGACCATTATTCTTCAACAATATGGTATATGTTTTCCTCTGCTTAGAATTTATCACACCCATATTTACCTCCATTGATGATATGTTTATCGCAGGAGGATTATTCTTAAACTCTTCACTAAGCTTAGAGAAATTAGGGAGAAGGACAATAGAAACAGGAATTTCATTCTCTTGGCTTACCTTATCACCAGGGAATCGGGCAAGGTAAACAGGAGCTGTAGTAAGACCGAAATCTTTTAGTTTTCTCGTATCTAGAGTTATGATAATTTTTCCTGTCTCATTACGTAAAATTCTCTCTGGAACAGCTTTAGCCGACAGGTATGATGGTAGATGCATTAATACCGGCGAGTAAGGTTTATTTGAGTTGTTTGCCAGATTAATTTCCACTACCGGACTCTCACCTCTGTTTATATCGTCAAAAGTTATCTCATCACGATCCATTAGGATTGAACCTATCTTATAAGGGAAATTATTTGAATAGTCTTTTATTTCAGTTGTGACTTCTCCTTTTATGGAAAGATATATTGGCATATTAGATGCATTTGAATAAACACCAATGCTCTTATTGAAACGACCTAAAGATTTAGCATCGAAAGTAGATGAGATAGTGCCGCTCTGTCCAGGAAGGATAGGACTTTTTGTCCAATCAACAACTGTACATCCGCAAGATGAGGTAACATTTGACAAAACAAGAGGCTTATCGCCGCTATTCGTTATTGAGAATGTAGCTGTAGCAGGTTTCTTCCATAGTACTTCACCCAAATCATATGCTTTCTTATCAAAATCTATTTTTGCTTGGGCTATTGCAGTTGATGTACTCAGAGAAATTATTGTAAATATAGAGAGTAGATATTTCATATTTATCATTTATTTGCTTAGAGCAAAGATAAATATATTTCATTTAAAAGAGGAACTTATTCATTAAAGACTTTCCTACAAAAAACTATATTATTCTAATTATATATAATATGTACTATTCACTAAACAATAGCTTTATTAAATAGGACTTTAGTTATGCAAGAAGAGTCATGCTTATTTATAAGATATAAAATAGTGAATAACATTTTATTCAATAAACGCATTTTGTGTTAATTTTTTAATATATCTTTGCAGCACAACAGATTACAATAATTAAAAAATATGAAAACATTTAGCAAACATCTATTCGTTTTAATAGCTACTATGATGCTATTCACAATGAGTTCTTGCGATGATAAAGAGGAGTTGGAATATAACCTGCCTGGAACATGGTACACTGAGGAAAATATTGACTTCGGTGCAGATGTATGGGGAAGTGGAACTATAATGACTTTCAATCAAAATCATCAAGGTACAATAGGTACATCAACAGACTACCTTGTGTTTGAATGGCGTTGGCTAACCGGATATAAATATGACACAACTATGGAACTTCATTTTATTAATGATGGATCTTATGCATATATTGAGGGTGCTGAAGCAGGTTCAAGAACATTCTCCGGTGTTTGGTACAACTCTTACGATGATTTCGTAGATGGAGCATATGGACAATATTTCTTTATGAGAAGAGCAAACTAATTTTGCATCATTAATTGATAATATTACTGATATAAGTACCATTAATTTTAAATCTTAGAAAGAAATTTAATTGTATCCTTTTCTTTTTTGACAATTAATGGTTTAGCATAAAAAGATGAATCCCGGAAATAATATTCCGGGATTCATCTTTTTTATATATAGGAGCTAACTACTCAACATTTAAAGTCTGTGATGAAGAAAAAGATCTTAGCATAGGAAAATATGCAGATTCAGCAATTGTCAGACCTGATTTAAAAGTGCCTCTCTTGGTTATATATACATCATAACTTAAGGTATGAATACCTTTGCCTAGTTTATCAACAAATAGATTCACAGATGCATTTCTAACCTGCTTGTTGTAAAGCATTCCATCACTCCATAATACAGAAGATAGCTGTTCTCTTGGCTGCATACATGAGTACAAAGGGTCCTTTATCTGAACAAAGTCCATATAAGCAGGTGAATCTATTATCAGTTGTACTCTTATCACATCACCAACTTTAAGAACAGTATTCTCATCTATCACTTTATCACCAAGATAGAGACGTCTTTTAATAGAAAGTCCTGTTGAAGCTTCTCTTAATGTATCTACCTTCTCTAATCCTTGCATATAAATAGCTCCATAGCTAAGTCCAGGATATGTTTTCTCTATACTAATGTTGCTTACACTATTGACAATATCTCTCTTTATATATCCCAGAGGTACATTTTTATCAACAACAAAACTTTCTTTGCCAACATTAATCTTTATAAATCCACTTCCTGATTTATCAGAAGTCACATCTTCATCACCAAGCAATGCATAAATAGCATTTGTGATTGCCATATTGGAACTCCAACTCTGTATACCCTTAACAGCAATAAGCCACTGTTTCATCTGACTTATATAATCTTCTTTACCTGAAGAAAGTTTAAGAGCCTCTATAGTACTTACCACTGAAGGGATAATATTCGAAGAATAGGTATATTTTGCCTTCTTTGTATCAAAGTATCTTCCCATATCTTTTGTATATCTAGTATATTGAAGAAGAGAGTTTATAAAGTCCTCTGCATCACTCTTAGCACCCGATTTATAGAATATAACAGCGGCAAGGCTCTTCTGGTATATATCAAGTGATGAAGCACTATCTTTAAGTTTGTCTATGAAATACGAATTAACCTTTTCATCATATTTCAATGACTTGTCAAGATTTGAAAGATAAAGATACTTAACTAACCATTGTGGCATATCATATCCCTCTGCTGCACTTCCACTCTTCTTTATATCATTTTTGTAACATTTCTCAGCCTCATCTTTAAGGTAATTAAATGCGGAAAGATACATCCTATTGATTTCACCACTAAATTCTTCACCTGTTAGTATCTTTATCCTAACCAAAGCCTCCAGTATATCAGATGTAACAGATATGTTTCCGCTCATACTCTTATACCAGCTCCAGCTACCATCATTATTTTGAAGATCAGAAAGATGCTGTGCAGCTATCTCTCTGTTATAATTGATAAAGTTCAGATCAGCAATCTGAGAGAGCATTTTTCTCTGGCTCTCCTCTTTATTGGCCTGAGCTACCCAAGGTGTCTCAGAGAGAATAATCTCCTTCAACTCCTGGTTCTTCTGCAGTTCACTTAACACCATATCATCCTGGACAGCCTCAGGTGTAGATTTATATGCAGATGATAGATTATGAATAGCAGGATTATTTTTCAGAATATACTCATTTACAAAAGACGCATATAACGAAGTTGCCCATGAATAAGCTGAATTATCCCTTGGAGTTATAATACCAGGTATCGACTGAACTACATGCCATATAGGATTGGCTGTTACCTCGAGAACAATCTTTTTATCCTTCGATGGTGTAACGCTGAAATTGTATTTGCCCTTGTCGGACATTATCATTGGAACAGACTCTGTAACCATCTCTTTATCCGATAAAATAGGCACAAAGTTCTGTTCTCCATCCGAGAACTTCTTGCATTTACCTATGATACGACAGATAAGCATTGAATAGTTCTCAGGAACTGTGTATTCAAACTGATAAGTTTTCATATCACCTTCATGAACGTCAAACTCATGAACTGAAGAGAAGACAACTTTATTTGTTGCAGGCTCAATCATTTCAATCGACAAATCACCTTTAGCCACTCTATCTTTCAGGTTGGTAACCGATACAGGAATTACACATCTGTCCCCACTTCTAAGGAAACGAGGAAGCTCGGGTCTTACCATAAAATCTTTAAACGACACAATGTCTGCATCTATCAAACCTGAATATACATCTTCGGTATGTGCAAATCCGGTAAAGTGCCATTTAGTAAGAGACTCAGGTAAAGTGAAGGAGATTTTTACTACTCCATTCTTATCAGTATTCATAAGTGGATAGAAGAATGCAGTCTCCGAAAAATCTTTGCGTACTGTCACAGTAGATTCATCTCCAGAACGAGACATGATAGCTTTAGGTTTCATCATAGATGACATATCCATCTTATTAACTGATAACATAGAAACACCCATTGCAGATTTTTCATATCTTACAGGAGAAAAGACTCTTTCATTACCGTTAATGTAAGGGAGATCAAGATATGAAAACTCTTGTCTGTAGTCTCTGTTATATGATACATTCTCGGCAATATTAAAGAAACATGACTCACCTTGGAAAGAACTAAATGGATATCTATATATATCCCTTGTATAGAAAATGCCAAAGTTCCATCTATCTTTATATATCTCATCTAAAGAGGCATCATACATTGTACACATCAGTTGTGCATCTGCAGCTTTTCCATCGGGATATGTTATTTCTAATTTCCATTCCTCCTTCTTTCCTGGCTGAAGTTTATCCCTGAATGTCTCCCAACGCAGTAATAGTTCCTTTGAAGGATACGGTTTTACAATCTCCTTACTATAGGTATATATATTACCATCCTTTACAAATGCAATGCTTATCTCAACTCCATCTCCATACTCTTTTTTGTAACTGCAATCCATATTAATTATACTATCAGATACCGAGTATACCTTATCCTCAATAATCTTGTCTTTAGCTAAAATGCTATAATAAATATCTGCATCTTTCTTACTTGTTCCAAAAGATAATAGTGAGCCCTCAGCACCATCATCATATATCCAAAAGTTGCTATCAATTGGTGGGCGGCTATCACTCTTTGAGAACAATGTGACATTATTACTATACTGAACCTCTCTGTTATTGCTATCAAAAGATTGAAGAACTATTCTATATCTACCACTCTGCAAATTCTTAGCCCAGTCCATATCTAATTTAACATTCGCTTTTTCTGTTCTATCTAATACAAGGAGTGAATCTTTACCCTCTTCTCTTATTTTATAGAGTTTCAGCAACACTTTTGAATCAATCTCCTCTCCAGATAAGTTCTTCACTCTATATACAACACTGTCACTGCTCTCTTTTAATACTATATCTTTTAATCCTTCACAGTCAATAACCAAAGATGATGACCCATAAGGGATGGAAATACTATTCTCAACACTCTCACCCGATTTATCTGTAGCAACAGCAGATAAAACATATTGCCTATACCAATATTTTGAAAGTTTATCTTCATTCTCACTAATAGTTATAGGAATAGAAAAATAGCCCTTTTCATCGCTCTTTATCTCTTTCTCTTCTATTGGTTCAGCATTTCTCATATAGAGTGGTGCATTGCTTATCTTATATTTCACAGAAACATTTGGCAAAGCTATTCCCCATAAGGTCTTTACATAACCAACTACATTCACAGTATCTCCTATAGCAAATGACTCCTTTATTGGCATAAACTCAACCTGGAAAGAGGGACTCTTGTACTCCTCTACCATAAAAGATGTCTCACATGATATAACCTTAATACAGAAACGTCCATTAAGTGATGCATTTGGCAAATTAAAACGGCCACTAAATGCTCCATACTTATCAGTAGTAACGTTTATAGAGCTTATAGCTACATGATTAGCATCAGAAAGAGTGACTTCATACTCCTTCAACGGCAACACCTTACTTGAATCATCAACTTGAGTATATGCAAATCCACTGAAATTTACTGTTTGACCAGGCTTGTATATAGAGCGGTCAGTAAATAGAGCTACCCTCTCTTTCTTATAGTCAGTAAAACTTCTATATACATCAGAGTTGAAGTTGGTCAGTTCCATAGAAATGTCTTTGCCCTTAGTTATATTATATTTCCTAAATTCACGGTTTGAATCAATGTATATTATTCCATCAGAACCACTTTTTATTTTTTTGAACAGCTGAAGTTTTCTTTTTTCAGCACTCTCTGAATAGATATTGAAATCAGCATCTTCAACCGGCTTACCATTCAATGCATCTAAAATTACAACTCTTGTCTTATCTCCTGGAAGTGCCTGAATAAATGGCAAAAAAGAAGTAACAGTTATAATCCTACCATCCTTTACTCCATTCTCTGTCTGGAGTTCTAGATAATATAATCCAGGATTATCAATCCTAATTGCTACCTCTTCATTATGAAACTTATAGTCATTGAATTTGGTTAGATTATAGACATTACTATTTACCAATGAACCCTTCTTCTTTATTATATCACGAGTATCAGGGTTATTATAGATATCTATAGGTGTAATGGAAGAGTCCATGCTATACAGATTCATCTTCATGGATGTTACATTACGATACGAAACCTGCAACTTATTTTCCACTCCTGCGTAGAGATTATTTGTAGAGGCAGATAATGATTCACTTAGTATATCTTTCTCTCTATCTTTTATATATCCAATCCTTACATATCCAGGATATTCAGCGACAGTGCTTCTTATCAGCTTCAATGCCTCTACATAATCTTCATTAGAATATTTATTGTCTATCAATATAGAGCTAGCATATGCAGATGAGACCTGCTGAGAATTCTCCTTAATAAGTTTTTCCAGGCTATTAGATACATTAGAATCATTATATCCTTTGACATAGTATTTCAGTTCATTAAGAAGGTCTGAAGCAGTTATTATCCAGGCATCAACCATGCCAATCCTCTTATATTGACGAAGAAGAGTCTGATATATTATTAAATATTGCCTTGAAAGATCCTTATCAGAGCTGGGTACAATCTCTAGTTTTTCGAAATCTGAGATACTATTTATTTTATAGTCTAATATTTTCTTCCTATCCCAGGATGAGTTATTCATTCTATTAATGCTCTTGAGATTAATATCAGCTATTATATGCAACAAATTATTCTTGAAGTATTTTTCACTAATATCTCCGCTTTTGATTATGGGCTTATATGTATCACCTGAGAGTTCTACTACTTTGGAAGCATCTCTCATAGAGTTAACTATATACACTAAGGCTTTGTCCGGATCTGAGTCTGACTTAATCCTAGCTAGAATAGAATACAGCAACGCTTTCTCTTCTATTTTGCTAGACTCAGAAGCAAGCTTCTCAAGTGATGTTATATCTTTATTCAAACTATCAGCTGATATCTCCTCTCTATATTGCATTGCAGTAAGAAAAGACTTTATTATCTGTGAGCTGTTCTTTTCCTGACATGCCTTATCAAATATGACATAAGCTTGATTTATAACAGACTGTGGCAAGTCTTTCTTTTGATACTCTGAAATATTACGCCACATCTTATCATAGCTTTGAGCAAAGCTACTTGTGCAGAATATCAGCAATGAAATAAATAAAATTGAAAAAGGGTGTCTCATAATAGTGTAATTAATATTACTGCTAACAAATTAAGCAATTATTGTAATATGGTTTCATATTAATCAGATAAAATTATTTAAAAGCACTAGCTAAGGCTATATAAATAAAGCAGGCCATATCAATCTCAAAATGAGTTAAATATGGCCTGCTATTTATATATTTTATATTTATTCTATCTCTATCCTATTATTTTACAGGAACATTTTCAAGAGTAGCTACAAGAAAATCATAGAACTTCTGTACAGTTGGAATATTGCAACGTTCATCAGGTGAGTGAGGTGAACGAAGTGTAGGTCCAAATGAAATCATATCAAGTCCTGGCATTACAGCACCGATGATGCCACATTCCAATCCTGCATGAATAACTTTGACTGCAGGCTCTACACCGAATTGTTCTTTGTAAGACTCACGCATTGCAGCTAGAATTGGAGAATCAACGTTTGGTTCCCAACCGGAATATGCTCCACTTCTAACTACCTCCATACCAGCCATTGAGAAACAGCTTTCAAGAGTTGTATTAAGATAATCTTTCATAGAATCTCTGGAGCTTCTAGAAAGAATCTTGATTTCTGCTTTACCGCCACCTATAGTAACAATAGCAAGGTTTGAAGATGTCTCAACAATATCAGGGATAGTAGGAATCATTCTCATTACTCCGTCGTGACAAGCGTAGATGGCATCAACTAAGTTATCTCTGATCTCATCTGGGACCATCATTTTTGGAAGTTCAACTTTTTCAGCCTTGAAACTTATAGGAGTCTCAGTAGCATGGAACTCTTCATTCCAGGTAGTCTCACACTCATTAACGTAATCCAAGAAATCATTTTCTTCGCTAGCAGGTATAGTAACCACAACTTCGCACTCTCTTGGTATGGCATTGCGCATATTACCACCATTCCATGATACCAAGCAAGCCTCATCATATGCAATAACCTGATTTACGAATCTAACCATCAACTTATTTGCGTTTGCACGACCTTGGTTAATCTCCAATCCTGAGTGACCACCTCTAAGACCTTTAAGAACAACCTTAAAAGCGATATCCTCTGGATCTGTTTCTACCTCTTTGTATTGAATAGTAGCTGTCAGATCTTCACCTCCGGCACAACCAATATATAGTTCACCCTCATCTTCAGAGTCTAGATTAAGAAGAATCTCTCCGTCCAGTTCTCCTGCTTTCAGTCCAAAAGCTCCATACATTCCGGTCTCTTCATCAGCAGTGATTAAAGCCTCTATAGGACCATGTTTGATCTCTTTCGATTCCATTACAGCCATGATAGCAGCAACACCCATACCATTATCTGATCCAAGAGTAGTGCCTTTAGCCTTTACCCACTCTCCGTCAACAAAAGTCTCGATAGGGTCTTTTACAAAATCGTGAACTGTATCATTATTCTTCTGAGGAACCATATCCATATGAGCCTGAAGAATAACTTTTTTTCTGTTTTCCATACCTGCAGTGGCAGGTTTTTTATAGATAATATTGCCCGCTTCATCCAGAAGAGTTTCCACGCCAATACTTTTTCCAAAGTCTAAAAGAAACTTCTGAATCTTCTCTAGATGCCCTGATGGACGAGGTACCTGAGTCAATGAATAGAAGTGTTTCCACACATTTTGTGGAGCCAATGAAAGAATTGTACTCATAATTTTTTATTTTTATTTGTAAGTGGCAGTGCCACCAATCCATAGATACCTAACAAAATTAGCAAAAACGTTTGTATACCATGCACTAAAAGTGCAAAAATTCCTGAATCCTCCTTGCCCACTCCATAAAGTACCATCATTGTTATAACAGCAAAATGCCAAGGGCCGGCACCATTAGGAGTTGGTACAACGACAGCAATACTTCCAACAGCAAACATCACAAGTCCTGCCATAATGCTCAAATTACTAGAGAAGTCAAAGCAGAAGAAAGAGAGATAAAACTGGAAGAAGTAAGATGCCCATATTGCTACTGTGTATAGTATAAACAGATTGATATTCTTTACATCCTTCAAAGAGATTATGCCTAACCAGATATTGCTGATTATACCTTTTATCTTGGCAAACATAGCTACGTTCTTTACCAAAAAGTAAAAGAGTACAAATATGGCAACAATACAAGCCAACGTAATATAGAAATTGGATGATGACAAGATACTCTCAATAACATCCGATTTTGTTCCCGTCTTTGTAAAGAAGGTCAGAAAGATATTAGTCTGCATAAGTACAGCCACAGCTGTAATTATAACAACACATAATGTATCAATAAGTCTCTCCGTAACTACTGTTCCAAGTGACTTTGCAAATGATACATTATCATATTTCGCCAATACGCCACATCGTGAAATCTCTCCAACACGTGGAATTACAAGATTGGCTGCATACGAAATGAAAATTGAATTGACACAATTGGAGGTCTTTGGATATTCATTAAGAGGTGCCAAAGTCAGTTTCCACCTCATTCCACGAAAGACATGACTTAATACTCCAAATACTAATGACAAGAACATCCACCAATAATTCATGTCATCCTTAAGCACTTCCCATACACGATCAAAATTAAAGCCTTGATACATGTATACCAAAATTATTCCACCTAAAACTATGGGGAATACAATTTGTAGCGCCTTACTAATTATTTTTTTATACTTGATTCTCACAAAATTTATTCAGATATAAAATTTTATAGTAATTTTTTATCGTTATAATAATTACCTTTGTTGCCTGCAAAGATACTATCTTAGCGAAATAAAACTATTTATTAATGAAATAAAATATAACAATGGGATTAGTAAAACCGAAAAAATTTCTAGGTCAGCATTTTCTCAAAGATTTGAATATTGCAAAAGACATAGCAGATACAGTCGACTCATGCCCATCCCTACCTATTTTGGAAGTTGGTCCCGGTATGGGAGTACTTACTCAATACCTCGTTCAGAAAGGAAGAAAAGTTAAAGTTGTAGAACTAGACTTCGAATCCGTAGATTATCTTAAAGAGAACTATCCTCAGCTTCAAGAAGACATAATTGAAAGTGACTTTTTGAAGATGGAACTTGATAAAATATTCGACAATAATCCATTTGTACTCACAGGTAATTATCCATATAACATCTCAAGTCAGATATTCTTCAAGATGCTTGATTACAAAGATCTGATTCCTTGCTGTACCGGAATGATACAAAAAGAGGTAGCAGAGAGAATTGCAGCCGGACCAGGCAGCAAGACCTATGGTATTCTCAGCATCCTAATTCAGGCATGGTATAAAGTAGAATATCTCTTCACTGTACACGAGCATGTTTTCAACCCTCCTCCAAAGGTTAAAAGCGCAGTCATCAGAATGACTCGAAATGAAACTACCGATTTGGGATGCAATGAAAAACTATTCAAACTGATAGTAAAGACAACATTCAATCAAAGAAGAAAGACATTACGTAATTCTATATCATCTATATTAGACAAGCAAAATCCATTAAGTGCAGACCCGATATTCAACAAAAGGCCTGAACAGCTGTCAGTAGAGCAGTTCGTAGAATTAACAAACAGAGTAGAGGATGCTTTAAAGAACAAATAGTTTTGCGATGAATAAGGAAGAGATTGAAGACAAAGTAAAATCACTTATTGAGGATAAGGATTCTGAGAATGTAAAAGAATTATTAAATGGGCTACATCCTGCCGATATAGCTGAACTTTGTAATGATTTGGATACAGAAGATGCCAGGTTCATTTATCTTCTTTTAGATAATGAGACTGCTGCCGATGTCCTCATTGAAATGGACGAAGATGCTAGAAAGAGGTTTCTTGATCTTCTTCCTTCCGAAACTATTGCCAAGAAATTCGTAGACTACATGGATACTGATGATGCTGTTGATATCATCAGAGAAATGGATGAAGAAAAGCAGGAAGAGATTCTATCTCACATTGAAGATATTGAGCAGGCGGGAGATATCGTCGACCTGCTTAAATATGATGAGAATACTGCCGGTGGTTTGATGGGTACAGAAATGGTTGTCGTAAACGAAAACTGGAGTATGCCCGAATGCCTCAAAGAGATGAGGCTACAAGCTGAAGAGATGGACGAGATTTATTATGTCTATGTAGTTGATGATGATGAAAGATTAAGAGGTGTATTCCCTCTCAAAAAGATGATTACAAGTCCCTCTGTTTCTAAAGTGAAGCATGTGATGAAGAAAGATCCTATTTCTGCTCATGTTGATACTAAAATTGAGGAGGTAGTACAGCTTATCGAGAAATATGACCTTGTTGCCGTACCTGTTGTTGACAGTATAGGACGCTTGGTTGGAAGAATCACTGTCGATGACGTTATGGATGAGGTACGTGAACAGGCTGAAAGAGATTATCAGTTGGCTTCAGGTCTTTCTCAGGATGTAGAGACTGACGACTCACTTATGAGGCAAACAACAGCTCGACTACCTTGGCTTCTTATCGGTATGATAGGCGGAATAGGTAACTCAATGATTTTAGGTAATTTCGACAGCACTTTTGCTATGCACCCTGAAATGGCACTCTATATTCCATTAATCGGCGGTACAGGTGGTAATGTAGGAACACAGTCTTCAGCTATTGTTGTTCAAGGCCTAGCCAATAGTTCTCTGGATTCCTCTAATACCTGGAAACAGATCATTAAAGAGGCCATCGTTGCACTTATCAATGCAACAATTATATCAATGCTCGTCTACATATACAATTTTGTACGATTCGGTGCAAATAATACTATATCATACTCCGTTTCTATAAGTTTGTTTGCTGTAGTTATGTTCGCTTCAATTTTCGGAACGCTCGTTCCTATGACTTTGGACAGGCTGAAAATTGATCCTGCAATAGCTACCGGACCATTTATTTCCATAACCAACGACATCATAGGAATGCTAGTTTATATGAGTATAACTGTTCTTTTATCTTAACAGCAGAGGATCATTAGTTATTTCGTCCCATATTAAAAAAAAAAGATATTAATTGCAATTTAATAATTAATTTTATTTAATTTGTATTTTAATATAATTGCATTAACGATATTTTACTCTAAAAATTCTATATGATGGACTCTAATGAAATTAATGATTCTTTAACCGAGGTTCCTGAAGATAAAGCTCCAGAAACATCGGTCTCTCCTATTACAGCAGAAGAGGAAACTCCTGTGCTTGATGTTAAACAGAAAATGGAAAAAATTATTGAGAGGTTAAAAGAGATTAACAATGATCCATGCAACGCTGACAAATCAGAGCTGAATCAATTGAAACAATCTTTTTACAAAACTCTTAAGTATAATCAAGACACCCTCTATAAAGAGTATCTGGAAGCTGGTGGTGCTCCAGAGTCTTACAAAATGGTGGCCAATGATTATGAGAATCAGTTCAAAGAGATCATGAGTTCTATAAAAGAGAAAAGAAATGAAATGTTAGCAGTGGAAGATAAAGACAAGGAAGAAAACCTTAGAAGAAAACTTGAAATTATTGAGAAGTTGAAAGTCTTGTCTGAATCTACAGAAGACTCTAACAGAGCATATAACGAATTAAAGAAACTGCAGCAAGAGTGGAATGAAATAAAGGGTATTCCACAAGCTAAGTCTAATGAGATATGGAATAGCTATCAGATATATGTTGAGAAAATCTACGATATCATTAAGCTAAACAACGAATTTAGAGAATACGACTTCAAGAAAAACCTTGAAATTAAGCTACACCTTTGTGAAGCTGCCGAGAAACTTGAAGACGAAGAGGATGTTATTTCTGCTTTCCACCAACTCCAAAAACTACATCAAGAATTCCGTGAGACAGGACCTGTTTCTAAAGATTTAAGAGAAGATGTGTGGAATAGATTCAAGACTGCTTCTACAGCAGTAAACAAAAGACATCAACAGCACTTCGATGAGTTGAAAGAGAAAGAGCAGAGAAATCTCGATGAAAAGACAGTTATTTGTGAAATAGTAGAGAGCATGGAGTACGATAGTTTCAAGACTTTCCAAGATTGGGATAATAAGACTCAGGAAATACTTGCACTTCAGGCTAAATGGAAAACCATAGGATACGCTCCACAGAAGATGAATGTTAAAATTTTCGAGCGTTTCAGAACAGCTTGCGATGAGTTCTTCTCTAAGAAAGGTGAATTCTTCAAGGGCTTAAAAGAAAACATGTCAAACAATCTCGAGAAGAAGAAAGAATTGTGTGAAAAAGCAGAAGTTCTTAAAGATAGCACTGATTGGAAAGAGACTGCTGCATTACTTACTAATCTCCAGAAAGAGTGGAAGAGCGTAGGACCAGTTCCAAAGAAGCAATCAGATGCTATTTG
Organism: Phocaeicola paurosaccharolyticus JCM 15092; assembly: GCF_000613805.1. GTDB lineage: Bacteria > Bacteroidota > Bacteroidia > Bacteroidales > Bacteroidaceae > Phocaeicola > Phocaeicola paurosaccharolyticus. Next base: position 21,160 of record NZ_BAJR01000025.1, on the reverse strand, counting down.
GAAACGTTTCATCTCTGCTTGCGATTATTTCTTTGCTGAAAAGAATAAGAATAGTTCATCTAAACATTCAGTTGAGATAACCAATTTGGAACTTAAGAAAGAGATTATAGAAAAGCTTAATGCTATCAATGCAAAAGAGGTTGCTGAAGAGAGTGATGAAGAAACAATAAAAGGTCTTATAAAAGAATGGAGCAATGTTGGGCATGTTCCATTTAAAGAGAAAGACAAGTTATATAATAAATATCACGATATTATTGACAAGCTCTTTACTAAATTGAACATATCATCTTCGCAAAAGAAGTTGAGCAGCTTTAAAAACTCAATAAACAATAAAGAATCTAACTTGTATAGAGAAAGGGAGAAGTTGAGCCGCCAATACGAAAACTTGAAAAATGATCTTCAGACTTATGAAAATAATCTTGGATTCTTATCAAGTTCATCAAAGAAAGGTAGTTCATTGCTGACAGAGATGAATCGTAAAGTTGAAAAGCTTAGATCAGATCTTGATCTTATACTTGAAAAGATTGATATTATTGACAGATCTATTCAGGAAGAGATCGATAAAGAAGATAATCAATAAATCATACTATATGAATTTAAAATGGAGCAGATAATTATCTGCTCCATTTTTTATCTATAAACAATCAGTTATTCAACATTACATAGCCATTCAGATATGTTGCTAAAACAAGCCATACCAAATATGGTATAAACAGTACTGACGATACCTTAGATGGTTTAAAACTGCAGATAATAAAAAGAATAACCACGATGTCAAGTAAGATTATATCTATAAATCCCAGCAAAGGACTCTTCATATAAAAGAATAAAATACTCCACAAGAAATTAAACAGAATCTGGGAAGACCATAAAAATACCAATACAAACTTTTTCTCAGGCTTTTGTAATAGGATATAAGCAAGTGAGATACCAATGCAGATATATAGTAAAGTCCAGACAATAGGAAATACAAAACCAGGAGGAGTAAGAACTGATTTCTCAAGTGTGGGATACCAAGAAATCATAGATTCTGTCTGAAACATACTTGAGATAAATCCTATTATCAAACAGAATATAATTGATAGAGAAGAGATTATCCATGCTTTCATATTATACAGATATTTGGTTTAATATATAACAAATACAAATAGGCAAAAGGTCTAAATTTAGTGAGAAGCAAATCAATCAAGATGTTATATCAACAGCCTTCTATTGTTTTATTGTAAAACTATGCTTATCATATTTCTGAATATAAATTTTGATAGGACTAAATAATACAAATGATTGCAATAAAACAAATTACATAATGATTAATTATCAATGTAGCTTAATAGATTATAATCAAATATATCATTACGGTCGTACTAGAGAGGAGGAAATTTGGCAGAAAATTGCTATTTTTGTATAAATCATAAAAACATATTATGCTAATTACCCTTATAGTACTATTAATTTCTGCGATATTATTTGTCAGTGGCAAGGTCCGTTCAGACCTTGTTGCCATTTGTTCTCTCATAGTTTTGCTTTTAGCTCAAGTATTAACACCTGCCGAAGGATTAGCCGGTTTCTCGAATACAGTCGTAATCATGATGATTGGTCTGTTTATTGTCGGAGGAGGTATTTTCCAGACCGGGCTGGCAAAGATGATTGGTAGCCGCATAATTAAACTAGCAGGAACAAGTGAATCAAAGCTATTTATTCTCGTAATGCTTGTTACCTCTTTTATCGGAGCTTTTGTAAGTAATACCGGAACAGTAGCCTTAATGCTTCCTATTGTTGTAAGTATGGCAGCATATGCAGACACATCATCACGCAGGCTTCTAATACCTCTTGCTTTTGCTAGTAGTATGGGAGGTATGATGACGCTGATTGGTACTCCTCCTAATATGATTATACAAGAGGTATTACATAATTATAACCTTTCACTTGCCGAACAAGGGAAGCCGGTTTTTCAAGAGATATCATTCTTTACATTCCTACCGGTGGGAATAGTTGTACTTTTAGTAGGAGTATTATATCTTCTGCCAGTGACAAAATGGTTCTTGACTTCTAAAGAAAAACAAGGGAAAAAGAAATCTGGTGGAAAGTCTTTAAATCAGTTGGTCAAAGAGTATGGATTGACAGAAAACCTATTCAGAGTACAGTTAGATACTCCTTCACAAGCCATAGGGAAAACTATAGTCGACCTTGATGTATATCGCAGATATGGCATCAATGTCATGGAGTTACGCCGTAGCTCAGGCAATAATATGTTTGTGAGAACTGTTAATCAGCAATTGGCATCTACCTCTCTTGTTCTACAACAAGGAGACATCCTCTACCTATCAGGTGATATAGAGATGATCCAGACGTTTGCCAATGAGTATACATGCAAGCTACTTGATGTCCATACAGATGAAATAGAGGGGCACAGCAATCCTGAACTCAATTTTTATGATATAGGTATAGCTGAGATCCTTATCATGCAATCCTCATCAATGAATAACAGAAAAGTATCAGAAACAGGATTCCGCAGTAAGTTTAACATCAATGTACTTGGCATTAGAAGAGGCAATCATGACATAATCCTGAATAATATAGCAGATCAGAAGATACATGAAGGTGATATCCTTCTCATTCAGGGAGAATGGAAAGATATCTCACGTCTTAGTGATGAGTCGAATAACTGGGTCGTCCTTGGCCGTCCGCTGAATGAGGCTGCAAAAGTTACCTTAGATTATAAAGCTCCTATAGCTGGAGCTATCATGGTAGCTATGATTGTTTCCATGGTGTTCGATTCAATACCTATAGCACCTGTTACAGCAGTCCTTTTGGCTTCAATACTGATGGTAGTTACAGGATGTGTACGAAGTATGGATGCTGCTTATAAAACTATAAACTGGCCAACAATTATACTATTTGCATCTATGCTTCCTATGTCTACAGCACTAGAAAAAACAGGAGTGTCTACCATGGTAGCCGATTATATAGTCGGTAGTTTCGGAGCAAGCAGCCCATATATGGCCCTTGCAGCAATATACTTTGCAACATCAACAATGACCATCTTTATAAGTAATTCCGTAACAGCCCTGCTGATGGCACCTATTGCCCTTCAGTGTGCCATTGGTATAGGCGTAAGTCCCGTATCATTTCTTTTCGCAGTTACAGTAGCAGCATCAATGTGTTTGGCTTCTCCATTCTCTACTCCACCTAATGCAATGGTGCTCTCGGCAGGACAATACACATTTATGGATTATATAAAGGTTGGTCTCCCACTCCAAATAATACTTGGTATTGTTATGATATTCTTGCTTCCGTTATTGTTCCCATTCTAAGACTTTATTCTGTTACAAATTTCAGCCATAGTATATACAAAAAATAGATTAGAAAAAGTAAGTTTAAATAATCAATGCCGATATATTTATACTCTATATATTAGTGAATAGAAATATCCTATTTCATTGAGCTTCAATATATATTAACCTAATGTTTATCTTTTTTCAATGAAAACAGAGGCAGGAATATGAAAATCCCGATGACCGAAGCAACAAGTCCGCCTATCGTTCCTGCAGCAAGAGGAAACCAGAATGCCTCTTTTCCCTCTCCTACCATGAAAGGAATGAAGCCCAATATGGTAGAAACTACTGTAAGGAATATAGGGATGATCTTCGTATTCCATGCCTTGGTGTATGCCCTCAAAGGAGATAACCTAATATAACGTTTTCGTATGGAGTTGTATTCATTCAGTATATAGATGCTTGCATTGACGGTTATACCACAGAGCAGTATGAATGATGCAAAACCTCCCTGGTCGAAATTTAAATCGAATAGATAGAAGGTCAGGAATACCCCGATATACGATACCGGTATTATGAATATTATGGCCAGTGGTTGCTTGACAGAGTTGAAGAGTATTGCCGTTGTGAAAAATATGATGGTTATCACCACCAGCAGAAGTCCGTACTGGCTCTTGTCCTCATCATTCCATGACCAGTAGCTCTCTTCATCCTTAGCTCCGTAACCCATTGGCAGTGTCCTGTTGAATTTCTCCAGGTCTTCCTTGAGAATCTTTTTACCCTGTTCCGATGAGCCTATATATTCATATTGCAGACATATAACATACTGTTGGTCCTCCTTGATAACTTTCTGTGGTGACTGACCTTTCTCCACAGTTGCAAGATCGGACAGCTTATATGTATGCTCACTTATTGTGATGGGAATGTTTGAAAGTCCCCAAACATCATATTCGTCTGACTGCTTGGATGAGAGTTTGAGTGCTTCCGACTGATTATCGTATATAACGTTGCCACAATATATATCCTTTCCGAATATTGGACGCAGCGCAGCAAATAGCTGTGATGCTGTCACCCTTTCCTGTGCCATGCGCATTTTATTGAATTTGAGGAAGAATTCACTGTAGTCATCCTTCCACCATGAAAACTCTGCACCGACCGTAACCTCCTTTATCCTTCGGTGAGTGAGCAGGATACTCTTAAGATTGTCAGCATATTGGGTCAGCTCATCGTAGTTGTATCCGTACATCCTTACCCTGAAACTGCCAGCATTCTCACGTACGTCATTGCTGAATCCCTGATCTTCCAGACCATATACGCTCCAACTACCACCACCAAGAGTCAATGCTTTGCTGATTATGTTGGATTTAAGGATGTATGGGAATGATCCTCTCTGGTCTTTCCTGTTGAAATATATCTGTATGAGTGCCTGACGTGCATTGTATATACTGGTCTGAAACTGTCTTATCTCTTTGAATTCCGTCAGATAGGCTTCCATTTTCCTTACCAGCACATCCATCTGTTCCATAGTGCTCCCATTGGGCAGTGAGGTAGATACAGATAGTACAACCTCTCCTTCATCACGGTTGAAATAGCTTCCATTATATACATTCTCAACGAACAGACGCAGGCTGCCGCCCAAAACTTTGTCGCTCACGGACTTTATTTTATCGCGGTAAACATCATTATCAAAAACCTTGTTATACAACAATGCCATCTTACCCTCACCCTCCAACTTTTCTGGCAACATGAATACAGGAATTCCGAAGGTAAGCACCAGGAGTATGACTGTAGCAACACGGAAACGGATCAAATTACATATCATCCTCTGATAGAGATGTGTGATATATACCGTAATACGTTTCAATGACATGGCAGGGATAAACCTCAACCTCTTTCCTGTCCATTTCTTTTTTCTTTTTGCAAAACCTGTCCTTTCTATCATTGACGGTACGAATAAAAGAGCCACGAAAAGTGAAACAACAAGGTTTATTATTACCACTGCGGCAAAGTCCTGAAGGTTAAGGCGTATTTTCTCATCGAGGAAGAATATGATAACAAGGGCACCAATGGTTGTAAGAGTCGCAGCGAGTACTGACGTGAACGCCTTAAGGTTCCTGCGGTGCACTATATGGTCGGTCATCACTATAGTATTGTCTATGACAAGGTTCAGTGATATGGTTATGCCTGCCAATGAATAGAGCTGCATCTCAAGTCCGAACAGATAGTAGAATATCGTTGCCACAAGAATATTTGCAACAAGGCTTGTCACTATCAGGAAGAGATATCGAAGATTCATCGTTATAAGTGCGACGAACAGCAGCAGGATAAGTATTGTCAGTCCCGTACGGAAGTATATCTTGTCAAGTTCTCTCTGTATATATTCAGTCGCATCATATCCTATATGTACCTCATACCCTCCTGGCATTTTCATTTCAAGTTCCTGCATCTTCTCCCTGACCTTTCCGCTCAGTTTCAGCTGGTTTGCTGTCTCATCGGCCGTAATGTTCATGTAGATCGAATTCAGTCCGTTAATCCTGTAGTAATCTTGCGGGTCCTGCTCCTGATGACGTACCTTTATCAGCTTGTCAAGGGTTATGATATCACCGTTCCTGTTCCTGATACTCACTCTTTCAGGATTGAATTCCTTTTCATTGTCAGATGACTTGCGTACCACCCTTATCCATTCATCCTTTCCTGTTCCGTTATCGACCGGACATATACCGATGAACTCACCCTCATAGTTCTGGTTAATTGCCACCTGAATATCGGATAGTTCTACGCCCAGACGCCTGAGCTGGTCGGTATCATACTCTAGTTTCCACTCCATAGGTGTGGCTCCTTTAAGGTCTATCTTGTAGATTCCTTTCAGTGAAGAGAGAGCCGGTTTGATGTTCTCCTCGGCATATTTCTGTATAAGATAGGGACTTGACGGAGCATTGATGGTATATGTGATGAATGGTCTGGCAGACTTGTCATCCGAACGTCTCGTAGATATCTGAGGATAGCTCACACCTTCGGGTAGTTGTGGCCATACCTGTCTTATTATGGTGGATACCTCAAAGCGTGCCACCTCTATGTCGGCATGTCTGTCAAGTTCAAGGTCTATCTGTCCGCTACCGTTGTCGGATGTCGAGGTAATCTTCCTTATACCTTTCACCCTTGACATCATTCCCTCCAGCTTCCCTGTAACCTCCATCTCTATCACTCTTGATGAGTTGCCCGGCATTGAGAAACTTATACTTAGTCCGGGAAGGTTGCGTGACGGGGCAAGCTTGACAGTTAGCATGGGTATGAATGCCGCTCCTATAAGGGAGAGGCATACGAATGTCACTATCAGCGTGAATGATGATATTTTATTCATACCTGTCATCTGGATATTCCATGATTGAAGACAAACTTGTCTGAAAGAGAGAATCCAGATTCAAAGTCATGCAGTGTCAGTCTGCGTATCTTGTAATAGCTCAGCCAGTAGTTCTTAAGCGATGAAATATAGTTCTTCTGCGCTTCCTGCTGTCTGTTGAGTGACAGTGTAAGACTGTTTATGTCAGCCTTGCCTATAATAAACCTCTGGCGTGTCTGGTCGTATGCCGTTATTGCTATGTCAAGTGCTTCCTCGGCGCTGCCGATGAGATTCTGCTGAACGTTGAAATCGTTCACTGTCATTACCACATCCTCTTCCACGCTAAGTTCTTCCTGCCTTGCAGTAGTCCTGATGACATTCAGGTTGTTGCGTGCCATATTATGTTTTCCTTTTCTCACGCCCCAGTCGATAAGCGGAATTGATACACTAACCGATACGAGGTCCTGCTGCAGCGGATTCCTGTATGCGTTTCCTATCTTGTCGGCTACCTGATTGAATCCTATGCTGGCATTGAAACTCGCATCGAAATGTGATTCCTTCTTTGTCCTGTCAACTGTCTGCTCAGCCTCGAGTATGTTCTGTCTCTGTTCAAGGTATGTAGGGTTGTTCTCCTTCGCCCTGAGAAGTGCATCGTCGACGGATATCATCTTACCTGGCAGATGTGCCGGAATGTCAAGCTCTATCTCCGTGTTCTTGTCAAGGTCGAGGAAGGATGCAAGTGAGAACATTGCCCTCTTCAGTGCTATCCTAGCATTCTCAAGTGTGTTGTGTGCATTTACCTTGTCAAGTTTCAATGTAAGAAGATCGGCCTGTGATATGGCAGCTATCTTATGTCGCTGTAACCCCAAGGCATATAGTGTGTCACTAGAGGAAACGTTCTCCTTGGCCAGTTTCATATCTGCCTGTGCCATTGCTAGATTGAAGAAACATGTCACGGCATTTTCCGACACGCTCTCCATGTTGTAGAGTAGCTGTCTCTTTGCCTTCTCAAATTTAAGGGGTTCTATCTTCCTGTCCCATTTGAATGCGTTATATCCCAGAAGGCTCTGCTGATAACCGATACGCACGGGGATAGTGGAGTATTGCGTCGACCTTGTATCGCCGAAGTTGCGCATGAAGTCTAGTTCCGAGTCTATATAAAATGTACCTCCCGTAATGTCTAAGTTCTGCTTTATATTCATTGATCCGGAGGCACTGAACATCTGCTGTTCCCTGTAAACATCCAAGTTATTTTCCGAATCGTATCTCTGTGTGATATAGCGGTAATATCTTGCTGGAGTAATGTCTAGCGTCAGGCTTGGCAGACGGTTTGCTCTGTATGTCCTGTACTCCCAGTATCCTGTAAGGTACAGGTTCTGGTATCTGAAAGCCGAGAGTGAGTTCTTGGCTGCCATCTCTATCGTGCGGTTTAGGTCAAGGCGTACCTTGCGCTGTGCCGACATTAATACAGGGACGATGAGTCCCATGAGTATTATCCTAATGTATTTCATTGACATCATGTTTTCTGTATATGAACCAATATATTAGCGGTATGATAAAAAGGCTTACAAGAGTACCTATGCTCATGGAACCAATCATGGCAATAGACAATGGTCTCTGCATCTCAGAGCCTATGTCGGATGTGAATAGTAGCGGTACCATTGCAAAGATGGTTGTAAGCGATGTCATTATTATTGCCCTGAGCCTGCGCCTTCCTGCGGTATGTATTGCTTCAAGCAGTGGCATGCCACCTTTTCGCAGTTCATTTATCGTATCGAGTTTTAAAATTGAATCGTTGACCACTATACCGCATGTCACTATTATACCTATTGCCGACATAAGGTTCAGGGTATGACCGAAAATAAGCAGTGCTGCAAGAGCGAATGCGGTGTCTATCGGAATCTCAAGAAGTACGATGAGCGGCTGGAGAAAGCTTTCGAACTGGGCACACAGTATGAAGTACATCAAAAGAAGTGATACCATAAGTATCACCACGAGCTCTCCCATCATTTTCTCGTTGTCGAAGAAACTGCCGGAGAAGTCAACCTCCCAGTTCTTGTCAGCATTTACTGCCTTGCGTATATTCTCAGTGAGTCTGTCTGCATCCTTTACATTGTAGAAATTCAGTGGTATGTACTCTCCGTTCTTTCCAGCAGTTATGTTCTTGAGATCCTCTGAAGGTATTACCTTTACAAGACTCTTCAGCGGTATATAGCTGTAATTGCCGCTGCCATCTGCTATCGTTTTCACCATGGTATTCTCAAGTATCGAGTTAACACTCATCTGCTCACCCGCTATGCTTATAGGAAGGCACTGCTGGTATGAATGCAGGGTTGACACATAATTCTCCTTGAATGCTGTACGGATGGTTCTTGTAACCTCATCATATGACACAGCGTACAGAAGTAGTCTCTCGCGGTCCACAATAATACCGAGCTGATTGCTGAAGGCTATTTCCTCTGCCGTGACACCTGCTGTCCTGGATATCTCTCCCTCAAGTTTTCTTAGTTCCTGTGCTTCAGGAGCACGACTCCTGTCGGATGTATGAAGCTGTGCTACTATGTCTGCCTGAGCAGTGACAAACAGTTTTTCGAATATCGTCTGGGGAGGAGAAAAAGTGACCTTGGCTAGCGGATAGCTGCCGTGTATGCCATTCTCAATTTTCTTTTTTAATGGTGCTATCTCATCTGGATTTCCAGTTCTGAAATATAGCTCGCACTCGGAAGACGACATGTCATTGCCGCCATCAAGTATATAGTCCTGCACACCGATTGATGCAGAATGTTCCCTTACCATTGAATATATCTGTTCCTCTATTTTCTCAACCCTTCTGTTATTCTCCTCCACATTAATATTCTCGTTCCACTCCACGCGTGCCACAAGCTCGTTGTAGTCAATCTCAGGCATACGTGACTTCTGCATGATGACGAACAGCAGCACACACAGAGGGATTGTAACGGCGGTTGTAATCATACATACAGTCTTGTGTGAGAACACCCAGTTACAACCGTTGTCATAGAATCTCTCAAGCCATTCATTCCTGAATATATTATCAAAACGTACATTAAGGAATCCTTTACGTCTGATTCCTGTCCTGTAGAATATGAGATATAGTACAGGTACCAGCATGATACCTGTAATATACGATATCATGAGTCCTGCGGTTATTGAGAATGCCTGGTCCATGAATATAGCTCCAGCAATACCGCTCATAAATATCAGCGGAACGAATACGGCAATCGTAGTCAGTGAGGAGCTTAGCATAGGAGTAATCATCTCGGTAGTGCCAATGGCGCATGAACGTTTCAGTGAATATCCTTTTTCACGGTATTGTGATATGTTCTCCGTTACTATTATGGCACTGTCTATCATCATACCAACGGCAAGTATCAGTCCTGACAATGATATGACATTCAGTGATATATGACACAGATAAAAGAGGAAGAATGTGATCACTATGGACGTGACCATGCTTATTCCTATTAGCAGTGGTGAACGTACGTCACCCAGGAAGAGCACGGCAACTATGAATATCAACAGGAATCCTAAGGAAAGGTTCTGCTGCAGATTGCTGATGGTATAGTCGAGAAGGTCAGTCTGATTTCGGCTCACGCTGAACTCTACGTCCGGATATACAGAGGAGAGATAATCAGTGGTCTCACTGAGTTTCTCCTTCATTCTGTCCATGTTCTCATTGCTCTGCTTGATTACCGCAAGTGTCACTGCCCGTCTGCCGTTGAAGAGGGAGCGTCCTGTCTCTTTCTGTGTTGTTATATCCACAGAGCATAGGTCCTTGAGCTGCATCATCCTCTCTCCCTTACGTATGAATATGTTTTTTACATCATCAGCTGTCCTGAGCATGGATGATATTCTTATATTATATTCATAATAACCGTCACGTACAAGCATGCTTCCTGGTTCCACATTATTCGAGGAAAGGGCATTTTCAATATCTTCTATACTGATGTCGGTCATTGCAAGTTTCTCCTTGTCGGGAACGATCTGGAGCACACGACTTGGTACTCCTGTCATGTCAGCCATTGCCACTTCGGGCAGCTGTTCGATACGTCTCTTCACTACATTCTCGGCAAGGTTGCACATATCAAGGAATTCTTTTTCATTGGTAGCGGAATAAGGTCTGTCCCCCTTGAGTGTCATGTTCAGATACAACACAGGTATATCTGTAGCACTTGCCTTTATTGCCTTGGGACGTGCAATCTCCTTGGGCAGATAGTTCATCACAGCATCGATTTTCTCGTTCACCTCAATGAAGGCAAGGTCGGTGTTCACACCGAAGTCAAATTCCATGCGTATCACTCCTGCTCCGTCCCTTATCTCACTGCTTATCTGTCGTAAACCTGCGACCTGCAGTAATTGTCTGCGTACAGGTGCCACTACAGTGTTCTCAAGTTCACGTGCTGATGTATTGTCACCGCTGACCTGTACAGTTATCTGCGGTATCGCAATGTCAGGCAACAATGAAACAGGAAGCGTGAAATATGTTACCAATCCGATTATGAAGAAGGCGGTAAATGCCATCAGCACGGCAATCGGACGTTGTAATAGAAATTTTACCATATCACACCTGTTTTATCATTCAGACTTGACTGTTTTGTTTTCCTTCACCACTCTCACAGGAGATTCATGGGCAAGGTTCACGTTACCTGATGTTATTACCTGCATTCCCTCTTCCAGTCCGTCGGTGACGGTATATTCGTTCATGTTCTCAAGTCCTGTTGTAACATAGTTCCACATTGACTTTCCTTTATCAAGGGTGAATACCACCTGTTTGCCTGAGCGGAGTACTACTGCACTCTTAGGTATCACAAGCTGATCGGGAACCGACCTGTGTACACTTACCCTGACATTCATTCCGTTGAACAGCTTACCGTTACCGTTTACTTTTGCCTTGATGCGCACCATTCCGTTATCATCCACACTCGGGTTAATCTCGCTGACACTCCCAGAACATTCATCTACAGTAGCAGCGTAAGGAATAATGGCAACCTTGTCTCGCTTCCGTACTAAAGGCAGTTCGCTCTCCAGTGCTGTGAAGTCCACTTCCATATCTCCGGTATTTATTATCCTGCAGAAAGGTTCCGCAGTCTTCGCCATATTATGGCTCTTCGAGAAAAGATTCGCAACGACTCCGTCGAATGGAGCGATTAATGTTGCCTGCTGTACGTCGTATTTAGCAGATTCATACTGAGCCTTTGACTGTATGTATCCGCTCTTCACACCTGCCAGTTCCATTACATCCTCCGGAATGCCCTTTGTCTTGTCGGGTGAGTATCCCTGCCCTATAAGTACATCCTGCATCTCCAGCTGTGACTGCTTCATGCTGTTCTTTGTCTGTGAGAGGGAATTGTTGAGCCTAAACAGGTCAAGCTCAGCAATCTTCTGCCCCTTGCGTACATGTTCACCGTTCTTCACCCATATATGTGCTATCACCTCGGGAGTGCGGAAATACAGATCCGCATAACTATCTGCCGATACCTTTCCGTTGCTTATAAGCTCATGGTTGAACGTACCCTTTTTAAGTGTCCTCACCGTCACCTCGTTAGTAAGGGTGGGTAAGGATGTCTCAACTCCTTCCTTGTCATTATCCGACTGCTTCCTGTCAGAACAGGAGATAAGCATTCCTCCGAATACCAAAGTACATAGTAATATTGTGTTCTTCATATATTTTGTAGAGATAAATATGAATATTTTATTTAATTCAAACTAAATGCTATTATATTATATTCCAAATTTTCAGGTTGAGATATTGCATAAAAAATATGTTTGATAAATCTAATATATTAGGAATGAGGTGAAAATTAGTAAGTAATTCCTACAGACGTGTCGGAATGTAATACAAGTCGGTTCCACCCTCACTATTTAATGTTGTATAAATTATTCTTTCAGCAAATTTATCAAAATATACACTTATTGCATAATGTGGTAATTTGTACGTTTTTATATAATTTAAATCCCAATCTAATACAATAATCTTAGAATGTTTATTATTTAAGTTCTCAAAATCCTTCTCTTTTACATTTTCGACAAGAATAAAAACATATTTATTACTAGATGCAATATCTCTACTAATTATTAGATTATCCTCACTTATGATTTGTTTGTCTATAATTTTCGGAATAATTTTCTCCTTGCCTAATTGAACTGTTCTTTTTAGAGTTCCATTCATATCATATAAAAAGAATAGGTTATAGTAGCACATAGCAGAGACTATTCTATTTTCATCCTCATTAATGGCTACACGATTCATATTCATAACAGAAAAATCATTTTCTGGTTGTATTAGTTCTTTTGGGAAATTAATCCATTTTAAATCATTCCTTATGCTATTGTATGTAAAAAATAGTCCTTGACTATTATCCATATTCCCTATAAATATAGAATCATTTGTCATATACAGATTTGGTGAGCCTATAATATACTTTGGCATAGACACAGAGATAATTGCATCTTTTTCCTTTTTCTGCATTTTGTCTATGTCAATATTTTTAAAAGAGACTAAATTGACATCATATAATTTAAGGACGTTCTTTTGTATTTGTTTTGATTCAAGAAAAAACGGAAATTGAAAATCATCTGGTCCTTGTCCTAAATTTCCGAAACAACATTTAAAAGAAAAATCAAATTTATTATAAACATAAAGGAATGAATCAGTCTTCCTGTTTATTAAATATAAAAGTGAATCATCGGCAAATACCTTATCTACGTATAGAGCCTCATTAGTAGTAATTCTTACTGAGTTTGTCTTTTCTATATTATTTTCCTCAATAATACAGTTCTTCTTATTAATAGAAGAACAAGAACATAGTTGTAAAATACAGAATATGTATAAATATTTTTTCATTTTTTTATTAATAAGAAATAAATTTATCTGATTGTATAGATTAAGTATGCTTTTAATTACATCACACTTTAATAGATGATGATTTTTAATAGTTATACAATATAAGTGCTGTTCTATTAATTGAATTAGCAAGTACTTATTATTGTATAACTAAATTAAAGTACATTACAAACTTAACAAAGAAGTAAGACTAATATGTTTGTTTGTAGCATGAACCATTTGAAGAGGTTCCTGTATAACCCCATACGCAACTATTACATATACACAAAAATGAATGCCCATCTCCAGTATAACATCTAATTCCACTTGAACTTTCTGATTGAGCCAAAGCTTCTATATTCTCCAATGCCAAATCAGACATCATATCAGTCTTCTGAGAATTATATAAATTATACCCTGCAATTGTTGCAAATACTATCACTGTAAATATCTTAAATAAATTCTTTTTCATCGTTTTAAATTTTTGAGTTATTAATCATTTTAATCTTAATCTTGTTTTCGTAAAGATTAGAACCGCAGAAGAAAGAAGCTATAGCTTTGTGTTTTCTGATTATTTTAAATAAATTTGTTTAATGTTTCCTCCTTTCTTTTTTTGGAGAATCAGTAGGTGGTAAAGGATATATTTGGTGTGAAGAGCCATAAATCCTTGCCACCTATCTTATCTCATATTTTATCTGGTTTTATTACTGTGATTATTACCAGTGTACATTTCAGAATCTAATTATATCATTTTAATTATACTATCTGAATATTTGTTTCCCGTCTATGTATTCAAATATTCTTTCATCCTTACCAGTCGTATAGTTCCTCAAATAATACAAAGCATTTTTGGGAACAGTATAAAGCAATGAATCTGATTTACCTGTCTGCCTTCCTAATGATTCCCAATTGTTATCATTCCAGTAAAAAAGCTCATATATATTATCCTTATATATAAAGTTGACATCGTTCTGTGGAGTATATACTATTTTTCTTACATAAGTCTTCCTTCTGAAATCCATCCCTGTCCATCCTCCATCCGGATTCTTATAACCAAAAGATGTGTTTACATCACCGTCAAATGCATATTTGTATTCACGTCCTCTGTCCTCAAGGCTACTGGGGGGACCTATTATCTCTCCACATAACTGAATTGAATCATTATAATTCTCATAGAAACCTATCTCTGCAACATTACAATAGTAACCGTCGGCTCCTTTATAACGCAGATAGCGATATGGCTTTGTTGCATTAAGCTTTACAGACGTACAGAGACGATATGGAACTTCTGTTACGCTGTGCAATGTATCTGCATCATTAAATTCTACATTGTTGCTTCCCTCAAATACACCTCCAATCATTCTTTCATCAAGCCATGCGCTGGATGGGAAATGACATTTCCTGTAGACTGTCATTCGCTCTGTTTCTCTATTAGCTGTTATATAACGTATCTTACCTGTTTCCTTGTCCATAAAAAAAGGGTTGGTTACCGTTTCATATTTATCACCATTCCAATATGATAATATGTACACAGCACCGCCCTCCACATCCTTGAATGTTATCTTGCCATCTTTAAAAACAGAGTATGCTACAGGTTCCCATCCCATTCTATTAGTAAGCGACAGGTAAAGCAATTTGTTACTTTTTATACTGCATAACAGCTGGGAGCATCAAAAGAAACATTTCTATTTTTATCGCCTATATAAATATCTGTAACATCCTTAAACAATGGAAACCTAAAATTAGGATGGATATTTTCGTAACCTTTCAGTTCATCATATATTTTAAAGTTCATCCCGAATGTCACTCTGTAAACCTTTGCTTTTGTGGTATTATATTTTATTGCTTTTCGCCATATTATATCATATGGCAGGTTGGTATAATATGTTTCCTTATTTTTGTCAATGATAAAATTCCAGAAATGAGAGGCATTATTGTCACCCAGCAGAATAGTTCTGTCAACTCCACACGGGATTCCTAAAGAACGGAGTACATATATCATTGCATCAGTAAACTCACGGCAACTGCCCGATTTCCATTTTAAAACATCAGGCCCGATATGAGGCCCTGAAGGGAAAAGAGAAGTATGATGGTATTTACCAGTACACAGACTGTCAAGTAATATCTGAGCTACCACTTTAGGATCATCCATATCTTTAGAAAGTTTCTCTACGATAGGGTTGTACTTATTATAAATATCCTCACGCCAACAGGATAATGGTTCATCACCTATACGGTATGGCAATATATATTCACAGAATGAATTGAAATCTACATTCTTACACCATGGCTTTTCCCTCCAGACTTTAAAAGCGAAGTCAATATGATTTGTAAGAAAAGCAGAGTCAATATGAGTTATGTCTTTCTGGTATGATAATTGTGATATATCAAAATCCCCATCAGCTTTTTTTAAGGAATCAATAAGCTCCTGTACTTTCTTTGAGAATGGTAGCTTAGAATATTCCTCAAAATACTTATAATATTTTTTTAAGTCCTTTCCTTTATATGAGCCATGGAAAGGCATATTACTTATAAGGAAGCAGGCTGCTTCGTATTTCTCAGGGTCTTCATCCTTATACCTCTTTAGAACTTTCTGAAGCTCTACACTGTTACTGCCCGCCATATCAAGGGCAATATCCAACTGACTGTCCACTGTTGAACAGGAACAAAGCAAAATAATTAAAATGCTGATTATGGTAATATTCTTCATGTCTGATATTCTATATTAATTATTTGATATTAGTGGTTCTTGAAAGCTTTCTTATCTCATCTCTCATCTGTCTTATTGCAGTTGACTGAACCTTTGGCTCTTTATGTATGACCATATTACATGCCCATTTAAACTTATCATAGTTGTAGTACTCATGTGTACTGTATAGCTTTGCCAACAGATAGTAGGGATATATCCTACTTGGAAGACGGTGTACAGAGCGGAGAAAATAATGTTCAGCTCTATCATATTCTTTCAGCTCCTGTTCGTTCTTACCTATTATATTAAGAATCATAGGATCGCCACTGAGACTTAAAGCTTTAATAAGAATTTCATTTGATTTTTTATACTTATGAAGCTTATGTAGAGTATGACCGTATTCAAACATAAAGCGTGCATTCCCTTTCATCTCTGCTTCAATTTCTGCATATTCCAGTTCTGCCCGGCTATATGCTCCTGATTGGTAGAAGATACGGCTTCCGTTCCATTTCTTACATGCCTCGACTATCCTGCTATCCTGCCTGTAGTTTTGGGAACAGACAAAAGTGCATAACAACAGACCACAAACAACAGGATAAAGAATAATAGATTTCTTTGATTTGATTGTTTGAACAATACAGGTAAATAACAGAACAAACAAGGCAGAAACAAATGCAGGGAATTGAAAAGGGTAAGAGGAAAAAGCAAAGACCGATAATGATAGTATAGCTCCACAGATACCATACAGACCATTCCTGTTTCCAATATAAAAACAAAAAATTACAACAAGCAAACACATACAGGTAACAGGTAATCCCCATGCAATTGATGCTTGCAGATATTCATTGAATACATATTCAGGAGTACCAGCTACATATTCTTCTGTTTCCGAATAATTACCTTCGGCAAAGAACTTTTCCTGTGCCTGACCATAAGCAGCTGGGACATTGTCCCATCCTGACCCCGTCCATGGATTTTGTGCAACTGCCTGTGATGAGATCTTCCACATAAAAAGACGGCCGTCGGCCGAGTCTTTCTTCAGCATATATAAGCCAATGACCGATAATGTTATTATAACTAATGTTATTATAACTAATGATATTATAACTAATGATATTATAGCAAACGGAACGATTCTTTTTCTGTATCTATTTATTAATGTTCCAATCTTACTCCAATAATTCATAGAAATAACATAAATACATGATATAGCACTTGCCATCCAGGCAGAACGGCTCATACCGGCTGGCAACAGACAGACTATAAGCAGCATAACTGATAACGAGATATACGATAGCCATTTGTTGGCATTCCTTTGGTTAAACCATTCATGCACGCAGATAGGCAGTATCATGCAATATAGCCGGAGTATGGTCCCGGATTATAGAAAGGTCCTGTGAGTGAATAGAGCGAGTGATTGGAATATGAGTATCCATAAATCTGCATCATTCCCCAAACGCACAGAATGCCTCCATATATTATGAACACCCAAGGAGTCAGCATGGCTGATATTCCTGCAAACTCTTTGGGACGAAGCAATATAAAGGTAGCAAGAATAGGCATGGAAACAGCAAGACTGATATGCATCCATGCCCGATCATCATCCAATATCTCGACAGGCAGATAGCTTGAGCCATGACATACCACACTAAGACATGTTGCCATAGTAATAAATATAGCAAGCATCACTGCAAATCTGAAATATCTGTCTCTCATAGTAATATAATCATTATAGCTAACGTATCTTTTTAAATAACCTATCCCAGCGTATCTTTCCTGTATTTGGGTCAACCGACTTCCAGATCAGTGTAGTCTTACCTACAATGAATTCCTCTGGCAGAAGTCCCCAGTATCGTGAATCCTGCGAGTTTATCCTGTTATCGCCTGCCACGAAGTAATAATTCTTACAGAACATATATTCACTAATCAGACTGTCACCAAGCATGACTGAATTTCCCTTCAGAACCAATTTTTTCTTCTGTTCCCATTCTATCACATTTCGGTACAATTTGCAGTTTGTAGGAGTCATCTTTACCGTAGAACCTTCAGACGGAATAAACAGAGGTCCGAAATTCTCGATAGTCCAACCTATTGAATCATCAAGAGGAAAACTATTCATTATAACATCGTTAATTTGTTCCTTACCAGATGATAATATCTGTTTCATTCTGTACTCCGATTCCTCCGGACCTAAAGTTCCATTATATCCCTTTACCATGTAGCGTGAATCTTTTATTTCAAATGAATCACCAGGCAATGCTACACAACGCTTCACATAATATGTATGAAGATTAATTCCAATACTGTCCCATGACGCAGGATAGGGAAAGTTAAAGACCAATACATCATTATGCTTTATCTTTCCGAACCCTGGAAGTCTAAATATATTTACATCTTTCCCTTCTACAGCTTTCCATATATTAAAGATTCTCCCACCAATAACCCATTTATTTACTAGGATATTATCTCCAGGAAGTATTGATGGTTCCATAGAATCTGATGGAATTCTAAAAGAAGCAAATGAAGTTACTAAAAGAGTCAACCATACCAATAGTAGAATGCACAGCCAAAAGCATACAGACAACAATCTATCTAAGACTTTTCTTATTTTTAACATATCAGTAAACTTGTTTATCGCTTCACTTTTTATTTTTAATTTTAAAGTTTCGGAAAATATCTCCTAAGCATTTAATCTTCAACATCAAACTCCATTAATGAATCTTTAGGTTCAATATAGCCTTTGTTCTCTAAATCTTTTATTGTAAAAGATGCTCTTTTATGTCCTTCCTTTGCTGCTGCGCGATACCATAATTCAGCTTTCTCTACATCCTTTTCTACTCCTTTACCAAAGTAATACATATTCCCTAAGTTATATTGTGCCGATGAATTACCTTTCATTGCCGATTTTGTAAGCCATTCAGCTCCCTTAACTAAGTCTTTATGGTCTACCCCTCTTCCAACGCAATAAAGAACACCCATATTATATTCGGCTATAGGATTACCAAGTACAGCAGCTCTGCTAAACCAATAAAAGGCTTGTTGTGAATCCATTGGGACACCTATTCCATTGTATTGCATATATCCTATGTTATTCATGGCATCACTATTACCATGCGATGCTGAACGTTTATACCAGTCCATAGCTAGCATGCAACTACGTGTTACTCCCCATCCATGACGATACATTGTCCCCAATCCTAATTGAGCATGAGGATTGCCTTGCAATGCTGCATTACGAAATAATTCATAAGCCTTTGCATAGTTAACATCAGTACCATGACCGTACAAAGACATGAAAGCTATGTTGTTCATTGCATCCATATTTCCATTTTCTGCTGATTCTTTAAACAACTTGTATGCCTTATCATAATCTTTTTCTCCTCCAAGACCACGATAATATAAATCTCCTAAAGAATATTGGGCAAACTTGGCTGAATCAATCCTTGCTAATGGTTTCAATTCCTGACGAGCTGTAATATAATCATGAGAATTGATAGCTTCGAAAACAGAATCATACCTTGAAGATAAATCTCCTAAAGTCCATGCATAAATATTATTAGATCTATCAATTATTAGTATTATAGATGCAATAAGAATACAGATTCCGATACCATAGAGGTGATAGATATATTTTCTCATTTATAATTTGAATTATTAAATTCTAGAATGTATATTCTACTATATGATATTCTGGTATATTACTAATTCCATATATTTTACGATGCTTCTCATCAACAGTCATAAACAATAATGGGTCACTCAATTTATACGCTACATTTGGTTTACCATCCCATGAAAATGAAAATATCCATTTGCATGAGCTACTATGATTGGAATCATTTACTAAACCACCATTATAAAGAACCATAAGATTATCACCTGCTGAACAAGGAGAAAAATAAGCGTCGCGAGTATTTTTGTCAGGAGATGAAGAAACAACCTTACCATCTTTATAATCATTAAAATGTGAGAAGAAATGTTCAGGTCCATGAATACGTTTATGTAAGGTACCATCTATATTATAGAAGTCAATCAAGTCAGTCATACAATAGCAGATAGCAATCTTATCTGCACCATTGCTTACAAAATTCATATAGAACGCATCGACTTTCTCAATATCAGAATACTCAACATTGCATAATGGATATCCTATAATTTCATTTATCTTATTGCCATTACATGCATCAAAAAGATAAAACTGATATTTGGGATTATGCGAATATCCCCAAATATCATTGCCAATCTTTTCCACATTCAGGAATACTTGCTGAGAAAGTTTCACACGATCAAATGGCATAACTTTCTCAGGTTTTCTGAATGCTTTCATATCGTATTTCATAATACAGTACGAAGACTTGTCAAAAAGTTGGAGTGTATCACCACTTGTATTGTTTGCTATAAATTTAGGTCTAATCATCTCATAGGGTCCTTGACCAAATGAAATATGTGATGCTTCTCTTTTCCTTGAATTAAGATTATAAATATGAATCATTTTATCGCATTTGGGTTCAACAAGTACCAATAACGAATCATACACAATAATATCACTCGGATGCATTACCAAACTATCAAATTCTAGTGTTTTACCCTTAAGATTTTCTATTTTAGAAAAAACCTTTTAGATCAAAAGTTTCAGCATCATTATATGTTTCCACATTGTTGCAGGATATAAACAATATGCTAATTGAAATTAGAATAAAAAAATATTTTCTCATTATCTATATTTTATATATTAAGTAGGGGAATCAAATCTTTTTTCTTTCAAAAATCACCACTGCCATAGCTATGTATAACAGTGGCATTTTGTTCAATTTGGATATTATGAAAGTTTCTATAGTACTACTTATCTTTTCCTCATATCAAAGCATGTTATACCTTCAACTCCAGAACCATAAAGTATAATACAATCATAATTCGGATCTGTGGTGCAGTATGTATTACAATCTGAATTGCTTTCAATATTGGCAAGCGCTTCAATATTTGCTAGAGCCAAATCAGACATTATATAAGTTTTA
>NZ_BAJR01000026.1 GCF_000613805.1 Phocaeicola paurosaccharolyticus JCM 15092 | reverse complement strand
CTTGTCACAGATTAATGAATGTGATATTGTCATACAAACATTCTTGGATGAATATAAATCTGTTATTGATAGTTTCGATCTTTCTACTTTACATAGGTATAAAAGAAAGAAGAATTCACGTTCTAAAAATGCTCCAAAATTTGATGTTGAACAGTATGCTTATTGCTTGTGGGGAGTAAATGTTTTTAATATCCCAGGCTTGAAAGACAGTGCAGTAATGCAACTGTTAGGTGAACTCGGGCATGATTTCGTAGAAAAATTTGAAACAGCTGAAAATTTTTGTAGTTGGTGCAATCTCGTTCCAAATAATAAAATATCCGGAGGGAAAATATTATCAAGTAAGCTGCCAAAGAGAAAAAATCTTGTTGGCCAAATATTTAGAATTGCAGCTTCGCCGTTATCACGTGACAAGGGTGAAATGGGAAATTATTATAGACGAATGAAAGCTAAAAGTGGAGGTATACAAGCAAATGTTGCGACTGCACATAAGATTGCAAAAATATTCTTTACCATCGTAAAAAAGAAGATAGAATATGATCCTTGCAAAGTTGGAATAGACGAAAAGGAATTAATTAAAATCAAAATGGCCAGATTAGAGAATACTTTAGAAAAGCTGAATAGGAAACTTGCGGAAGCTAGTTAAAAAAACATAACATATTTATGTATATGTCTGATTATCCATTTGTTATAAAACTGTTCTATGGAAGCTATGGATCGACTCTCGAGCCATAAGCATTAGCTCATTGGCTGAACACTATCGATTAGATGCCAAGCAACTTGAATCACAATATAAGAATCATCTTAGTAATTACAGAGAATGGGAACAACTTCCTCATGCACAAGATTGGATCTTATTCGAGAAGAATATTGGTGCTTATGTAGGACTTGACGAAACGAGCCTTTCACGTGGCGAGCTATATACCATTCTTATCAATAAGGAAGCTAAAGGCAAGAAAGGAAGCATTATTGCCATGATTAAAGGAACAGATGTGAAAACCGTATCGAATGTGCTACTAAAACTATCGCGAAAAAGACGTTTTCAGGTACGTGAGATTACTTTAGACATAGCTTCTAACATGAATCAGATAGCACGAGTTTGTTTTCCTGGTGCTAAGCAAGTGATAGACCGCTTTCATGTACAGCAATTGGCTTTTGAAGCCGTACAGGAAATGCGCATTAAAGCACGCTGGGAGGCAATGGATAAAGAAAATATAGAGATTAGCCATTCCAAAGCTTGTGGAATCCAATATAAACCTTCTGTTTTTGAAAACGGAGACACAAATAAACAACTTCTTGCCAGAAGCCGTTACCTTCTATTCAAAAAAGAAACAGCTTGGAACAGCTCCCAAAGTAAACGCGCAACTATCTTATTTAGGGAATACCCTGACATAAAGAAAGCATATTATTTAAGTATGCGGTTAGGGCTTATTTATCATCAGTCAAGGCATGCTGACGTGGCTTTAACAAAGTTAGCACATTGGTATGATGAAGTAGACAAATCAGGATTCCTCTCTTTTGGTACAGTTGCAAGAACGATACAAACACATTATCTAAGAATCGTTGCTTTCTTTAGAAATCGTGCAACCAATGCGGCCAGCGAATCTTTTAATGCTAAAATCAAACAATTTAGAGCGCAACTCAGAGGAGTGAGAGATATTTCTTTCTTCTTATTCAGATTATCCAAAATTTATGCTTAAATCTTCAATCCCTCATAATTTCGGTATGATCCCTTAAATGGTGCTACGTGCGTGAGAGAGCGTAAAACGCTGATTAACAGTATAAAACGCAAAAAGCGGGTGATATTTCTATCACCCGCTTTTTGGCGGTTTTTGCCTTATAGAGGTTCCTGGCGGATTCGAACCGCCGTACACGGTTTTGCAGACCGCTGACTAAGCCACTCATCCAAGGAACCATGTTTCGCTATCGTTATAGCGTCGATTGCGGATGCAAAGGTACAACTATTTTTCAATCCTGCAAGTCTTGATTCAAAAAATATGGCATCAATGACAGCAATTTTTACGTTTGGGAGAGCAATCCTTCTTGAGATTACGCAAGGCACAATCGGAGGTACAGCCCTCACAAGGGTTCTTATTGTTGTTTATGTCCCTGAAATATTGGACGATACGATATATGGCATATGCTATGCAACCGAATGCCACTATCATTACTATTATCTGCTGTATTCCCATAATCAATAAATTTTTTATACTGACTTTTTATCAAAAAAACAACTTACCCACATTAAACACTATAAACGAGACTATCCAGGCTAGGGTAGTGGTGTACGTGGCGGCAAAGAGTGCCCATTTCCAACTGCCTGACTCTTGCTTTATAGCGGCAAGGGTGGCAATACATGGGAAATATATCAATACAAAGAACATAAACGACAGACCTGCTATAGGAGTGATATCTATCCTCTGAGACAGATTTGCATTCTCTCTATGATCTTCATTGGTGTAGAGAACACCGAGTGTACTTACTACAAGCTCTTTTGCTCCTACTCCTGAAAGAAGACCTATTCCAAGCTTCCAGTCGAATCCTAATGGTTTGATAGCTGGTTCTATTGTCTTTCCTATCTTACCAATATACGAGTTCTCCTGTTGCTCGGCTACGCTGTTGTAGCTGTTATGATTAGGATAGTATCCCAGAAACCATATTATTATTGAGGCTATCATTATGATTCCTCCCATCTTGCGGAGATATTGCTGTCCCTTTTCCCAAGTGTGACGTACCATGCTCTTCATTGTCGGCATACGATATGGAGGAAGTTCCATAACGAATGGTGCTTCATCGCCTTTAACAAGGAACTTGCTGAAGAGACGTGCCATAAGTACTGCAAGGATAATGCCGGTAGCATATATGCTTAACAGCACCAGACTTGCTGATTTTGGGAAGAGTGCTCCTACAAGTACAAGGTAGATAGGCAGACGCGCACTGCACGACATTAGAGGGTTTACAAGCATTGTGATAAGCCTTGACTTGCGGTCCTCGATGGTACGTGATGCCATGATGGCAGGTACGTTACATCCAAAACCCATGATAAGGGGAATGAATGACTTTCCGTGAAGTCCCATCTTATGCATTATCTTGTCCATGATAAAGGCTGCACGAGCCATATATCCTGAGTCTTCCATCATTGAGATAAAGAAATAGAGAAGGAGTATGTTTGGAAGGAATACAATTACTCCACCTACTCCGCCTATAATTCCATCTACTATCATATCTTTCAGAGGGCCTTCGCTCATGTTGCCATGTACTATATTGGCTATCTGGGCGACAATCCACTCTATTCCCTGCATAGGGTAGTCGCCAAGTACGAAAGTACCCTCGAACATAAGATAGAGGAGTATGAAGAAGATAGGATATCCCCATATCTTGTTGGTTACAATGCTGTCGATGACTCTTGTAACTTGCTCTTTCTGCAGATGATTATCTGTAAAGGTCTCTTGAAGTGCTCCTGCAATGAATCCATATTTAGCATCGGTGATAGCTTGCTCACTATCCTCCTTAGTCTCAAGTTTTATATGAGCAGCCTCTTTATCGCGTACTGCAAAAATATCCTTGCTGTTTGGCAACTCTTTAACCTCATTCTCAATATCCTTATCTCCTTCAAGAAGCTTTATTGAGAGGAAACGGGTGGAGTACTTGTAGCGTATTTCTTCATTCTTGCTAACTACCTTCTTAAGGTTGTCAATACTCTCCTCAATCTCAGGACCATGGTTGATATGGATATGACGATATATGTTATTTGGCTTCTCATCTTTCTCTTCCTCATGTGAACCGAAAGCATGGTCATTGGCATACTCCTTGTGCCAATCGAGGAACTCCTCGATGACCTCATTCTTCACATCTTTCTTTATCTTCTGAGATAAGAAGTCACTGCCCTCGTAAATACCTATGATGACGTGAAAGAGCATATCTATTCCTTCACCTCTCTTGCTGACAGTAGGGATGATAGGCACACCGAGCAACTGACCTAGTTTTACGTGGTCGAGTTCGTTACCGCTGGCTTTTAACTCATCGAACATGTTGAGTGCGATGACCATCCTCACGTTCATGTCAATAAGCTGAGTGGTGAGGTAGAGGTTGCGCTCCAGATTTGAGGCATCGACCACGTTTATGATGATATCTGGTGTCTCTTCGATGATATGCTTACGCACATAGATCTCCTCAGGAGTATATGCCGATAGTGAATATGTACCTGGCAGGTCGACAATACGGAATGTATAACCTTGGAAGTTGAAGAATCCCTCTTTGGCATCAACTGTTACACCGCTATAGTTGCCTACATGCTCATGAGCGCCGGATGCAATGTTGAAAAGTGATGTCTTACCGCAATTCGGGTTCCCTACGAGTGCCACGTTGATAGTTCTACGCTTCCCTTTTGCAAGTGCAAGCATTTCAGAATCGGTCATAACAATTTCCTCTTCCATAGAACCATGGTATGGAGTGTTTATGCTACGTGCCTCTTCCTCACTGACAACCTCTATCATATCGGCCTCATTGCGCCTTAATGATATCTCGTATCCTAGTATCTTATATTTTATCGGGTCTTTTAGTGGAGCGTTGAGGACTACCTCAACAGTTTTTCCCTTGATGAATCCCATCTCTACAATCCTTTTGCGGAATCCACCATGGCCTAATACTTTGACTATTACGCCCTTTTCTCCTGTTTTTAACTCTGATAAACGCATCCTATTGATATTTTTGCAAATATATAATATAGTGTATAATAAAGCAAACTATTTAGAATGTTTTTAAATAAGAGATTGAGATATATAATTAAAATATGTGTTTATTAAGCTTTTATTTTTGTAAGCAAATTATAAAACAATAATTTTGTGATATGTTTAAGCATGACGTATATAGATTTATTAATTCCAAATCTCTCTTTAATGAGAATGATAAGGTTCTGGTGGCATTGAGTGGTGGAGCTGACTCGGTCTGCCTGCTTCGTGTACTGTTGGCTCTGGGATATAGATGTGAGGCAGCTCACTGCAATTTCCATCTGCGTGGCGAAGAGTCTATGCGAGATGAGAACTTCGTTCGCGACCTGTGTACAAAACTTGGAGTTACTCTTAATAAGATAGACTTCGATACTACTGCTTATGCCTCGGAAAAGCATGTCTCTATAGAGATGGCTGCACGTGAACTGAGGTACGAATGGTTTGAAAAGGTGAGAGAGGAGTGTGGGGCTGCTGTGATAGCTGTTGCCCATAATGAAAACGACTGTGTCGAGACTTTTATCCTTAATCTTGTTAGAGGAACCGGAATAAATGGACTGAAAGGTATTCAACCGAAAAACGGATATGTTGTTCGTCCCATGCTTGAAAAGAGACGTGAGGATATTCTTGAATACCTGAGTTTTCTGAATCAGGAGTATGTAACAGACAGTACAAATATGCAGGATGAGTATATGCGAAATAAGATCCGTCTCAATATATTACCTATGTTGTCTGAACTCAATCCCCAGGCTTCTCAGAAGATTGCAGAGACATCAAGAAGATTGATGGAAGTTGCAGATATCTATAATTCTGAAATTGAAAATGCTAAAGAGAGAGTGATGATTGATGGTAGTATCTCTATTAAAGCTCTACTTAAAGAAAAGACTCCTAAATCTCTGATGTTTGAGATATTATATCGTATCGGTTTTAACTCAAGTCAGGTCGATGATATATATGAAACAGTAATTCATGAGCAGTCAGGTAAGCTATTTCGTAGTGAGAAATATGAGCTCCTTCGTGACCGTGACATGATTATTATAAGAGCTGTTCAAGAGGTGGAGAACCTGCCTGAACTTAATATTGAAAGAATCACAGTTGACTCATCTTTCAAGGTACCTCGTGATAGCAAGGTATGTTATGTAGATGCAGATAAGATTGATGGAGAACTCTATATCCGCAAATGGGAGAGAGGAGATAAGTTCACTCCTTACGGCATGAAGGGAAAGAAAAATGTCAGCGACTATATGACCGACAGGAAATTCTCTTTGTTTGATAAAGAGAAACAATTGGTGGTTTGCAGTGGTAAAAATATAGTATGGCTTGTAAACGAACGTAGTGATGATCGTTTCAAAGTTACACCTCAAACAAAACAAGTTATAAAGATTAATCTGCTGAAATGTAAATAAACTTTAATTGGCTGCAAATAACGGCTTTGTATTTAATATGTAAGCTTTTTTTGGTTATGTTTGCATATTGTATTTTATACAATAATGCTATCCGAAAAACATAATTAAATCTATTGGAAAAATGAAAAATTTACTGAAAATCTCTATTTGTGCTATGGCAGTGTTAGTTAGCACAGGTAATGTCTCTGCAAAAGGCGGTGATGACGGCCTAAAAGATGCCTACAAAAAGTACTTCAAAATTGGTGTAGCGGTCAATATGAGAAATATTGCAACACCTGAACACATCGCACTTATCAAAAAGAACTTCAACAGTATTACTGCTGAGAACGACATGAAACCACAGCCTACTGAACCTAAAGAGGGAGAGTTCAACTGGAAAAATGCTGATAAGATTGCAGATTTTGCTCGCAATAACGGCATTAAACTACGCGGACACTGTCTTATCTGGCACAACCAGACAGGTAAATGGATGTTCTATGATGATAATAATAACCTTGTATCAAAAGAGGTGCTTTTCGAAAGGATGAAAAAACATATCCATACTATCGTCAACCGTTACAAAGACGTTATCTATTGCTGGGATGTTGTTAACGAAGCTATGACAGATGATGATAAGGCTGAAAACCCATACCGCGAGTCTCTTTTCTACAAGATTGCAGGTGATGAGTTTATAGCTAAAGCTTTTGAATATGCTCATGAAGCTGATCCAAAAGCTATCCTTTACTATAATGACTATAATGCTGCCAACCCTGGTAAACGCGATAGAATATACAACATGGTTAAGAAGATGCAGGACGCAGGTGTACCTATCACAGGTATCGGTATGCAGGGTCACTATAACATCTATGAGCCAAGTATGGAGAATATCGATGCTGCAATAAAGAAATATGCTAAACTTGTGAAACGTATTCAGTTTACAGAACTTGATATCCGTGTTAACAAGGAGATGGGTGGTCATCTTCAGTTCAGCCGCGAAGGTGTGGAAATAAGCGATTCTATTAAAGCTATGCATGAGAAGAAATATACAGATCTATTCAAAGTCTTACGTGATAATAAGAAGGTGATTGACTGTGTTACTTTCTGGAACCTAAGCGATAGAGATTCTTGGTTAGGTGCTCGTAACTATCCACTTACCATAGATTCAAACTATCAACCTAAACAGGTTTACTACATGATCAGAGATTTCAAGAAGAAATAAATGCTGAACATATAACAAAAAATAGGAGTCTTATTAAGGCTCCTATTTTTGTTATGATATAACTGATTTTGTTATTTGAATACCAATTGAGAGAACTGGTATAGACTGCGTCTCCATGAATGCCACTCATGAGCTGTAAGAGGTGATACATAGAAGTGAGCGTTGATTCCTGATTTCTTCAACTCCTCAGTAGTAGCCTTAGGGTCCTGACCACCACGTGGGTTCTCAAGTTCACGGCTGCCGTAGCTTATGAATACAAGCTTGTTGTTCTCCTTGAATCCTTCAGAACCATTAACATCTTCTACAGAGATTGCACCACCGCTGAATATTCCCACATACGAGAATGTCTTAGGATTAGTAAGTGTGATGGTTCTTGTCTGCATGCCTCCCATAGAGAGACCTGCCATTGCACGGTGCTGGCTATCTGCTATAGTACGGTATTTAGCATCTACCATAGGGATAAGGTCATTTATAAGAATCTTCTCGAATCCATTAGCGAAACCACGACCAAATCCACCAGGGCGTTGTCCCGGTGCACCCTGAGGACGTTGTCCCGGTGCTCCTTGTGGAGGCTGTCCCGGAACTCCTTGAGGGCGTTGTCCCTGTGCTCCTTGAGGACGCTGAACTGGCATATTTCCTTTGCTTACGTTAAGACCATTCTCAATAACTACAATAAATGGAACAGCCTTTCCGTCTGCCATTAGATTATCCAATATGGCAGCTGTCTTTCCCTGATTAGGCCATCCATATTCATTCTCTCCCATACCATGTTGTAGATATAGTACAGGATAGCGTTTGTTGGTATTATTATCGTAGCATGCAGGAGTATAGATGAAGCAGTGGCGTACAGCATCAGTTGTTTTTGAGTAGTAATATACCTCTCTCATCGCACCATGATCTACGTTCTTTGTCTGGAAGAAGTCCTCATCATCGGCAGGAATCTCAATTCCACTGCCCCAACGACCTGCTCCATAGAAATAGAGACTGTTTGGATCGGGAACAGATGCTCCGTCAATGTTTAACTGATAGTAGTGGAAACCTTGATCTTGTGGAGCAGATTCACCAGTCCACAGTCCGTTAGCATCTTTCTTTAGTTCATACTTCACACCACCAATGTCTAGCTTTACACTGTTGGCCTCAGGAGCTAATACCTGTTCACGAACGCAACCTTGTGAGTTGACCATAGGGTATTGTTTACCTTGCTGGTTTGTTGTAGCAGGTTTGAAGTCCTCTGTAACCTGAGCAAAAGAGCTTACAGAGAATAACCCTGCAGCACATAATGTCATTAATGAACAATAAGTTTTTCTTTTCATAGAAATGGAATTAATGTCGTTTATATAAAAAAAGTAGAGCATGCGCATAACATACCCTACTTTTCTGTTTTATTTATTTAAAGAGTAGTGGAGCCATCTGATAGAGGCTTCTTCTCCATGTAAGGAACTCGTGTGCTGTATCAGGAGAGATATAAGAGACAGCATTGAATCCTGCCTGTTTCATATCTTCTGTAGCTTTCTTGATTCCATCAGGATTTTCTTTACTACCACAACTCATGAATATGCCCTTAACCTGGTTTTTGTCCTTTATATCCTTTGGAGCATAAACACCGCCGCTCAACAATCCGTAATAACCGAATGTTTCAGGACGTGAAAGTGTGATGTTCTTTGTCTCCATTCCACCCATAGATAGACCTGCCATTGCACGGTGGTTCTTATCAGCTATAGTGTTGAAGTTTGCATCTATATAAGGTATAAGTTCATCAACAAGCACTGTCTCGAATGTTTTGTAGTTGAAGCTGTTTATCTGACCGAATTTAGCCTCGTTAGTCATACCGTATGTCATTACAATGATAAAAGGTTTGATCTTGCCGTCTGCAAGGAGGTTGTCCATGATAAGGTTTGCATGTCCCTGAGTAGACCATGCTGTCTCATCTTCACCCCAGCCATGCTGAAGATATAGAACGGGATATTTGGTATTTGTTTTTCCGTAGAAAGGAGGAGTATATACGAATGCACGACGTACAGTATTTGTTGATTTTGAGAAGAAGAGTACCTGTTGTACATTTCCGTGAGGAACATTCTTCAAAGCATAGAAATCCTGATCTTTTGCAGGAATCTCAATACCGCTTTCCCAACGTGTTGAACCATAGAAGTTGTTTGCTCCCGGATCATTAAGAACGCCACCATCTACAGTGAGGTGATAGTAGTGGAATCCTTCGTCCATAGGACCTTCTGTTGTCCCAGTCCATACGCCATCTTCTCCCTTTACAAGTTTGGTTCCGCCTTTACCGCCAAGACCTAAGCTTACTGATACTGATTCAGCTTGAGGGGCATTTACACGGAAACGTGCGTAACCCTGAGAATTTACCATAGGGTATTGCTGACCAGGTTGATTTTTTGTTGAAGGAACAAAGTCCTCTTTTACTTGAGCATCTGCACTGATAGTGAACAGACCGAATGCTGCTAAAGTTAATAATGAAGTAAATTTCATACTTTTCATAGTACAATTTGTTTAAATAAATGTTGTAAAAACTTTAAGTAAGGTGCTTTAATATGGTTCAAACTTATATCTAAATCGAGATAAAAACAAAAGATTTTATTAAAAGAATTTGTCTTTTGTACAATAAGTTAATTATTTCTTGAGGATTGAAAATCTATGTAACATAGAGATAAAAAAATGTAAGATTAGTCTGAAAGGATTTATAAAAGTACATATAACTTTATCTCGTTAACAGATATATTTATTTACAATGAAGACTATTTTATTGCTTTTGGCTGCATTGCCTATGATGGCATATGCGCAGCAAAGTCCTCTCCTTAATATAGAGGGAGGAAAAGTACAAGGAGTCACCACCGAAAAGGAAGGTGTCTTTGTATATCGTGGCATTCCTTATGCTGCTGCTCCTATAAATGACTTGCGTTGGAAAGCTCCGCAACCTGTAAAGGCTTGGGATGGAGTTTTTAAAGCAGATAAGTTCGGACACCCGGGTTATCAGTCAGTACATTATCCTGGTGGATATACAACAGAGTGGGGCTATGGTGATGAGTCTCCTTACAGTGAAGATTGCCTTTACCTTAATGTGTGGACAAAAGCTCCTGGTGATGTGAACAAAAAACTTCCTGTGGCTCTTTGGATACATGGTGGCGGATATCGTGAAGGATGGGGATCAGAGCCTGAGTTCGACGGACAGGAATGGGCTGACAAGGATGTTGTCCTTGTATCTATCAACTATCGTCTTGGCGTATTCGGATTCCTGACACACCCTGAACTGATACAAGAGAGCCCTAATAAAGTGGCAGGAAACTATGGTATCATGGACCAGATAGAGTCGTTGAAGTGGATAAAGAAGAATATCGCACAGTTCGGTGGAGATCCTGACAACGTAACAATTTTCGGTCAGAGTGCAGGAGCGGGTAGTGTAAAGACTCTTTGTGAGTCTCCACTTACTAAAGGTATGTTCAATAAGGTCATTATAATGAGCGGTGGTGGTATCACTACTCCTAAGGCTGCTGAAGAGGCTGCAAAGAATGCTCCTGCTATGAACAGTCCTATGATGCGTGCTTTTGCTCCTATAACTATGGAGGAGTCGGCTAATCAGACTAAAGAGATTATGGACTGGGCAGGAATGACAGACCTTAAGAAGATGAGAGCTGCATCTACTGAGACTATTTATACATTAGGAAATCTATATAGTGCAGTAACAAAGAATTATAAGAGAATCGCTGCTTCTCCAATCATAGACAACTATGTATCTGTTCAAAGCTTCGATAATGCAGCTTTGAGCAACAAGCTTCCTAACGTTCCTTATATGATAGGTTTCACATTGAACGATATGGGTAATATGGCTCCAGGTATAGCTGATTTCTGCTTGAACAGAGCTGCTCTTGGTGATAAGGTATTTGCTTATCAGTTTGCGCGCCCTTTGCCAACAGACGGAAGAGCTAACGTTTTGAAAGGTGCTTTCCACTCTTCTGACCTCTGGTTTGTATTCAAGTCATTGAAACATTGCTGGAGACCTTGGACTAAAGGTGACTGGGATTTGTCGGAAGTAATGCTGACAGCTTGGACAAACTTTGCTAAGTACGGTGACCCTAACGGCCCTAAGAGTGGCAAGTGGGCTCCTTATTCAAAGAAGAATCCAAACTTCATGCTATTTAAACTTGATGGTAATGACGCTGAGGCTTCCGAGATGGGACAGCCTATCAAACCATAAGAGAATCATAGTTTAAAAGATTGAAAGAAAAAGGCTGAGTTCCGATTGTTTGAAGTGAACCCAGCCTTTTTATTGTATTGATAATTCCGATAAGATTATTTCATCTTCTCAAGTATTGTTCCTGCAACAGTATCACCCATCTCTTTTGCTTTGGTGAGGTTGGCAATACCATCTTTCTTGTTATTCGACTGTATCTGACAATATCCTATCATTCTATATACAGAACTCTCTTTAGGATCAATAGATTTTGCCTTCTCAAGTGCTGCAATAGCTTCATTGAACTGAGAGACACGCATATGTAAAGATCCTTTCTCTGCCCAGAGAGCAAAATTATCTGACTCAAGTTCGATAGCTTTGTTCATATCATCTATAGCCTGCTGGAACATCTTACACTGTATCTCAGACTGTTCTCTCTGGTAATAGAACTGTGCATTTACATTTCCTACAGCTATATCATAAAATGTATTGTAGTCGGCTACTGCTTCACGATGTTTTCCAATTCTAGCCTTAAGGTCTGCTCTTTCATAGAAATATGGTGCAGCATCGGCAGTGTATGGTTTAGTCAACCTTACAACAGCACTGTCAAGCAAGGCGAGTGCCTCGTTCATATCTGCACCTTCAGTAAGCTGTTTTGCTTTTGAAGCAGAGAAGAATGTAGAAGGGGCTGCAATAGGTGATTGGTTTACTTTCTGATAATTATCGAAAGCTTCAGCATACTTCTTCATTGCAAAGTAAATGTCACCTCTGTACTGTATGTATAGTGGCTGTGGATCGGATGCTATAGTGGTGTTGATCATGTCGATAGCTTTCTCGTATGTCCAGTTAGGATTATGTTTCTTATCACCTATAGATATGTTGTATGTGTAGATGAGCTTGCTTATGTTGAAGTCTGTTTCACTCTTCTTCTTTGATACAGAGTTAGCACTCTTCATATCACTATCTGCAAGTTTCCAACTGTTCTCATCATTTACATCCATATAGTATGCAGCTCTTCTGAGGTATCCTTCAGTACTCTCAGGGAACTTAGCTACGAAGTCATTCAGAATTGCCAGTCTCTCCTCGGCAGATATCTTACCTGTTGCCATCATGATATATATAAGTGCCTGATCTTCATTATCAGGAAGTGCCTTCTTGATATTTATCTTTGAGAGATATGTATCATTTATTGAGAGGGCAGATATATTCAATGCTTCAGCCAGACTTGCTCCGATAGCATAAATCTCTTTAGCATCCTCAGTGGCGCTTTTCTGTATAAGTCCGATAACCTGACCATTAGCATTCATAACAGGGCAGCTTATAGACTTTGACGAAGACTTTATGTCAAGAGTATAGTAGAAACCATTAGTACCAATACTGTCAACTTTCAATACTTTACCTGCCTCACAGTCGGCATATTTCTGTGTTGAATATGGTAGCAGATATACTGTCTCGCCAACTGCGGGAGCATTTTTGGCAACCTCAAGAGCAGGGTGCTTCTTTTCAGAAGATACTTTGAACTTGATGATATCGTACATGGCATTTGCACCCATGATAGACTCAACAGGTATCTCTTTACCATCTGCATTTACAATAACTGCTCTATTGGCACCCTCAAAAAGAGAATAGTCGGATAGAACAACACCATCTGCACTTATAAAGAATCCGTTGCCGGTACTCTTTATCTTATTTGAATTGTCGTATGTAATGACTGAAACAACAGCCTTTTTAGCTTTATCGGTCCACTTTGGTGAGTTCTGCGCATTGGCAGAGCTCAGACAAACCAGAATACCGATGATAGTAAATAGATGTCTTCTCATGATATTATGTGATAAATTATTCTTGATTATTATCAAATCCACGTTGCTTGAGGACTTCATAGATAAGAACTCCTGCTGCTACCGACACATTAAGTGATTGTATCTTTCCCATAATAGGAATCTTTACCCATTCGTCGCACAACGCAAGATGCTCGTATGGTATTCCTGTATCCTCAGCACCCATGATGATACATACAGGATTCTTGTAATCAGCTTTTGTATAGTCGTAGTCACCCTTTTCTGTAGCTCCAACAATGCGGAAACCGCTATCCTTGAGGAACTTTATTGTCTGGGTTAAGTTTGATTCACGACATACGGGAAGAGTGTGAAGAGCTCCTGCAGATGTCTTTACTGCATCAGCGTTAACACTTACGCTATTGCGTGATGGTATTATGACACCGTCGACTCCGGCACATTCGCATGTTCTTGCAATTGCTCCGAAGTTTCTGACATCGGTAATTCCGTCGAGAAGCACCAAAACAGGATTTTTACCCTCTTCGAAAAGGAATGGCACCAAGTCTTCAACTTTCTGATAAGTTATTGAAGAGATAAATGCTATTACACCTTGATGGTTCTTCATTGTTATCTTGTTAATCCTCTCAATAGGAACGCGCTGAACAGGTATTACTGTACCTTTTAGAGCAGCGAACAACTCCTTGGAAAGATCACTCTGGATATCTTTCTTAATCAATATCTTATCAATCTCTTTTCCGGCCTCGATAGCTTCAATAACAGCACGTACGCCGAATATCATCTCATTTTTTTCAAACATATTTATCTTTATTAATTTGTAATGCCTAAAAGTACTTTAGCGTTGTTCATCGCTGCTTCTGTCAAAGTAGAACCGCTAAGCATATTGGCAATCTCTTTTATTCTCTCATTTTGGTCTAACATCTTTATGTGACTGATAGTTCTAGTCTCGGTATCCTCCTTGTAGACCTTATAATGTGTTGTACCTCTTGCTGCAATCTGAGGAAGATGGGTTATGCTTATCACCTGACGGTTATGTTTGCCCATATCCTCCATGATGAGGGCCATCTTCTCGGCTATTGAGCCTGATACACCTGTATCTATTTCATCGAACACTATGGTAGGCAGCTTAACGGCACCAGCTATCATCGCTTTCAGTGAAAGCATTACACGGGCAATCTCACCTCCTGATGCAACTGTTGCCACATTCTGTAGTGTTCCGTTCTTGTTGGCTGAGAAGAGGAAGAGTACATTATCCATACCTTTAGTATCAGGCTCTTTGCGCTGAGTAACCTCTACACAGAACCTTACGTTAGGCATGCCAAGTGGCACAAGCAACTCCTGCATTTTCTTCTCTACATCCTGAGCAGCTTTTCTTCTCAGTGATGTGAGGACTTTTGCTTGAGCTAACAGGTCACTATATATTTTTTCCTTTTTACTCTCAAGTTCTGAGATTATCTGATCAAAAGATGTTATCTCGGTAAGTTGTGAACGATACTTCTCTGCAATCTCTATCAACTGCTCCACAGAATCAACATGATGTTTCTGCTCTAAAGAGTATATAGTGTTCAGCTTATCGTTCACAAACTCAAGACGTGATGGGTTGAACTCAACCTCTTCTTGTGCATTTGAGATTTCGTGGGATAGCTCTTTTATATCTATAAAGCATGAGTTAAGACGCTCAGCCCATTCAGATGCAGCAGGGTAGTGCTTTGATACGTTCTGAAGTGTCAAAATGGACTCTTTCATGGCAATAAGCATATTCATATCATCTTCTGCCATCATGTTGCTCACCTTGAAAAGATTTGACTTAATCTCCTCGGCATGTGCAAGCATCTCCGCCTCATTTTCCAACTCCTCCTGTTCTCCCTCTTTCAGAGAGGCATCGTCAAGTTGCTGAAGTTGAAAACGTATATAGTCTTCATCTTCTCTCTCTTTCTCTGCCTTTGCAATGGTATCCGCAAGTCGTTTAGCAGTCTCCTTATATTGATGATATATATCCGAATATTTGCCAAGCTCCTTCTCGTCTTTGGCAATTATGTCAAGCACATTCATCTGAAACTCCTCATTATTGAGGAGCATATTCTGGTGCTGGCTATGAACATCTATCAACTGCTCACCAAGTTCACGCATCTGAGCCAATGAAGCCGGGGAGTCATTGATGAAACCTCGGCTTTTGCCTGAAGCATATAGCTCTCTGCGAATAATGCAATCATTAGAATCAAATTCAAGGTCGTTCTCCTTGAAAAATGACTCCATATTGTATGATGATATATTAAATTTAGCTTCAACTATACACTTTGTTTCGCCACACTTAATGGCCTTGATGTCGGCTCTCTGGCCTAACAGAAGTCCTATGGCACCCAATATGATTGACTTTCCAGCTCCTGTCTCACCTGTAATCACAGAGAAGCCGGTGTTGAAATTGATATCCAATGTATCTATCAATGCATAGTTCTGTATATAGATTGACTGTAACATACCGAATTAAAATTCTTTATTTAGCTTGTCAATAATGTCTTTGGCAACCTCATCCTTTGATTTCAAAGGATATTCTGTGACACTCTCTTTGTCGATAATTGATATCTTGTTGGTATCGTGTCTGAATCCTGCACCCTTATCATTAAGTGAGTTGAGTACTATGAAGTTGAATCTCTTTCTTTCCAGTTTTTCACGTGCATTCTTCTGCTCGTTGTTTGTCTCAAGAGCAAAGCCCACGAGTATCTGGTTATCTCTCTTCTCTTTTCCAAGAGCAGCAGCTATATCTTGTGTAGGTTTAAGACGAAGCACCATGTCATCCTTTCCACGTTTTATCTTTGTTGGAGCACTCTCCTCAGGGGTGAAGTCAGCTACGGCTGCGCATAGTATTGCGGCGTCGCAGTTAGAAAATTCCTCTTTAGCTGCTCTGTACATCTCATCGGCACACTCAACATCAACTCTCTTTATAAGAGGGTTGTTCACAGAGAGAGAGACAGGACCAGATATAAGAGTTACCTCAGCACCTCTGTTGGCACACTCTTCAGCAAGGGCAAATCCCATTTTTCCTGAGGAGTAGTTGCCTATAAAGCGTACAGGATCAATCTTTTCGTAAGTAGGACCGGCAGTAATCATAACTTTCTTTCCCTTCATCGGTAAAGAAGAGGAGAAGAACTTCTCAAGCTGTTCTATTATGACCTCAGGTTCCTGCATACGTCCCTTACCTACAAGATGGCTTGCCAGAAAACCGTCGGCAGCCTCTATGATATGGTTGCCATACGACTTTAGAACTTCAAGGTTATGTTGGGTAGATGGATGTCTGTACATGTCCAGGTCCATAGCCGGAGCAATGAATACAGGAGCCTTCATTGATAGATAGGTTGTGATAAGCATGTTGTCGGCTATGCCGTTTGCCATCTTTCCTATGGTAGATGCTGTTGCCGGTGCTATCACCATGGCATCTGCCAAAGACCCAGATCAACATGGCTATGCCATGTGCCATCTCTTTGTGAGAAGAAGTCACTTATTACAGGCTTGCTTGTCAGTGCCGATAGCGTGATAGGGGTGATAAACTCCTTTCCGGCAGGTGTTATGACGACCTGTACCTCAGCACCTTTTTTGATAAGCCCACGAATTAGTATAGCCGCTTTATAGGCGGCTATACTTCCGGTTATACCTAATACTATTTTCTTTCCTTTCATCTTATTTAATCATGCCGCTTTCGCGCAGTCTGATTTTTGTCAATACATTTTTTGTATTGAGTGTAAAGTCACCATTAAGAATCCATCCATAATATCCGGGATCCCTCTGCAGTACCTCTTTTACAGAAGCACCTTTATACTTTCCAAAGTTGAAGACCTCTACGTCGTTATTGTCATATACAATTCTTCCGGCGAAGTCTACGTTGCGGTTGAAGCTTGAGTAGTCGGCAAGGAAAGCCATGTCATTCTTCAAATCCTCAGGATACATGTCAAGCTGTGCCTTCAATACTTCATATGTTGCTTTAGTATCAGCCTCGGCTGTATGAGCATC
Source organism: Phocaeicola paurosaccharolyticus JCM 15092 (assembly GCF_000613805.1). Taxonomy (GTDB): domain Bacteria; phylum Bacteroidota; class Bacteroidia; order Bacteroidales; family Bacteroidaceae; genus Phocaeicola; species Phocaeicola paurosaccharolyticus. The sequence goes on along the minus strand of NZ_BAJR01000026.1, from coordinate 29,745 downwards.
ATCAAGGTCCTTTTTGCAGTAGAACTTATATGCAGCCGAAAGGGTGCGTTGTTCCAGCTTGTGGTATATCACCTGAACATCAATAAATTTTCTCTTCATCATATCGATATCTACATCTGCTCTGAGAAACTCTTCGGCAAGGACAGGGATATCGAAACGGTTTGAGTTGAAACCTGCCAGGTCGCAACCCTCAATATCTTTAGCGATATCTTTAGCTACCTCTTTGAACGTAGGACAGTTTTCTACATCCTTATCATAAATGCCATGTATGGCTGATGATGATTCAGGAATATGCATCTCCGGGTTAATACGCATGGTTTTGGACTCTTCATTACCATTTGGATAAACTTTAAGATAACAAATCTCTACAATTCTGTCGGTATTTATATTAACGCCGGTAGTCTCCAAGTCAAAGAAGACTATCGGGTTTTTAAGATTTAAATTCATTTACGTATTTTTATTTAGTCATTCAGCATCATTGGCATAAGGAGCATAAGAACATCCTCTTTTTCTTTCTCCTGTTCAGCCGGAACAATTACACCTGCTCTTGATGGATCGGCTAATTCAAAGATTACATCCTGTGATGCCATGTTACTGAGTATGTCGATCAGGAATGTAGACTTGAATCCGATACTCATGTTTGCACCAGTGTACTGACAGATAAGAGCCTCCTCTGCAGAAGTAGAGAAGTCTATATCCTGTGCTGATACCTGAACCAGATTCTCACTGAAGCGAAGCTTGATAAGACTGCTTGACTGAGATGAGAATACTGAAACACGACGAAGTGCACTGATCATCATCTGACGGTCTATAGTTGCACGGTGAGGATTCCCTTGTGGAATTACTGAATTGTAATTAGGGTAGCGTCCCTCGATAAGACGACATACCATATAGTATTTCTCCATTGTGAAGATTGCGTTTCTGTCATCGAATGATACTCTTACATCTTCGCTCTCTTTAGGAAGGAGGTTCTTAAGGATATTTGCAGGTTTCTTAGGCAATATAAATGCTGCCTTATCACTTCCCTTAGCTTCGAAAGTCATGCTCTTAACAAGCTTGTGACCGTCAGAAGCAACAAATGTGATGCTCTCAGGAGTGATATCAAAATAGATACCGTTCATCACAGGACGAAGTTCGTCATCTGCAGTGGCAAATATTGTACGGTTGATGCCGGAAAGAAGCAATGAAGCGCTTATTGAAAGCTCTGCTGCGGAATCACCAAGAGCAGGGGCCTGTGGATATTCATCTGCATTCTGACCTACAAGGTTATATTTACCATTCTGATACTGAACCATGATTTCCAGTGTCTCAAGATTTACATCAAAAGTCAAAGGCTGTTCCGGAATCTCTTTGAGTGCATCAAGAATAGTTTTTGAAGATATAGCAAAACGGCCATCCTTATCATACTCATTTACTTCGATAGATGTTGACAGAGTAGTTTCATTATCTGATGCGGTAAGTGAAAGAGTTCCATCATTCAATTCAACCAAGAAACAGTCCAAAATTGGTAGTGTGTTTTTTGAATTAATAACGCGGCTTATAGCTTGTAAATGACTGAATAAACCAGTACTTGAAACAATGAACTTCATAGCTTTTATATTATTGATTTTTTATTTTTTTCTTATTGTTTTTTAAACACTATTAATTGCCAAAGTTATAAAAAGATTATGTACTCTAATTAAAAAAATCTTTAAAAATTAGTATACTCAAAATGAAAACCTTAATTTCGTGACCTTTAAAAATGTAAAGACAATGGAATTGACAGGTAAAGTTATAGCTGTTTTGGAGCCACGCGGAGGCGTTTCAAAAACAGGAAATGAATGGAAAGTACAGGAATATGTTATAGAGACTCACGACCAATATCCAAGAAAGATGTGTTTCGATATTTTCGGTGCTGATAAAATAGAGCAGTTTAATGTGCAGATAGGCGAGGAGATTACAGTCTCTTTTGACGTTGATGCAAGAGAATGGAACGGAAGATGGTTCAACTCTATTCGTGCATGGAAGGTAGAACGTGTTGCAGCACAACCTGCAGGTATGGATCAATCATCACCATTTCCTCCATTGAATGCTGCACCTGTAGATTTTGCATCTACAGATGAGAAAGATGATCTTCCTTTCTAAGGAAATCTCTTTCGCTAAAAAAAGAAAATTTTGTCCATAACTTCAGTTTATTAATCCTAAGCCTTAGGATTAATATCCTAAAGCTTAGTTTAGATATCCTGAAGTTTGAGATAGTAAAATATTAATATAAAAGCCGCTGTTCCTTTCGGGACAGCGGCTTTTTCTTCTATAATGTTTTCTATTATGAATTCATGCTCATAAGGAACTCTTCGTTGTCGCGAGTATTCTCCAATCTGCTCTTTACGAAGTCCATTGCTTCGATAGGATTCATATCCGAGAGATACTTGCGTAGTATCCACATACGGTCGAGAGTTGTCTTGTCGAGTAGCAAGTCGTCGCGACGAGTACTTGATGCAACAATGTTGACAGCAGGGAATATACGTTTGTTGCTTAAGTTGCGGTCGAGCTGCAGCTCCATGTTACCGGTGCCCTTGAACTCTTCGAAGATAACCTCATCCATCTTAGAACCTGTATCAATAAGTGCAGTTGCAACGATTGTCAATGAGCCACCATTTTCAATGTTACGTGCAGCACCGAAGAAACGTTTTGGTTTGTGTAGTGCATTTGCATCGACACCACCCGAAAGTACCTTACCTGAAGCAGGAGATACGGTGTTGTATGCTCTAGCAAGACGTGTTATTGAGTCAAGGAAGATTACGACATCGTGACCGCATTCAACCATTCTCTTTGCCTTCTCAAGAACGATACCTGCAATTTTCACGTGTCTTTCTGCAGGCTCATCGAATGTAGATGCAATAACCTCAGCATTTACACTTCTTGCCATATCTGTAACCTCCTCAGGACGTTCGTCGATAAGGAGCATTATCATATATACTTCAGGGTGATTTGCTGCGATTGCATTAGCTATATCTTTTAGTAAGATTGTCTTACCTGTCTTTGGCTGTGCTACGATAAGTGCACGCTGTCCCTTACCGATAGGAGCGAACATATCTACCATGCGGGCAGAGAGGTTGTCAGCATATCCACCTTTGCAAAGTTTGAATTTCTCTTCCGGGAAAAGAGGAGTGAGGTGATCGAATGGAACACGGTCACGCACCAGTCCGGGATTAAGTCCGTTGATCTTCTCTACCTTTACAAGTGGGAAATATTTTTCACCCTCTTTTGGAGGACGTATAGAACCTTCAACTACATCACCTGTCTTAAGACCGAATAATTTGATCTGAGATTGTGATACATATATATCATCTGGTGATGATAGATAGTTGTAATCTGATGAACGTAAGAAACCATATCCGTCAGGCATTATCTCTAATACACCTGTTCCTGATAAAATTCCTTCGAAATCGTATGGCTTTTCAACCGGCTTTCTCTCTTGATGTGGTGCTGGAGTGTTCTCTGCTTCTGCATCCTTATTGTTCCTAGGCTGGTTGTTATTGTTGTTGCGCGGTTGGTTGTTGAACTTGTTGTTCTGGAAATCGCGTTGCTGACGAGGCTGATTTTGCTGATTCTGTTGAGGCTTGTTTTGGTTGTTTGCTGCTGCAGGTTGTGTTGTTGGAGCATTTTTTTTCGTAGCTTCAAACTTTCCGATAAGCTCGCTTGGAAGTTCTACATTGTCTGAAGGAAGGTCTTCGATAGGTATAAAGTCTTCATTTTCGTTTTCAAACTCCAATTCAGGAAGAATTGCCTCTGCTTTTTCTTCTACTTTTTCTACCTTTCTGGAAGCTGCTTTAGGTTCTTCAGGTTTAACCTCCTTTTGTTCTCTTACAATCTCTTCAGCTTTCTCATCAGTAATATTTTCACTCTTAGCTTTTTTAGAAGCATTGTTTTTTCTTGCAGGTTTCTTCTTTGCCTGTGTATCTTCTTTCTTTTCGACAGTCTCAACCTTTTCGGCTATTACTGTCTCTAAAGAAGGCTTTGCTTCATTAACTGTCTTTTCCTCTGCAGGTTTTGCTTGCGGATTAACATTAGAGTTGTTTGATTCTATTTTTTGTGCTTTGTCTTTAGAGGCTGTGTATACTTTGTCGCCCTCTTTCTTCACATTTATGCGTGATCTTTTTTTAGCCTGAGCATCTTTTCTCTCCTCATTGGATTTGATAGATGCGACTTTTTGAGTTGCACTTACAATTGCCTGTTCGTCAAGAATTCTATAAACAAGATCTTCTTTCTTTAAAGAGTCAATTTTGTTTATACCCAATTCTTTTGCAATTGATTGCAATTCCGACAAATTTTTGTCGTTTAATTGAATAATGTTATACATATAGTATTTTTAGTGAAATGTTATTTACTCATCACAGAGAGATCTCCTAGGAAATAATTATGGGTGAAAAATTAGAAAGGAGAAGTATGCTCTACGTTGAAATAGGATAAATTGATATAGTATTTATTTATAAGGGAAGTAAGCCTTACATTATACTTAAAGGATAAGTATAAACTTACAGAGCACAAAGATAGTAATTATTTCATATACACAAGTTAAAAGAGAAAATAATTTTAATTAATTTATATAATTGCTTGATTTATGAGTTGTCAATATTAGTAATTATTATCATGTTAAATGAACGTAAAAAGGAAATTTATTGCCTTTTGCTACCCGATTTCTTTTTTAAAACTATTAATTTAGCTTTGTTTTAATAAAATGATATAAATATTATGAAGAGTGTGATTTTTACTGAAAAGGCTCCTGCAGCTATAGGTCCATATAGTCAGGCTATTGAGGCAAATGGAATGGTATTCATCTCAGGTCAAATTCCTGTAGTACCTTCTACCGGCGTATTGGCTGAAGGAGGAATAGAGGAACAGACAAAGCAATCTTTTGAAAACATAAAAGCTATCCTTGAAAAAGCCGGTCTTACAACAGCTAATATTGTTAAGACAACAGTTTTTCTTGCGGATATGTCTCTTTTTGCAGGTATGAATAAGGTTTATGCTACATATTTCACTGAAGATTTTCCTGCTCGTTCAGCTGTTGCCGTAAAGGAACTGCCAAAAGGAGCTTTGGTAGAGATAGAGAGCATTGCTGTAAGATAGTATCTGTAAGTATAATATCATTATTAAAGTATGCATTTACTTAAATGCGTACTTATTTACTTTTAAATGGTCTCTTAATCATTATGATTATTAAAAAGTTGAATAAATGGCAGTGGAGTACTATCTCACTTTCAGGCATCATTTTCTTGATGCTGGCTTTCTATGTTTATAGGACAGATCCTTTTAGAGCAGATTTAGAAATAGAGATTCCTTTGGGAGGTAATATATTCCCATCTACCATATTATCTACAGCAACTACTGATTCCAATATTATTGAGCCCATGGATTCAGATTATGTGGGCAATCCGAAATCAGGAATAGCAATACGCATAAAGAATAACCATATTAATAGTCGCCTGCGCGTTGAAATTGCCCAATCACCATTCTTCTCAGAGTCTGTTTCTGAATTTATCCTGCCTAAATCAGGTAAAGAGTATATAGTATATCCAGATGTAATATGGAACTATCAGGCACTGCGTGATAATAAGCAGGCTGTTCCGGTAGCTATAGCTATAAAGGCGGAGCTTAATGGCAAGGAACTCGCTCAAAGACTTAAGACAGCATCAATGCGTAGCATAAACGAGTGCCCTATTGGCTATTATGACCATAATATGAAGCTGCATGATACAGGAGAGTTCTTTGCAGCTTATGTAAATGAAGATAATCCTCAGATAGATAAGATACTGCGTGAAGCTCTTGATACAAGGATAGTAAACAGATTTCTTGGCTATCAGGGTAGTAATGTACGTCCTGGAAATGTCGATCGACAGGTATATGCTCTGTGGAATGTACTTCAGAAGAGAAACTTCAGATATAGTTCTATAACAAACTCCAGTCTCTCCTCAAATGTGGTCTATACTCAGAGGGTGCGTACAGTGGATGATGCTTTGGCCTCTTCACAAATAAACTGTGTGGATGGAAGTGTTCTTTTTGCATCTCTTCTGAAGGCTATTAATATTAACCCTATACTGGTAAGAGTACCGGGGCATATGTTTGTTGGCTATTATACTGACAAGTCGCATAAGAAAATAAGTTTCCTTGAGACAACAATGATAGGTGATATAAATATGGATGATTTCTTTCCGGATGAAAAACTTGACTCAACGATGGTTGGCAAGTCGAAGAATCAGATGTCCAAACTCACATTCGAGAAGTCTAAGGAATATGCTACAAAAATCTATCTTCAGAATGACTCTCTCATACACTCAGGTAAGGTGAACTACATGTTCCTTGAGATAGATAAAAAGACCCGCTCGAAGGTGCAGCCTATAGGAAAATAAATTTTTATTGCTAAAGATTGTTCATAGTTTATGAGACACCGATTGATTTTCATAACTTTGGGAATATTTATATAGTATAAAGATATATTTTGATTATGGAGCTGGTTTATATTTTTCATAGTGGTTTTGCTCTTCTTGGTGATGGATTTACTGTGGTAATGGATTACTACATGGATTCGAAAGAGTATGGTGATGATGGAGTTCCGCATAGTGGAATTTTGCACGATGGTATTCTACAAAGAGAGGGGAAACTTTACGTGCTCTCTTCTCATTTTCATCCTGATCATTTTAATAAAGAGGTTCTTACATGGAGAGAAAAGAGACCTGATATAATTTATATCCTATCAAAAGATATCTTGAAACATCGTCGTGCTAAAGAAGAGGATGCTTTGTGGCTCAGGAAAGGAGAGGAGTATGTGGATGAAACTCTAAAGATAAAGGCTTTCGGATCTACCGATGTTGGCGTCTCCTTCCTTATTGAAGCTCAGGGAAAGACGTTCTTTCATGCAGGCGACCTGAATAACTGGCACTGGATGGATGAGAGCGATGAGGCTGAGTGGAAGAGAAATGAGAAATATTTTCTTTATCAGCTCGACTATATATACAGACAGGTAAAAGAGATGGATGTGGTGATGTTTCCTGTCGACCCACGATTGGGAAGTGAGTATATGCGTGGTGCAACGCAGTTTATAGATAAGATAAAAACTCGTACCTTTGTACCAATGCATTTTACACCTGAATATGACAAGGCAAATGCATTCGGTAAGATTGCGCAGGAGAAGGGAGTGGAGTTCATTCCCGTTACACATAGTGGACAAATAATAAAACTATAGATATGAAGATAAAAGGAAGATTCGATCATTTCAATATCAATGTGACTAACCTTGATAAAAGTATAGCTTTCTATGAGAAGGCTGTAGGACTTCATGTGGCTAAGAGAAAAAAGGCTGCTGACGGCTCTTTCGAACTTGTATACCTGGCTGATGATACAACTGGTTTCCTACTCGAACTGACATGGCTGCGTGACCATAACTCTGCTTATGAGTTGGGTGAAAATGAAAGTCACCTCTGCATCCGTGTTGAGGGCGATTATGACCAGATTCGTGAGTTTCATCGTGAAATGGGATGCATATGCTTTGAAAATCATGATATGGGACTCTATTTTATCAACGACCCGGATGACTATTGGATAGAGATTCTTCCTGTTAATTTTTAACTATTAAATAGGTGAGTATGAAATTTATATCTCCTGGAGGATGGTTCTCTATAGAGTTGCCTCAGACATGGAACGAATTTGAAGATACTGCTGAGAGCTTTCTTTTCTACAACCCGGAGAAGTGGGATGGAAACTTCAGAATCTCTGCATTCAAAGATAAATCGGATAAGTATGCCGAGGAGTGTATCAAGTTTGAACTAGACAATAACACGACAGCAACGATTGTGAATGTTGGCAACTTGAAGTGTGCTTATAGCTGCGAGAGCTTTAACGAAGAGGGAGTGTGGTACACTACACATATTTGGATAACAGGTGAAAAGAATACATCTATAGAGTGTAGCTTCACTGTATGCAAAGGAGGTGATAAGGGTGTTGCCGAGCAGATAATAAAATCGATTGTTGTACGCGATAACAGTAAAGTTACAAAAGAGATAATTCAGGCACGTCTTCTTGAGATAGAGGAGATAAATGCCGGCTTCGACTGGGCGGTATCAACTATCAAGAAAGAGCTCTCGAGAGATTTTACATCGCAAGAGAGTGATATTACAAGTATACAGAAGATGCTTGACAGTGGAAAATTCAATGTAAAACAGAAAGATCCTTGGGTATCCTTTGCAATGGCTTTCGGAACAATAATCATTAATGAGATGGATGGCATGGATTGGGCTACTGTTGTCGACGGCAAGAGTGAATATCCTGTGCTACGTTTCAAAAACACCGACTTTATTGTAGATCCTGTCGGCATTATATGGGGCAAGATAAAAGAGGGTAATAGGTGTAACCTGAATGAAGAGTTTGATAATATAGCAGAGAAAATTTCAGAATTATTATGACCCCATACATGCAAATTGAGGGATTGACCAAATCTTTTGGCGATCTTGTTTTATTCAATAAAATATCTTTCGGCGTGGCAGAGGGTCAAAGAATTGGACTTATAGCCAAGAACGGAAGCGGCAAGACTACATTACTTAATATAATTTCCGGAAAAGAGGGATACGACGAAGGAACTATCTCTTTCAGACGTGACCTGAAAGTGGGATACCTTGAACAGGATCCTCACTATCCGGAGGACTTGAGTGTTATAGAGGCTTGTTTCCATCATGGAAACAGCACCATACAACTTATAAAGGAGTATGAAGAGTGCATAGAGACTGAAGGTAATCCGGGAATGGAGGAACTTCTTGTCCGCATGGAGCATGAAAAGGCTTGGGATTATGAGCGCAAAGCAAAGCAGATACTCTCCCAGTTAAAGATCAGAAACTTCGATCAGAAGATAAAGCATCTTTCAGGTGGGCAGCTCAAGCGAGTTGCACTTGCAAATGTTCTTATTACAGAACCTGATTTCATAATATTGGATGAGCCTACCAACCACCTTGACCTAGATATGACAGAGTGGCTAGAAGGCTATCTGAGTCGTGGAAATATATCTCTTTTGATGGTAACTCATGATAGATACTTCCTTGACAGAGTATGCTCGGAGATTATTGAGATAGATAACAAGCAGGTATACTCATACAAAGGCAACTATAGCTATTATCTTGAGAAGAGACAGGAGAGGGTTGATGCAACCAACCAAGAGATAGCAAGAGCAAATAATCTGTATCGTACCGAACTTGAGTGGATGAGACGCATGCCTCAGGCACGCGGACATAAGGCAAGATATCGTGAGGATGCTTTTTATGAGATCGAGAAGGTGGCTAAGCAGCGCACAAATGACTCGAACGTGAGACTTGACGTAAAGGCTTCGTATATAGGTTCAAAGATTTTCGAGGCTGATCATCTTTATAAGAGCTTCGACAACTTTAAGATACTTGATGATTTCTCGTACATATTCTCTCGCTATGAGAAGATGGGTATTGTTGGCAATAACGGAACGGGAAAATCAACTTTCATAAAGATATTGATGGGAGAGGTGAAACCAGACAGTGGAACTATAGATATAGGTGAGACTGTGCGTTTCGGCTACTACTCACAGGATGGTTTGGAGTTCGATGAACAGATGAAGGTGATAGATGTTGTCACAAATATAGCAGAGGTTATTGAACTTGGTGACGGTAGAAAACTAACTGCATCACAGTTCCTGCAACACTTCCTGTTCACTCCGGAGACACAATACAGCTATGTTTATAAACTGAGCGGAGGAGAGAGACGTCGTCTCTATCTCTGTACAGTGCTTATGCGTAACCCGAACTTTCTTGTTCTCGATGAACCTACAAACGACCTGGATATAATCACACTCCAGGTGTTGGAAGAGTATCTTAGAAGTTTCAAGGGGTGTGTTATTGTTGTAAGTCACGACCGCTACTTTATGGATAAAGTGGTTGACCATCTTCTGGTGTTCAACGGACAGGGTGATATTCGCGACTTCCCTGGAAATTATTCCGATTATCGTGAATGGAAACAGAGTAAAGGGGAGAGCGAAAAACAGGAAGCAAAACCTGCAGAGGAGAAGGTGGCTAGAGTTCGTTTGAACGAGAAACGTCGTATGTCTTTCAAGGAGAGGCAGGAGTACGAGAGACTTGAGAAGGAGATTGCCGAACTTGAAAAGGAGAAGGCAGATATTGAGGCGGAGTTATGCAGCGGTAATCTTAATGTAGATGAGCTCACAGAAAAATCAAAACGCTTGCCACTTATTAATGATGAGATTGATGAGAAGAGTATGCGTTGGCTTGAACTTAGTGAGATTGAGTCGTAAAAAATATTCTCAATTTATAAGTAAGAAATAATAGGTCCTGAAATATGGATTTATATGAACCCCGAAAGTCCTGTAATGAGCTTTCGGGGTTTGTTATGTTAATGTCATTTGTTTAATGACAGACGAAATAGGTTAACCTTTGATTTTCTGCATGAATTTCCTCTATTTTCTATAGTGATGGATTATTTTCTATTGTTTATGAATGATTTTACTTAGTGTCTTTTTCCAAAAAAAGATTCTTTTGTAACTAGAAAATTAGTCTTTTTTGATAAAAGAAATAACCTATAATAGAATCTTATGAAAAAAACGGGCTTAAAAATAGCTTTCTTGCTTTTAGGAGCTTTGAGTTTAAACTCTTTTCAGATTTCAGCGAAAATGCCTACTCGTCAGATGGAGAAGTTGGGACGTGGGGTAGTCGCAGTTCGTAAATCAGCTAATCAAGTTTTTGTTACTTGGCGCTATTTGTCCGCCGATCCAATGAAAATATCATTTAATGTATACAGAAATGGGAAAAAAGTAGCTTCAGTACCTGCCAGCCAGGGAACTTACTACCTGGATTCCTATGGAGATATTTCATCTGCCGATTATCAGATTAAACCGGTAATGAAAGGGAAAGAGCTGACAGAAACTTGCGGTAAATATACTTTACCGGCAAATGCACCTATAGGTTATGTAGATATTCCATTAGTCAAACCTGCCGACGGAGTTACCCCATCGGGAGACACATATCAATATAATGCCAATGACGCTTCTATTGGCGATGTGGATGGAGATGGATCATATGAGATAATCTTGAAATGGGATCCTTCGAACTCTCACGATAATGCACACGACGGATATACAGGTAATGTACTTTTTGACTGCTATCGTTTAACAGGTGAAAAGTTGTGGCGTATTGACTTGGGAAGGAATGTAAGAGCCGGAGCTCATTATACACAATTCATGGTTTATGATTTGGATGGTGACGGATGTTCTGAAGTTGTGATGAAAACATCCGACGGTACAATAGATGGAAAAGGAAAGATTATAGGCGATGCTAATGCTGATTATCGCGAAGTAGGAGAGCCTGTCGATGTGGAAAAATTGGTCAATAAGGATCCCAATATTAATAAGGTTATAGAAAAGAATAAGGACTGGAAGCCTACAAACAAGAATCAGGGACGAATTCTTACTGGTAATGAATACCTGACAGTGTTTAGTGGATTGACAGGCGAAGCCATGAAGACCATTGACTATGTTCCTGCACGTGGCAACCTATCCGATTGGGGAGATAACCGTGCCAACAGAAGTGACCGTTTCTTAGCTTGTGTTGCTTACTTGGATGGAGTTCATCCTAGCGTGGTGATGTGTCGTGGCTATTATACACGTGCGGTTTTGGCTGCTTATGATTGGGATGGAAAAGAGTTGAAAAGCCGTTGGGTATTTGATAGTAAACAACCAGGTAACGAAGGATGGTCAGGACAAGGGAATCATAACTTACGCGTTGCCGATGTGGATGGTGATGGTTGTGATGAGATAATTTACGGACAGTGTGCTATTGACAATAATGGTAAGGGACTTTATACTACAGGTATGGGGCATGGTGACGCAATGCATCTCACTAAGTTTGCTCCGGACATGGAAGGTTTTCAAATATGGGGCTGCCATGAAAACAAAAAAGATGGAACTAGTTTCCGTAATGCTGCTACAGGTGAAGTTATCTTCCAAGAAAAGAGCAGTGATGATGTAGGCCGTTGCATGGCTGCAGATATTGATCCTACTAATTATGGATTGGAAATGTGGTCTTGGCAGTCGAAAGGTATACGCAATATAAAAGGTGGAACAGTGAATCCTAATATGAGGACACTTTCGGTGAATATGGCTGTATGGTGGGATGGAGACTTAATGCGTGAGCTACTTGACAAGGCAGCTGTGAGTAAATATGATTGGAAGGAGGGTGTATGTAAACCTCTGCAACAGTTTGAAGGCATCACATGGAATAACGGAACCAAAGCAAACCCATCTATTCAAGGTGATATAGTAGGGGATTGGCGAGAGGAAATCTTATTCCGTACACCGGATAGTTCATCGCTACGTTTATATGTATCTACCTATCCAACAGAGTATCGTTTCCATACATTCATGGAAGATCCTTTATACCGTTTGAGCATTGTAACTCAGAATGTGGCTTATAACCAACCTACTCATCCAGGCTTTTATTTCGGTCCGGACTTGAAAAAATGTCTATTCAGAGGTTATCTGTTTAAATAATTAATCATAAACAGAAACCAGATAAATCAAATTTGTTGCAATCATTCTATTCAAAATGGATGGAGATAGTATAACGAGTGTATAATTAATTTAAGACCAGTTAAATCTGTAATTACCTCTTATTACTTATTAAATAGTATCTAATTGGTCATTTTGAGTAGAAATGTATATAATAATCTATGTATATGTACAATTTTGCATTTAACACTTTTTTTATATAGAATATATTTGCATTAACCTATGTAGATGGAAATCCAGCATCTATATAGGTTAAATATTTTTGAACCAAATTTTTTATAGAGATTCTAATACTAAACAATTAAAGCATGAGACACAGAAAAGAAAAAAATCTGTATGGCTACCGTGTAAAGTCAAGGTGGCTTCTTCTTGTTTTTTTGCTGTCTGCACCTTTTGCTCCTGTTCTTGGGGCGGAAAGCAAAGCTGTAACTAATAGTTACGAGCAAATGCAGCAGAAAAGAACCATTACCGGTACCGTCATGGACAAAAATGGAGAACCCATTATTGGAGCCAATGTTGTAATCGAAAAAACGACTATTGGTACCATAACCGATTTTGATGGAAAGTTCAGTTTAGGGAATGTACCTGACAAGGCTAAATTAGTCGTTTCATTCATTGGTTACAATCCTAAAGTGGTAGTAGTAAGTGGAACAAATCTGAACATTGTACTTGATGAAGATACACAAGTATTGGGCGAAGTCGAAGTTGTAGCTTACGGTACTCAGAAAAAAGTATCAGTAACAGGATCATTAGCAAGTGTTGGTGGTAAAGAATTGGCAAAAACACCTACCGGTTCTATATCAAACATGTTGACTGGTCAGATGGCTGGTCTTACTACTGTACAGTATTCAGGTGAGCCTGGAAGTGATGCTGCATCTATCTTTGTACGTGGTAAAGCTACATTTAATGATTCAGCTCCTTTGATTCAGGTTGATGGTGTTGAACGTGATTTCAATAGCATCGACCCGAATGAAATTGAGAGCATCTCCATATTGAAAGATGCTTCTGCTACAGCTGTATTTGGTGTTCGTGGTGCCAACGGTGTAGTTTTGATTACTACTAAACGTGGTGCTGAAGGTAAAGCGAAAATATCATTTTCTACTTCAGCCAGTATTATTGCCCCAACTAAGCCATTGGAAATGGCAAGTTCATACGAATATGCTACTTTCTATAACCAAATGCAACGCAATGATGGTGTAGAAAATGTAATGTTTACTGATGCGGTTGTTCAGAAATTCAAAGATGGTTCTGACCCAATCCGCTTCCCTAGTACAGACTGGATTAGCTACTGTTTGAAAGATGCTACTTTGCAGACTCAGCACAACGTAAACATTTCGGGTGGTACAAAATCTGTTCGCTACTTTATTTCGGCAGGTGCATATACTCAAGGTGGTTTGTTCGATAATTTTGGTTTGCCATATAGTGTAGACTATTCTTACAAGCGTTTTAACTATCGTAGTAACTTGGATATTGATGTAACAAAAACTACTACTTTATCTATGAATGTTGCAGGTAGTGTAGACGATGCCAATAAACCTTACACAGGTCAAGGTAGTGCTGGTATGCTTATTAATATGTACTATTCTACTCCATTCTCAAGCCCGGGCTTGGTTAATGGCCACTTGATTGCTTTGACAGATGAACCTTATGCAGACAATCCTGATTTACGTCTTCCTTTTGTAGGTGCAGCAGGTATGAGTTACTATGGCGTAGGTTATATGCAGAGCAGCAACAACAAACTTACTTCTGATGTGAAGTTGGAACAGAAGTTGGATTTCATTACAAAAGGTTTGAAATTCCACATAAAGGGTTCTTATAACAGCAGTTTCTCTGCTCAGACTCAAGCTACACATTCATTAGCTTCTTATACTCCAATTGTATCTACAGATGATCAAGGTAACATAATTTATGATGCAAACGGACAACCTCAATTGGTATACCGCAAGAATGGTAATGATAAAGAGGTTACTTTCGATAGTGCAAGAGAACCTGGTAAGGCTCGTGACTGGTACATGGAAGCAGCATTTAATTGGTCTCGTACTTTTGGTGATCATGCTGTTACAGCTTTAGCATTGTATAACCAAAGTAAGGAGTACTATCCAGGATCTTATTCTGATATCCCTCGTGGTTTGGTTGGTTTTGCAGGTCGTACTACTTATAGCTACAAAAACCGTTACTTGGCTGAGTTCAATATAGGTTACAACGGTTCTGAAAACTTTGCTGAAGGAAAACGTTTTGGTACTTTCCCTTCAGGATCATTTGGTTATATCATCAGTGAAGAAAAATTCTTCAAACCATTGAAACCATTAATTAGTTTCATGAAGTTAAGATACTCTATTGGTTTGGTTGGTAATGACCGTGGTGTTACACGTTTTATGTATACTGCTGACCCATACTATACTAATGATACAGGTTTACTTCCTCGTCATGGTAATGGTTATGTCTTTGGTATCAATAATGGAACAGTTAGTCCTGGTGCATTCGAAGATGGTAAGAACAACCCTGATGTAACATGGGAAAAAGCGTTGAAGAACAACTACGGTGTAGACATGAACTTCTTCGATGATCATCTATCAACATCATTCGATTACTTTACAGAAGATCGTAAAGATATCTTGTTGTCAGATGGTACAGCTCCTGGTATACTTGGTTTTAACTTGCCTACTGCAAACTTAGGTCGTGTTAAGAGCTGGGGTTGGGAACTTTCTTTAAAATGGAACGATAAGATAGGTAGTGATTTCCGTTACAATGTCGGCGTGAACTTGATGTACAACCAGAATAAGATTGTTGAAAACAAGGAATCTCCTAAAGATTTTGAATACATGAGTTTGAAGAACCGTCGTATCGGTGTTCGTTCACAATACCAGTTCTTTGAATACTATAACTCTGAGACAACTCCACAACGCTATAAAGATGTATATGGTGCTGAAATGCCTGTACAGTTAGCTGGTGAGAACTTAAAGAATGGTGACTGTGTGTATGTAGACTTAAGTGGTGATGGCATTATTTCGGATAGCGATATGTCTCGTGACTTAGGATTCACTGACGATCCTGAATATATGGCAGGTGTAAACTTAGGCTTCAGCTGGAAAGGCTTTGACGTTTCTATGTTGTGGGCAGGTGCTTGGAACGTAACAAGACAAATCTCTAATGTATTCCAACGTCCATTTACTAACCGTCAGACAATTAACGATGGTGGTTTGTTGAAATTCCACACAACCAATACTTGGACAAATGAAAATCCTGATCCAAATGCTGAATTTCCACGTGCAACTTTCGAAAATGGTAATAACAACTATCAAAGTTCAACATTGTGGGAAAAAGATTCAAAATATTTGCGTCTGAAAAACTTGCAGGTTGCTTATAACTTCAATTTCCCTTTCATGAAGAAATTGAAGCTTAATACTTGTCAGTTATCTTTGACCGGTTATAATTTACTAACATTTACTCCTTATGTATTTGGTGACCCGGAATCAAGAGCTAGTAACTCTCCAAGTTATCCGTTGACTAAAACTTATTCATTGAGTTTGAAACTTGGTTTCTAATCTTTAAATCACATTGAAAAGTATGAAAAAAAATCATAAATATATCTTTAAAGCTGCTTTAGGCTTGATGTTGACATCTGTCGTTGCTTCATCGTGCGTAGATGATATCAAGTTCGGAAATGCTTTCTTGGAAAAAGCCCCCGGTGGGTCAATTACCAAAGATACTGTATTCACTAATGCTGAATATACTCGTCAGTTCTTGACAAACCTATATACTTACCAGTATTATGGACTTGGAATTAATAACTCCGGTCGTATGACACAATTTGAAAGTGCAAACCCTTATGTAGGTAAGTTGGATGCACTGACAGATCTCTATATCTTTACATATAGCTCTGGTATAAAGGGCAGTTATTATAAAGGTAACCTATCTGCTTTACATGGAGTTCGCTCTGATCGTTTCGACTATCTTCGTAATTCAATATGGACAGCTATTCACAACGCATATCTGTTAATGGAAAATATTGATAAAGTACCTGGTTTGAGTGATGATGAAAAGAAATCAATGGTTGCTCAAGCTAAATGTATTGTAGCAACACGTTACTTCGATGTATTCCGTCACTATGGTGGTGTTCCTATCGTAGAGAGTACTTTTACAGGTTTGGATGCTAGCTATAATCTTCCTCGTAATACAGTAGAAGAGGTAGTAAACCACATCGTGAAATTACTTGATGAAGCTACTCCTAATCTTCCTTGGTCTGTAACAGACCCTGATACTGAGACCGGACGTTGGACTAAAGCAGCTGCTATGGGTATGAAGTGTAAAGTGTTGCAGTTTGCAGCTTCACCTCTATTCAATGATAACGAAGCTTACTACCCAGGTGTTACTGATCTTACAGTTTGGTATGGTGGATATAAAGCTGATTTGTGGAAACAATGTTTGAAAGCATGTCAGGAATTCTTTACCATGTTGAAGAGCAATGGTTATTATGAATTGACTCAAGCAACAAAGACTAATGGTACAATCCGTCCGGAAGATTATCGTTTGGCTTATCGTTTGGGCTATATGGAGCAGAATAGCCGTGAAATTATTCATAGTGTACGTGCTAGTGGTACTACTTACAATGGCGACTCTAAATATACATTCATGTATTGGACAAACATCGGTCGTGGTTACTGTTCTACAGTAGAATACATGGAGATGTTCCCTTGGGCTGACGGTACTCCATTTAATTGGGCAAAAACTGAAGCTGATGGTAAATTGGATCAAATGTTTATGACTGGCAATCCAACAAAGAGCCCTGTCTTGACGCGTGACCCTCGTCTGTACGAAGAGATGCGCGTAAATGGTCAACCAGCTGTATTGGATGGTGTTACAGGTAATATGTCGGGTGACCCAACAGAAGCTTGGGTATATGGTTATCATGCCGGACAAAATCCTGTTCAACAAAAAGGTATGATTGCTACAGGCTTTGGAGCAATGAAGTTCTGGTGTATCAATGATTACCAACGTAAATATACTCAATGGATAATGTTGCGTTTGTCGGATATGTATTTGACTTATGCTGAAGCTTTGTTACAAGCAAACAATGACTTTAAAGGTGCTCTTGAACAAATTAATATTGTACGTGCACGTGTAGGCTTGGGCAAACTCGAAGACTGCAACCCTTCTTTGAATCTTACTAGTAATAAAGAGAACTTGATTAATGAAATATTGCGTGAACGTGCTTGTGAGATGGGTATGGAAGATACTCGCTTCTATGATTTGTTACGTTACAAACGCGCTGATATCTTCTCTAAACAGTTGCATGGTTTGGTAATGTACCGTTTGGATGGTTCAGGTAATGAAGTGAAGAAATCTTGGAAGAAGGATACTCCTAAGGAAGCATATCCTACTAAGTTCAAGTATGAAATTGTTAACATCGATCAAGATGAACAATCACGTATATGGTGGACTCAGGGCTTTGATCCAAAATGGTATCTCTCTCCATTCCCTGCTGCAGAGGTTAATAAAGGTTATGGTCTTGTCCAAAACCCAGGATGGTAAATCGATTATCCAATTGAAATTTGACAAATTATGAAGAAAAAAAGAATAATGATTCCTATGGTCCTGGCTTGTTTATCTGTACAAGTAGGAGCACAAGAATATAATGACAGCCTTGCGACCACTGGTTATGCAAAGACACAGAGCGCTGCTGAAAGAACTTCATCTGTTTCTATAATTAAGAATGAAGATTTTAATAAGAGGAGTGCAAAGAATATTGGCAACTCACTCTTTGGCCAGGGTGCAGGTCTGATGACTCTGCAGGGTAATGGCCAATACTCTAATGCAGAACCTACTTTCTACATACGCGGTTTAAAGACTATGTCTAAAAATAATCCGTTGATTTTAGTAGATGGTATTGAACGTGATATAGATAAAATCACTTCAGAAGAGGTAGAAAATGTAATTGTATTAAAAGATGCTGCAGCTGTAGCCATCTATGGTTATAAAGGTATCAATGGTGTAATCAACATTGAAACAAAACGCGGTAAATACAGAACTAAAGAGGTAAACGTATCTTATGAACACGGTTTCGAGTGGCAAGCTAGAAAACCTCAGTTTGTAAACAGCGCGACTTATGCCACAGCAGTGAATGAAGCATTGGCTAACGATGGTATGTTGCCACGTTATAGCCAAGATGAACTGAATGCATTTAATTCGGGTACTCTTCCTTATCTTTATCCTAATGTAAACTGGGTAGATGAGACTATGGGTGAACTGGCATCGACTAATATTTATAATGTTAGCTTCCGTGGCGGTGCTGATAAGTTCCGTTATTATGCATTAGGTAGCTTGATTAACAACAAAGGATTTATTGGCAGTCCAAACGAAAATGAAGGTTATTCTACTCAAGACCAATATTCAAAGGCAAACTTACGTATGAACTTGGATATCGACTTGACTAATAACACAAAGTTGAAATTGAACATATTGGGTTCATTGATGGAAACCAGAAGTCCGGGTGCTATCGATACAAATATTGATGATACAAGTGGTGACTTGAATATATGGTCAAGTATGCTTTATGTGTTGCCTTCTGCTGCATTCCCTATTAAGTTGGAGGATGGAACATGGGGGGGTAATTCTACCTGGAAAGGTACATTAAATCCTATTGCAATGTCGCAAGGAGCTGCATACAGCAAACAGCATGAACGTTCTGTTTTTGCCGATATGACCTTGATTCAGAACTTATCATCTATCACTCCTGGCTTAGGCGCAAGTGTGATGATATCTTATGATAACACTGCTCTGTTCCGTGAAAACCATTCTAAGACTTTCGTTTATGGAAGTGATATAGTTACTTCTTGGGAAAATGGTGTACCTGCTACTACCACTCACTTTAGTGAAGGTAAAGACAGTGATATGGGTAGTGCTGCTAAAGTGACTACTTATAAAAAAGCATTCAATGTATCTGGAACTTTGTATTATGATAAGGCTCTTAATGAGGATCATCATTTATATAGCCAGTTGAAGTGGGATTATGAAAGCCGTAAATTTATAGGTTTAAATACCACTTACTACCGCTATAACACCTCTCTTTATACTCACTACGGATATAAAGATAAGATGTTTGCTGACTTGAGCATCTCAGCTTCTGCTTCAAACAGAATGGCTCCTGGTAGCAAATGGGCTATTTCTCCTACATTGTCATTAGCATGGGTTATTTCAAAAGAAGATTTCATGAAAGATAATGAATGGATTAACTTCTTAAAGTTAAGAGCATCAGCAGGTGTAATCAACAGCGACCAATTACCTTTGGATAGCAATGGTAATGAAGTTTATAATTATTTTGAACAGACTTATGGTGGTGGTTCAACATATCCATTAGCTCCAAACGACGGTTTGTTGGGTAGCTATGTATTAGGACGTTTGGCTTCTCCTTCATTGAGACATGAGAAGGCTTACAAATACAATATTGGTGTAGATGCATCTTTATTCAATAGCTTGGATATCACTCTTGATGGTTACTATGAACGTCGTTCAGATATTTGGGTAGATTCTAAAGGTAAATACTCATCTATCTTAGGTTTTGATACTCCATTTGAGAATGCAGGTATTGTAGATAGCTGGGGCGTTGACTTTGGTGCTAACTATACCAAGAAGATTGGTGAAGTGAAACTTAATACAGGCGCTAATTTCCTATTTGCTAAGAACAAAATTGTAGAGCAGTTGGAAGAGGCTCGTCTATATTCAAACTTGGTTACTACTAATGACCCATTGAAACAAACCTACGGTTTACAAGCTATTGGTTTCTTCAAGGATCAAGCTGATATTGACAACAGTCCAAAACAGTTGTTCTCTGATGTAAAAGCCGGAGATATCAAGTACAAAGATGTTAACAAAGACAATGTAATTGATAGCAATGATAAAACAGCAATCGGATACAGTACTACTGCACCTGAGATTTATTATTCATTCCATTTGGGAGCTGACTGGAAGGGCTTAGGTTTCGATGCTATGTTCCAAGGTACAGGCAGATATTCTGCAGTTCTAAATACTAAGAGTTTATTCTGGCCTTTGATTAACAATACTACTATTTCTCAGGAATACTTTGATAATCGTTGGACTCCGGAAAACCAGGATGCTAAATATCCTCGTTTGAGTTCACAAAGTAATGATAACAACTACCAGACTAATACATTGTGGTTAGCAGATCGTTCTTTCTTGAAATTACGTAGTGTAGAAGTATATTACAAACTTCCACAATGTTTGTTACAGAAGACCAAAGTTGTACGCAATGCTAAACTTTATGTAAGAGGTATTGACTTGCTTTGTTTTGATAATGTTAAGGTGGCAGATCCTGAATGTTATGGAGCTGGTTATCCATTAACTCGTAGCGTTGTAGCTGGTGTGTCAATCGGCTTTTAATTATTAATTTTTTAAGAGTAAAAATTATGAAGATAAATAAAATAGTAATAGGAGGATTTACCCTGCTGCTCTCTATTTCTGCCTGCGACAATCTGAACTATAAAGAATATACCAGTCAGAATGAAGATTACATGAAGGTAACCTATGAACGTGTTACTGGATTGCTGAATAATGTGTATACTAAGTTAGACACAGACTTTGGTAATAACTATAGCGGAGGTATGTTGGCTTCTGCTTGTGATGAGGCTGATTATGCTTACGCAAATAACAGTGTTTGTGATTTTACAAATGGTAACTGGAGTCCAACTAATGCACTATCGGTACTTGGACCAACAGCTATGAAGCCATTCAAATATGTAATGAATACTTGGCTAACTACCAGGGATTGACATTCGACGAGTTGAAACTAGACCCTGATTATAACAAGAACATGTTCGCTTATAAGAACAGCTTCAATGAGGCTCGTTTGCTCCGTGCATATTTCTATTTCAGTCTGGTTCGCCAATATGGTGATGTTCCTTATTTCAAGGATTTCGTTAAGGTAGATGCTGTCAATACATTGACTCGTACTCCAATGCAAGATATCTTGACAGACTTGATGAAGGAATGTGATGAGATGGCTGCTGTTCTTCCAGAAGATTATTCTAAACTAGGCGTTACAGGTTTGAACGAGCCTGGTCGTGTGAATAAATATTTTGCGTTGGCACTGAAAGCTAGAATAGCTCTTTATGCAGCAAGTCCATTGTTTAACAAAACAAATGATAAGCAGGCATGGTTAGTAGCAGCACAAGCTAATAAAGCTTTATTGGATGCTTGTACAGCTGCTGGAAAAGGTCTTTGCAAAAGTTATGCAGCACTATGGGCTGAGACTAATCGTACAGACCCAAATACTAACTTAGAGATCATCTACTTGCGTCGTCCAAATGCGAACTCTGCTAAGAGTGACATTGAAGGATGGAACTATCCAATCGGTGTAACAGGTGGAAAATCAGGAAACTGTCCTACACAAGACTTGGTTGATGCATACGAAATGAAAGCTAGCGGTAAGTTGTGGAATGAAGATGGAAGTGGTTATGATCCAGCTAATCCATACGATGGTCGTGACCCACGTTTCTACTTGACAATAGCAAAGAATGGTGATGAGAAATGGCCAACTACTAATACATTGCCATTGGAAACATTCTTCGGAGGTATCAATGGTGAACCTACTGCAGGTGCTACAACAACAGGTTACTACTTGAAGAAGTTCTTGGTTCAGTCTATCGACTTAAGTGAAAGCAGTAAGAAGAAGAATGCAATCCACTCATGGGTAACATTCCGCATGGCAGAATTTTATTTGAACTATGCTGAAGCAATCTTCCGTTATACAGGTTCAGCTGATGATGCCAGTTCATTAGGTATGACAGCTCGTGAAGCTGTTAATATCATTCGTAACAGAGAGGGTGTTAAGATGCCTGCATTGCCTACCGGACTTTCGGCAGCAGCATTTTGGACTAAGTACAAAAATGAACGTATGGTTGAGTTGGCATTCGAAGGTCATCGTTTCTATGACTTGCGTCGTTGGAAAGAAGGAGATGAGCTGAAATCTATCACCCAAATGAAACTCACAAAGAACTTGGATGGCTCTTTGAATTACGAACGTAAAGTTGTTAATCGTGTCTGGGATGAAAAGATGTATTTCTTCCCAATTCCTCAGACTGAAATCATGAAGAATCCTAATTTAACTCAAAATATAGGATGGTAATTCCGTAAATTATCTTTGAGGGTGGAATTATTTTCCACCCTCTTCTTTAACTATAAAAACCGGCAATGATGAAAATTCAAAAATTATGTAAGCTTTTTGGCACTCTGTTTGCTGCACTTCTCATAACTACAGCATGTACAGAAGATGAGACGGTGGATTATCCTATCTTTAATGGCATGTATGTTACCATACAAGGTGATGAATTTAGTGGTTATAAGTTTTATACAGATAACGATGCCGTCCTTATTCCTACCAACATAAGTAAATATGAACACTTAAAAGGAGTGGATAGAGCACAAATCAGTTTTAATATGGTTAATGGTATTACAGATGTTACCCAAATTAAGTCTGGTAATAAGTATGAAATAATTTTAATGCCTTCCGGAGTGAATATGGAAATTCCTACATACCATTTGAATGTAGATGTCACCTCAGATGACTATTTGGTAAATGGGAATGACTCTATTAATACAAATAATAGAATGATTCACTCTTTCGCTAAACAACAAGGTGCATTTTATGTTCAGAATGGTTATCTAAATATCATCCCAACATTTGCTTATTCACCAACAGCACCTGTTTATTTCGGGCTTTATTACGATGGAACTAAAGACATAGATGTAGCAAATCGCAAACTGACTTTGCACCTCTATTTCAATAACCATACAACACAACCATATGGTACTACTACTTCTGTAATAAGCTTTAGGATGTCGGAAGATATATACAATAAATTTTTGTATGAAGGCTATGATAATAATTCCCAGATTACTGTTTCTCTAGAAGGTCAATCGCTAGATTTGAGTGAGAATAGATTGGAGTATGTAACTACTCTTGGTGACTTTTTACTCCCTTCAGAATAGTAATCCGATTTATTCAGTACTGACTATTTAATCATTGCTATAATAAAATAGGAATCGGGATTTAGTTTGTTGCTATATCCCGATTTTATATTATAGTAGGCACAATATAATCTGCTTACTTACTTTCGTGATAATGATACTAAATCATATCACTATTTTAATGTCTTCTTCAGCAATATCATCTCAATAATATCATTATTAATAGTCTCTCCGGATGTAACTATAGTCATAGGAGTCAATTTTCCCCATGATTTGCTGACATAGAAAGCCTCTTTGGTAGTCTGTGAGATAGGCGATTTCTCCACATCCTCAAGATGTCGTTCTAAGAAATAGCAGGTCACAATGAATGAGCCCTCATTGGCTGAGAGCCATGCCAGGTTTTTCTTCTTTAACAATAGCTTGCATAGCCAACACTTAGTATCATTGTAAAAGGTCCACTCTGGAATGATGTTATACTCCGATAGTCTTTCCCTCAGTTCACTAAAAGCGATGTAGCTTTTCCCTAGAATATTCTCAAGTACTTCATCATTGGGAAAAATCTCTTTAATACTTAATACTTTTTCTTCCATCTTCTAGACTTCATTTAAATAATTTAGTAATAATGTATTGGCTCTTTTCTTAGGTGCTGCAATATACAAAAAATAATAGAGAACATGAGATAAATTATAAATCTCATATTCTCTATTTATGACAAATTATTTCTTAATGTTTTATAGTCTCTTACCTATTTGCAAGGCGTGATAACAGCCTTGGCGTCAATAACAAATTTGGCATCTTTGCTTTTTGGTATCCATACAATTCGTTTGCACTCATCCTTGCCGTAGTGGTTGTCCACATAGCTGCTTCCGGTAATGAATTCAGTATTTATTTTACACTTTTCCACCTTCCAATTATTATAGTTGTCCGTATCGATGTAGAGTGAATCAATAGTCGACTCATTAGCAGTAAAGCTATATGAATTTCCTTTTAAGTCTATTGATCTGTACTGTGATTTGTTTAAATAGAAGCCTCCATTGTTTAGATTGACTGAGATACTGTCTCCCTTCATTCCATTAATACCTCCATTGAAACAGCGGTCCGTCATTATATATTTGAGCTTATTTGATGTCTTAATATTTATGAATGTTGCAGGCATATTATTCACTATTGTGGTATTATCCATATTTTTAATTTTTAAACTAACAATAAGGGTATCTCCAATCATATATGATTTAAAATATTTATTGTCAGGTAGAGAGATGGTTGTTATGTCACTTTCGGAAGGGCTTATCTCTGTGTTACAGTTGATGATATAGCCCGAGTTCTCTTTATTAATTAACTTGATGGCAGTAATACCTTTATACTCTTGTTTAATCATTTTGTTGTTTATACTAATCTCTTTAATAAATGATTCAATTTTATCATCTGCAAATTTTCTTATTATGCATGGAGATAGCACAATCAACACCGCTAAAGTCAACAGAGTTGCTAATAATATATATGTAGTCTTTTTCATAATGATTCATTGTTTTGTTTTGAAATATACTCTTTATACATTGAGATAAGCTCTTCTTCACTTATTCCAAGTGTATAAAGCTGATTGAAGAGGTGAAATATTTCATCTTTCATAAATGTCTTTTTACGATAGTTCTTTATTGTCTTTTTTGCACCTTTAGAGATGAAATATCCTATTCCACGTTTATTGTATATAATGTCATCCGTCTGAAGGAAGTCGTATGTTCGCATAACTGTATTCGAGTTGACCTCGACCATTGAAGCATACTCCCTTACCGAAGGTATCCTCTCATCCTCTTTGTATTTATCAAGGAGGATTTCGTCGCATATTCTGTCGGCTATTTGGAGGTAAATTGATTTATTCTCTTTAAAATTCATTTGTTGAAGGTTTACATACGGTTTATAATCTCGGTCTCCTTAAATCTGAAGTATGAAATTACCCAGTCGAATATTGCAAAGAACGATGCGACAGCTATAAATATTATTGACATCGTATCATCATTATTACTATCGAAATTAACATTATTAAAATCTTTGTAACTGTAATATATCAATGCCATGCCTATGCATATTATTGTAACGATTGCAGCAAAGGTCTTAATGAATGCGCCTTTCGGCCATATTGTACCACCTAGTATAAAGAGAGATTGTACAAGCATATATCCTGAGACTGCTATACCTAATTCATTCCATGAACTAAATATAGTATAGCTCTGAGAGTTACTAAAGTCTATCAATCCTGAGTAATTAAACATTGCTATGTGAGTATTTCCCGGATAGATTATTTTGTATATCAATACCTTAGTACTATCAGCCCAGATAAACAACGCCATGAATACTATTAAGAACAGAACAGTGTAGATGAACCACTTCATAAAATATTTTTCGAATGGTGTGGACGGATTCATAAGAAATGATATTTTACTTGTCTTATTCTTAAGTTCCTCCATAACGAATGATGCACTTATAGCTCCGAAAATAAAGAGTGTCCACATAAAAAGAGGGGCCATAAATGAGGCAGTCGGTTCGTTGTAGGCATCAGAATAGATGTATTTATATGAATAGTATCCATTCCATATCATAGCGATTGCAAGGGTACCATATACAAGTAGAATTCTTAATCCTATAGCTTTCCAATTTTCTCGTATATTCTTTTTTATAAGAAGTTGGACTCTGTTCCAACTGAAAAATGTATCTTTTATCATACTGTTCCTATTATTAATCGTTATGTTTTTCATACTTAGATGTTATTGCTCCAAAGAGAAGCTCCAGGTTTATCTGCGACTCTTCACCATTTTCGTTTGGAAGAATAACATAGTCTCCTTGTAACGAAGGTATAGAGTACAATGCGTTATTGATTATATCTTTATTGTCTGTTTCAAGGAAGAGGTATTTTCTTGTTATCTCTTCCATAGATTCATCAAGAAGTATCTTGCTATCTTCAAGAATAATGACATGATCGATTAGCTTATCAACATCTTTCACCTGATGTGTAGATATAAGTATTATCTTCTCATCGTTCATACCTGAGGAGATAAACTTCCTGAACTGGCTTTTTCCCGGAATATCAAGTCCGTTTGTTGGCTCATCCATTATAAGTACAGAAACATTAGTAGCAAGTGCAAAACTCATGAATACCTTCTTTTTCTGACCCATAGATAGAGCTCCAAGATTCATATCTAGATCCAACTCAAAGAAATGAAGGTATTTTATCATTTCATCTTTATTGAATTTAGGATAGAAAGCAGAGTTGATATCTATATAATTTATCAATGAGATAGAAGGGAGTTCAAACTCCTCGGGTACGATAAACATATCCTTAAGAGTTAATGGCAAACGACGACGTACATCAGTACCATTCATCAGTATATTACCATTTTTGGGTGTCAGAAGACCTGATATAAGATGTAGTAAGGTAGACTTACCTGCTCCATTTTTACCAAGAAGACCATATACTCTGCCTTTCTCTAGAGAAAAGCTTAAATCATGGAAAATCTCTTTTCCTGTTTTATAGAATGCAAACCCTGTTTTTGGGTATACAAAGGATAAATTATTAATTTCTACCATCTTATGCGGTTATTGAATTAGTGTATTAGTGTGATAGTACACCGCAAATGTAGTATTGATTTTTTAATTACCAAAGCTTTTCATAAAAAAATGCAAAAAAAAATCAGCCACCTCTCTATTACAGCTACAAAAAATTGGTTTTGAGCTCTGTAGAGTATGTGACAGATTTGTAATGGAAATAAGAAAGTGTATCTTACTTAATCAATATCAGCTGCAGCACTATTCGAAAGGACTATATCGCGTGCCACATATGCTTCATTTCCTGCTTTGTCGGTGCAATATATTATCAGATGATATTCTCCTGGAGTGGCATTATCGGGTACCATGACATCGTGATGGTGGATATGTATATTTCTGTTTTCCGATATGTCGTACGATTTATTGAATGTGAAGTCTGTTGTTGCCGATCTCGATGTGTGAGAGTGGTGGTCGAAGTTGTTGTGTATCTCAATCTTGTACGATTTCAGCATGACATTATCCGAAAGATCCATCTCGATATGCATTCCGTTCTTATCGCCAATCAGGATCTCTTTATCATTTTCCGGCTCTGTTATAGTGATTGTAGGTTTGGTAGTATCGCTTATCTCATCATCTTTGCTGCATGATGTAGAAGTTAATACTAAAGTCATTGATAAAATTGCTGTTATGTAGTTAATCTTTTTCATTATAATAATTTTTTAAATGGTAAGTTTATTAAAATCTGTATGTTTCTTCCAGGTTCAGGTACCTCTATTTTTCTGTAATAACTCAGGTGGTTGTAATAACGTCTGTTGGTTATGTTATGTACACTCACTGTTATTTCAGGAGTCAGTGAACCTATTTTTATTTTGGCTGTCGAGCCCATGTTCAAAAGAAAAGCTCCTCCGGTAACTTCTTCGTTTCTGTCTACCCTTGATTGCTTTGCAATAGCCACTCCCTCTGCATGAATAGAGAAGACATCATTTTTCCATGTTACTCTGTTTCTCAACGTAGGTTGTGGTGAGAAACTTAGAGGTATCTTCTCTTTGCAGTTGTAAGTGTATATATACTCGGCACTGAGTTCATAGAGCCAATTCCTGTTCAGGTTAATATTCATCATAAGTTCTCCACCGGCTATGACAGCTCTTGTTGATGTGAACCTATATATCTGACCGGCATGGGGTAGGATAGACCACTCACCCGATGGGCGCAGGAATATATAGTTCTCGAAATAGTTGAAGAAAATGCTTGGGATAACCGTAACTTTCTTGCTCTCCATATTGTATGATATACCGAGTTGCCATCCTTTTTCCGAATCAAGGTTCGATGAACCCTGTTCGTGACGGAATGTACCATGATGAACGCCATTTGCCGATAGCTCATTTGCCTGAGGAGTCCTGAAGCTACGTCCTATATTCACAAGCAGTTCCTGCTGAGGAGAGATTGCATACTTTGCTCCCAGCGAGAATGACATATCCGAAAAGTCTCTCTTTATATCCCTGCTGTTCCATGAATACTCCTCAATATCTTTATCGGAATAACCTTGTTGCAGAAGATACTCAGCCAGATACCTGTCCTGATGAGACTTGATGTCAATTCTTGCATTGTCATATCTGATACCTCCAGAGAAAGAGAATCTATTACTCTTGTTGTATCTGAAAGTCCATGCTATAGCTTCTGAATTCTGTCTGAAGTCAGGCAGAAGGAATGAGTATCCTCCAGAACCATTCTCCTGATGTTTTATCTCAACACCAATAGTATGTTCGAATGCAGTCGATGGTATAAACCTGCTCCTAACGTAAGCATCAACAGTCTGCAAGGTAAAGTCCAACTCTTTATTTGGATCTTTTTCCGGAGCTTCCTGATTGCTGTAATGAGTATGGAACAGACTCATCTCTCGTCTATGGTTATTCTGATAACCTATGTTGGCTGTCAATATGGCACTATTTATATTAACCTTCATCTCTGCAGACCCTTTGAAGTGGTTTACATCGCTGTAAGGAAGTTCAATATTGTATCTGTCGCCGTCATCTTCCAGTCTTGATATGTCGGGTATTCCATGAGCACCAGGGTAGAAGCCACTCTTCTGATAGACATCACTTATAGATGTCTCAAAATAGTATTGTTTCATGCTTTTTCTGTATGTTATACTGCCATCCCTCTCATATCCTGCAGTATTTTTTAGACTTCCATTATATACCGGAAGTTTCCTTGTGAGATATACAATGGTGTCGGCAGGAATCTTGTAGTCACCGAAATGACTTTCCGAATACCTAATCATCCAGAAATTGCTTCCCTTGTTGAGCCCTAGCATCACAGATCCGCCAAAATAGCCATTCACCGAGCGGTATAGAGTAGACACGTTTCCATAGATCATGTCACTCTTGGGTGTCTCTTCCCGATTGAGTTCTATAACACCTCCCATGGCATCACTTCCATAAAGCAATGACGCAGGACCTTTTATGACATTCACGCTGTTAACAGAGAAAGCATCCACCTCCAGTCCATGGTCTGCACCCCACTGCTGACCCTCCTGTTTTATTCCATTCTCGACAACCGAGACCCTATTGAAAGCCATACCTCTAATCATAGGTTTTGCAAAGCCTGAACCAATGTTCATAGCTCTTACCCCCGGTATGTTTTCAATAGTC
>NZ_BAJR01000027.1 GCF_000613805.1 Phocaeicola paurosaccharolyticus JCM 15092 | reverse complement strand
TCTACAGTTTAAATCATTCTAGTAAAGGAATATTACCATCTGAAAAGAGGAATATTTCGGGTTAAAATAAAAATAGAGACATCCAATAATTTGGATGTCTCTATTTTTGAGCCTCTTGTCGGATTCGAACCAACGACCCCGAGATTACAAATCACGTGCTCTGGCCAACTGAGCTAAAGAGGCGGGTGGGTAAGCTTACTATATCGCGCCGCTACAACCAACTACCTTTGCTGCGATCAAGCCCTGGAGGATTCGAAGGGAGCTGGCCGTATAGGACTTACCCATTTTTCATTTGCGAGTGCAAAGGTAACGATAATTTTCAATTATGCAATATTGTACATATTTTTTTTAAAAATTAATCAAGCTTTCATAATTCCACATCAATAGTTTGAGGAATTACTACAAAATAATGTATTTTTGTATCCTTATTAAATGATAATGGACGATACAAAACCAACATTACAGGAAAGCGCGATGCGCTATGGCACAATAATGGGACTTTTTTGGGCTTTTAAATTTGTTTTAATCCCTATTGGATTTAAAATACCGATTATACATATTGTGTTTTTTATTTTGACAATTTTTGTTCCAATACTTGGATATATTTTTGCTAAACGCTATCGTACAAACTGTTGTGAGAATAGAATAAGCTTTGTAACAGCTCTCTCTTTTACACTTTTCATGTATATGTTTGCCTCACTATTAGTGGCAGTAGTACATTACATCTATTTTCAGTATATAGACAACGGATTTATCTTTAGTCAATGGCTGAATCTAATAAATCAGTCGGCTAGCATGACAGATTCACAGGAGTATCTTCAGACTATAAATCAGTTGAAAGATGCCATGAAAGTAGTTATGTCCCTGTCTCCTATTGAATTGACTTTTCAACTTATAACTCAAAATGTATTTTATGGCTTGCTCATGGCTCTACCCACAGCAGCACTTATTATGCGTAAAAAATAAAATTGTTAATCATGGATATATCTGTTGTAGTACCTTTGTTCAATGAAGAAGAATCTCTTCCTGAATTATTTGAGTGGATAAAAAGAGTCATGAACGAAAATCATTTCAGCTATGAAGTGATATTTGTAAATGATGGAAGCACTGATAATTCATGGAAAGTTATTGAAAATTTGCGACAGGCCAATCCTGCTGAGGTAAAAGGTATAAAATTCCGTAGAAATTATGGAAAATCACCTGCTCTATATTGCGGCTTTGACAAAGCTGAGGGAGATGTTGTAGTTACCATGGATGCAGACCTTCAGGACAGCCCTGATGAGATTCCATCACTATATAGTATGATTATGAACGACGGGTACGACCTTGTATCCGGATACAAACAAAAAAGATACGATCCGCTCTCTAAAACCTTGCCTACAAAACTGTTCAATGCAACAGCTCGTGCAGTATCTGGGATAAAGAACTTACACGACTTCAACTGCGGTTTGAAAGCGTACAAGAGAGATGTGGTAAAGAACATCGAGGTATATGGAGAAATGCACAGATATATACCTTATCTTGCAAAAAATGCAGGATTCAAAAAAATTGGTGAAAAAGTAGTACAACATCAAGCAAGGAAATATGGAACAACAAAGTTCGGTCTGAATCGTTTTGTAAACGGATATCTTGACCTACTAAGTTTGTGGTTTCTCTCCAAATTCGGGATAAAACCTATGCATATGTTCGGATTCCTTGGCTCATTGATGTTCATCTTCGGTTTCCTTGCAGTAGCAGCAATAGGTATTAACAAGCTATACGATATGTCACATGGTCTGCCATATATACTTGTCACCGACTCACCATATTTCTATCTGTCGTTGACACTGATGATAATCGGTACCCAACTATTTCTTGCAGGATTTATTGGAGAACTCATAGCTCGTAATGCTCCTGAGAGAAACAACTATAAAATAGAGAAAGAACTTTGATGATGAGAAGATTTCCTTTTTTAATGATATTATTGCTTTCATTAGTTTTCATGCTTAATGGATGCAATAGTAACAACTGCCCATTGACAACAGTCTCATTTGCTCATTTTGAATTTCTGAACAGTACTGACAGCAAACAACATACTATGGGTGACAGCGTTGTTATTACAGGATTTACTGTAGCTGATGTGACTGTAAACGATACTCTGAAAGATGGCACTGTGACAACACGCATAGTCAAAGATTCACTGCTTAATGAGATTCTTTATAACAAGCCAACAACAAGCATGAGTCTGCCTTTGAGCTATAAATCGACTACAACTTATGTAATCCACTACAGCAAAAAAATGAGAGACACCATTGTTGTTGAACATAAAAACATTCCATATATTGAGAGTATTGACTGTGGAACTATGATGTTCTATAAGGTCAACAATATAAGGTATACAACTAATGCACTAGATTCAATCGAAACGGTAAATCCGGATATTAATAATGAAGAAAAAATTAATTTTAATATTTATTTTCCTACTAATTAGCATATTGCCATCTATAAAGTTAATGGCACAGGATGTTAAGAAACTGGTAGATACTCCTAAGGAGGAAGAGCCTCTTTTTAAAAGCATCGAAATTGGTGTTGATGTAGGCGGTCTTGCACAGAAAGTATTCGGAAGCGACTATACTTCAGTATCTGCAAGCATCACTGCAAATATCAAGAACCGTTATATGCCGGTTATTGAAATTGGATACGGTAAGATTAATACAATCAATGAAAGCAATTCTGTAGCATACGATACAAAGGCTCCATTTATCAAGGTGGGAGCCGATTATAATTTTTTCTATAAGAAGCCATACCTTCCAGGATTCCTATATGGCGGCATAAGAATCTGCACTCCTCTTTTTCATACAATATATCTGCACCAGAGATGGGAGATCCTGTATGGGGAAATATCACAATTCCGTACTCTTACAGCGGTGTAAGTGGAAGTTCTACATGGTCAGAATTTGTAGTAGGCGTAAAAGCTAAGATTTTTAAGAACTTCCATATGGGCTGGTCTGCTAGATACAGAGCAATAATAAGCAATAAGAAGACAGAAAACAGTGAACCATTATACATTCCTGGATATGGAATGAGCAACTCATCTAAATTCGGGTTCACCTATAACTTAATATATAATCTTCCGTTTAAAAAATGAACAATTTTGACATTTGGCTGCTTGCTATAGGACTTGCAATGGACTGTACTACAGTATCAATAACTAGTGGAATAATACAAAAAAAGATAGTTTGGCGATCAATACTTAGAATGGCATTTTTCTTTGGACTATTCCAAGCTATTATGCCACTTATAGGATGGTTATCAACAAATTACTTTAACAGACAGATAGAATCTTTCGATCATTGGATTGCCTTCTTCCTGCTTGCCTTAGTAGGTGGCAAAATGTTAAAAGATGCCTTCAGTAAAGAAGAAGAATGTAATTCATTCAATCCCAACAGCATTAAGGTTATAATAACATTGGCAATAGCTACAAGCATAGATGCTTTGGCAATAGGTATATCATTTTCATGTCTCGGTATGAACATGATATCCGACATACTCTACCCTATTGCAGTTATAGGATTTGTTTCTTTTGCACTGTCCATTGTAGGTAATATCTTAGGAGTATTTTTTGGGTCTAAAATAAATCTTAGAGCTGAGCTACTTGGTGGAATAGTACTATTAGCTATAGGTATTAAAATTCTTATTCAACATCTAAACTAACAACTGAGAGAAATGAATAAAAAGAAACTTATTTGGCAATTGCCATTTCTAGCTTTTCTTATTATTGGAACAATATTGATTATTAAGAATCAAGCTCCATATCAAACTGACCAAGGATTGGCTTTCGGTACTGTCTATAAAGTGACATACCAGTCTGATGATAATCTGAAAAATGATATAGAAGATGCACTAAAAAATGTAGATTCGAACTTTTCAATGTTCAATAAAAGTTCTATAATATCTAAAGTAAACCTTAACGAGGATATAAAAGTTAATGAGGAATTTATTAAGGTCTTCAACCTGGCTCAAAAGGTATCAAAAGAGACTGACGGTGCTTACGATATCACTGTAGCTCCTTTGGTTAATATTTGGGGGTTTGGTTTTAAGAGCTCTAAAGGTGTTGACTCAGCAAGTATTGATTCTATACTTAAGTTTGTAGGAAATGACAAGGTGGTAATCAAAAATGCTAAGGTGATAAAAAAAGATAGCCGTGCAATGCTTGACTTCAGCTCTATAGCAAAAGGTTATGGAGTAGACGCAGTAGCAATGGCCTTGGAGAGAAAAGGTGTAAAAAACTATATGATTGACATAGGCGGCGAGGTAGTAGTAAAAGGTAAGAATCCAAAGATGAAAAGTTGGAGAATTGGTATCAACAAACCTATAGATGACTCACTTTCAGTAAATCAGGAGTTACAAACCATACTTGAAATTAGTGATATAGGAATGGCAACCTCGGGCAACTACAGAAACTTCTATTACAAAGGAGGAAAGAAATATGCCCATACCATAGACCCAAGAAATGGATATCCTGTTCAGCACTCAATATTATCCGCTACTGTGATAGCCAAAGACTGTGCTACTGCAGATGCTTACGCAACAGCATTTATGGTAATTGGAAAAGAGAAGGCAATAAAGCTATGCGATGCACACCCTGAACTTGATGCATACTTCATTTGTGATAACCATAAAGGAGGGTACGAAATTGTGATGACTGACGGAATGAAACGATACATAGTAAACGAATAAAAAAAGTGGAATACTATAGAAGTATTCCACTTTTTTAAAACCATATATTTATTTATAGATTTTTCTGGAACTGTTCTATTAACTGCGTTACATTTGCTGTAAAAAGACGGGCAGAAATAGCTAACAATATTATACCAAAGAACTTTCTCAATACATAAATGCCACCTTTCCCTAAAAAGTGTTCAATCTTGGTAGTAAGTTTGAGAACTATATAAACCCATACCATATTAAAAACAAGAGCTAAGATGATATTTATAGGAGCATACTCTGCTCGTAGAGATAGAAGTGTGGTAAAAGCTCCTGCTCCAGCTAAAAGAGGAAATACCAACGGAACAAGCGTTGCCTCCTTTATAGGTCCGGAATTCTTAAAAATCTCTACATCCAAAATCATCTCAAGAGACATCAGGAAAATTACAAAAGCACCTGCTATAGCAAATGAAGCAATATCTACTTGAAAAAGTTTCAACATCATATCTCCGGCATAGAAAAAGCCTAGTAATAAAGCAAAAGATAAAATAGTAGCTTTAGTTGCATTCACGTTCCTACCATTCTGCTTTAAGTTTAGTATAATAGGAATTGAACCTATTATATCTATCACTGCAAATAATACAATAAATGCACTGACAAACTCTTGAATATTAAATGATCCCATCTTGTATATAAAAATTTTATGCAAATATATTCATAATTTATTCACCGCACAAACAGATAATCAAACTTTGTAATTATAAAATAAATAATAAAAATCTAAAAGTGTCATAAACTTTTAAGATATAATTTAACTAAACTGATTATTTTTGTGTTATCTTTAAAAACAGGAATAAAAGATATGAGAATAACAATGTATGACACACTCTTGCAGCTGCCTTTATTTCAAGGATTAAGCAAAAACGACTTTACTGAAATTATTGGTAAGACTAAATTTCATTTTACTAAATATTATGATAATAAGTTGATAGCAAACCAAGGTGATGTGTGTAACAAACTGATGTTTCTTTTAAATGGAAAAATAAAATCTCTTACTGTTGACTATGATAATGTATACTCATTAAGTGAAACCCTTAATGGTCCAACAGTTATAGAGCCATACTCACTATTTGGTATGAAGCCATGTTATCAGGCAACGTATACGACTGCAGGAAATGTAGAGATGGTAAGCATCAGTAAAACTGCTATTCTTTTCGAACTTAACAACTATGATATATTCAGAATAAATTATCTCAACATATTAAGTAACCGCTCTCAGATTACTTTCGACAGATTATGGAATACTCATATCGGAAATACAAGAGAAAAAATTGTCAATTTCATTCTTATAAGATGCAATAGAGCTGACGGCGAGAAACTTCTAAATATAAAAATGAATGATTTTGCACATCTAATCAATGATACAAGAATAAATGTATCACGCGTATTAAACGAGATGCAAAGTGAAGGGTTGGTTGAACTTAGCAGAAAAGAGATTTATATTCCTGAACTCAGCAAACTTACCATCGATCTTTTTTGATTAACAATCTTATATATTATTTGTTAAATATGTAAATGAGATAATAAGAAAAATACTTTTTTTTCTCATTTTTGTATTTAAAAGCAATATAGAAACATGCGAGATAATCCTTTTATAGCTGAATATAATACAATACATAATACTACTCCATTTAAATTAATAGAGACTGAGGATTATGAGCCGCTATACTTGAGGGAATAAGAAAGCAGAACGAAGCAATACTGCAAATTACCGATAATATAGAGAAACCCTCTTTTGATAATACCATAGTAGCATTAGAGCGTTCAGGTGAACTTCTTGACAGAGTAATTACTGTTTTTTCAAATCTTCTTAGTGCAGAAACTAATGATAAATTACAGGAATTGGCAGAGAGATTAATGCCAATGGTTTCTGAACACAGTAACAATATTCTTCTAAATGAAAAGCTTTATGCAAGAATAAAAGAGGTATACAACTCTGACGCAAGTAGCAATTTGAACTACGAGCAGACAATGCTACTCAATAAGACTTATGATAGTTTTGTACGCCACGGAGCTAACCTAAGTAATTCTGAAAAGGATATATACCGTAGTCTGACATCTAAGCTTACCACACTGACTCTTAAGTTCTCACAGAATATTTTAAAGGAGACAAACAACTTCCAATTGGTTATTGACAATGATGATGACCTTCAGGGACTTCCTGAATACAGTATTAGAGCTGCAAAAGAGCTAGCAGAAAAAAAAGGCAAAACTGATAGTTGGATTTTCACACTTCATGCTCCTAGCATGGTTCCTTTTTTGAAATATTGCAATAAACGGGAATTAAGAGAGACAATATATAAGAGTTACAATACTATTTGTACTCATGGTAATGAATACAATAACCTTACTATTGTAAAGGATATTGTAAACACTCGCTTTGAGATAGCAAAAGTTTTAGGATACGAAAGCTTCGCCGATTATGTTCTAAAAAATAGAATGGCTAAGAGTTGTGAAGATGTTTACAAACTACTTGATGAACTTTATGACGCTTATATGCCTGTTGCTAAGAAAGAGGTCAAAGAGGTCGAAGATTTGGCTAAATCGTTGGAAGGTGACGACTTCGTACTTATGCCGTGGGATTGGTCATTTTACTCAGAGAAACTGAAGAAGAACAGATTTGACATAAATGAAGAGGTTCTTCGCCCATATTTTGAGCTCAGTAAGGTGATAGATGGCGTATTCGGTCTTGCCAGCACACTTTATGGCATTCAGTTCAGAGAGAATAATTATATACAGGTATATAATGAGGATGTGAAAGCATACGAAGTATTCGACAATGATGGAAAATTATTATCTGTGCTCTATACTGACTTCCACCCTAGAGATGGGAAACGTTCGGGAGCATGGATGACTAACTATAAAGAACAATGGAAAGATAAAAGCGGAGACAGTCGTCCTCACGTTACTATCACCATGAACTTTACAAAACGAATTGGAGATAGTCCTGCTTTACTAAGCCACTCAGAAGTAAATACATTCCTTCATGAGTTCGGGCACGCCCTTCATGGAATTTTTGCTGATTCAACTTACCAAAGTTTGAGTGGAACAAATGTTTATTGGGATTTTGTTGAGTTGCCTTCTCAAATAATGGAAAATTACGCTAATGAGAAGGATTTTTTGAATACATTTGCTAATCATTACAAAACAGGTGAACAAATACCTTCTGAAATTATTCAGAATTTGATAGATGCTTCAAATTTCAATGCTGGATATCTTTGTATACGCCAGCTGAGTCTTGGGTATCTTGATATGGCATGGTACGGGAGGAGAAGTAAATTCGAAGGAGATGTGATGGTATACGAGAAAGAGGTATTCGAGAAGACAAAGCTTCTGCCATCGGTTGATGGATGCTGCATGTCTGCACAGTTTTCACACATTATGAGTGGAGGCTATTCTGCAGGATATTACAGTTATAAATGGGCTGAGGTACTTGAGGCTGATGCATTCTCTGTTTTCAAGAATAATGGAATATTCAATAAATCAGTTGCAGCATCTTTCAGAGAAAACATCCTATCTAAAGGAGGAACGAAAAATCCTATTGAGCTATATAAATCATTCAAAGGTAGCGAACCTACTATTGATGCTCTATTAAGGCGCAACAATATTATTAATTAACCTTTTGTAATATGAAACTTAAGTATCTCTTAGCTCTTATATGTATGCTCCCTTTTATTACGGCATGTAACAATGAGGATGATGTAAACGCTATATTCTGTAGTGGAACGTGGACTCTGTTGAATTTTTATGAGACAACTGACTGGGAAGGCCAAACGCCCAAAAATACGGGAACAACATATAACCCTAGTATTAATCCTACTGATGCAGCAAAAATTCAAGAGTTACAGAAGTTTACAATACTTTTCAAACAAGATGGTTCATTTACAGCCATAGCAAACAGCAGTACTTTATCGGGTACATGGAGTGCTGACGGAAAGAATAGATATATTACTATAGGCTATCAAAGTCAACCAACCGGTTCTACAATGGCAAAGCTCTTTTTTGAGACTTTGAAAAACGCAAAATATTATAGAGGAACGGGAGGAGCGAATGGATTCTTACAGTTGGCTCCAGAAGGTAAAAATACTTTTATACAGTTTAAACACGAATAATGAGTATACAGGAAGATAAACAATATAATCTAGACAAGCGATATATACGTATGGCTGCTATATGGGCTGAAAATTCATATTGTCTGCGTAGACATGTCGGAGCATTGATTGTAAAGGATAAAATGATAATCTCGGATGGTTACAATGGCACTCCGGTTGGATTTGAGAATATTTGTGAAGACAGTGACGGCTTGACAAAGCCATATGTGTTACATGCAGAGGCTAATGCTATAACAAAGATTGCCCGTTCCAACAACAGTAGCAACGGGGCAACTATGTATGTTACCGCTTCACCTTGTATAGAATGTGCAAAGCTGATTATACAGGCGGGCATCAAGCGTGTAGTCTACTCAGAAAAATATAGACTGGAAGATGGACTAAATCTCTTGAGAAAAGCCAATATTGAGGTGGTATATATTAATTTGAATGAATAATATTATATAAAGAAATGAGTAATAATCATAGATCGCGTTTCATTCCTATCATTACAGCAATAAGCATTGTGATTGGTATTTTGATTGGAACTTTTTATGCAAACCATTTTTCAGGCAACAGACTGGGAATTATTAACACATCATCTAATAAGCTCAATGCTCTTCTGAGAATCATTGATGACCAATATGTAGATACTGTGAATATTGCTAATCTAGTGGAAGATGCCATGCCACAAATTCTTGCTGAGCTTGACCCCCACTCTTCATACATAGCTGCAAAGGATGTGGAAGCTGCAAATGCAGAACTTAAAGGTAGTTTCAGTGGAATAGGTATACAGTTTACAATACAAGAAGATACCATACATATTAATAGTGTCATACCAGGAGGACCTTCTGAGAAGGTTGGATTGATGGCTGGCGACAGAATTATTTCTGTTGAGGGAAAGCCTTTTGTTGGAAAGATTGTTACCAATCAGGAAGCGATGAGCAGACTGAAAGGTCCTAAAGGAAGTGAAGTTAAGATAGGAGTCTTGAGACCTTACGGGAATGAGTTACTATCTTTCTCAATCACTCGTGGCGATATTCCTGTAAAGAGCATAAACGCTTCGTATATGCTTAATGAAAACTTCGGATATATTAAAGTCGACAAGTTTGGAGAGACTACATACCCTGAACTTCTTATTGCTCTTGCTAAGCTTAACCAGCAAGGCTGTAAAGGTCTTGTACTCGACCTAAGAGGAAATACAGGAGGATATATGGCTGCAGCTATACAGATGGTAAATGAGTTCCTTCCTAAGAACAGACTTATAGTA
This sequence comes from Phocaeicola paurosaccharolyticus JCM 15092, assembly GCF_000613805.1. Lineage (GTDB taxonomy): Bacteria > Bacteroidota > Bacteroidia > Bacteroidales > Bacteroidaceae > Phocaeicola > Phocaeicola paurosaccharolyticus. The sequence continues at coordinate 35,410 of NZ_BAJR01000027.1, read as the reverse complement.
TATACAGAAGGAAGAAAACAACCTCGCGAAAACTTCTCGTCTAATGGTACAGGTAGTAGTCAGAGTATGCCAATAGTAGTGCTTGTTGATGAAGGATCAGCTTCTGCTAGTGAAATCTTTGCCGGCGCTATTCAGGATAACGACAGAGGACTTATCATAGGAAGAAGATCTTTTGGAAAGGGACTTGTACAACAGCCTATAGACTTTAGTGATGGATCTTCAATACACCTCACAATAGCTCGTTACTACACTCCTTCTGGCAGATGTATACAAAAACCTTATGTAAAAGGTAATGATACAAGCTATGAAATGGATCTTATTACAAGATATCAACATGGAGAGTTCTTCTCACAAGATAGTATAAAACTTAATAAATCTCTTGTATATCACACAAGCTTAGGGCGTACTGTATATGGTGGCGGTGGTATTATGCCTGACATTTTTGTTCCTCAGGATACGCTTGGTGCAACTTCATATTACACCACAGCAGCTAACAAAGGGCTGATATTACAGTTTACATTCTATTATACTGATGCTAACAGACAAAAACTCTTGAATTACGAGAATGAAGATGAACTGCTGAATTATATTAAGAAACAGAATCTTCTTGATAAATTTGCTTCTTTTGCAGATAAGAAAGGATTGAAGAGAAGAAATATACTTATGCATAAATCACATAAGTTGTTCGAAAAAAATATCTATGGCAATATAATATACAATATGCTGGGCACTGAGCCATATTTGAAATATCTCAATCAAAGTGACCCTACTATTTTTAAGGCTATAGAGATGCTCGATCAAGGCAAATCATTCCCACAACCTCCGGCAAAAGTCAAAAAAGATGCAAAAAAAAGATCAAAAGCAATTGCTCAGACAACAGATAAAAGATCGGAAAAGGTGTCACCAAAAGGAACAACTTTCGATCTGGTCATTAGAACTGCTTAAGAAAATAGAGACTATTGCTGCCTTCAAAGAGGCAGCAACAGTTTTATTATATTACTCCATTGCTGATGAGGTGCAAACTGCCGAGTTCATAAAGAGATGGTGCAAGGAGAAATGTATACTTCTTCCTGTAATCTGCGGAGATGAACTTGTACTTAGGAAGTATGTAAATGAAGAGAAGTTAACTGACCAAAACAGTTTCCGGATAAAAGAGCCAAGCGGAAATGATTTTACAGAATTTGATAAAATAGACATCGCAATAATTCCAGGTATGGCTTTCGATAGAAATCACAATAGATTGGGACGTGGCAAAGGATTCTACGACAGACTGCTACCAAAGATTAAGGCCCCCAAAATAGGAATATGTTTCTCTTTTCAGGTTGTTGACGAAGTACCTGTAGATGAACTCGACATACCTCTGGATGAGGTATGGACTGAAAACGGCAAACTGCTATAATTATCGGAAAATGATATTAACTATAACCTGAGCACCTACCTTATTATTAAGATTTTTCACCAACAGCTCTCTACCCATCATTAGCTCCTGACGCAATACAGAGGAGGTGAGATGTACATATAGTATCTGATTCTTTATATACATATCACCAGTATAGCGAGCTATGGCAGGACCAACAACTTCGTTCCATGACTGGATAAGCCTATACTCGTTCAAGGGTGACTCCATTCCGTTCTGCCTCATGAATTGGCGTATAAGCAATCCTATTGACTCCGCGTTACTTTTTCTCATAGCTATCCTCTAGTTATTTCGTTAATATTGCCATCCTCTACAAAGAAGATTTTATACTCATCATCATTATTAGAAAGTATCTTGTCGAGGTGGTCACGATTTGTATCTGTAATAAATATCTGACCAAACTTATCACCTGAAACAAGTCGTACTATCTGCTCTACTCTTGTAGCATCAAGTTTGTCAAATATATCATCAAGAAGTAAGATAGGTACAGTATTGCTACCTGTTCTTTTAAGGAAATCAAACTGTGCCAACTTTAGTGCAATAAGATATGTCTTGTTCTGTCCTTGAGACCCTTCCCTCTTTATTGGAAAATCTCCAAGTCCCATAATCAGATCATCCTTATGTATACCTTTAAGCGAGAATCCCATAATTCTATCTTTCTCCCTACTCTCCTTTAATAAGAGTGAAAGATCGGCTAATTTGGCATGAGATTCATATTCAAGGCTAACTTTCTCTTTGTTCTGTGATATTGTGGAATATATCTCCTGGAAGACCGGAATAAACTCTGATATAAATTTCTCCCTCTTCTCAAAGATTACTTTTCCTGTCTGCGACATAACATCCTCTAGAATATCCATTACATCTCCATCAGGCATGTTGTCAGCCTTAAGAAGCATATTTCTCTGAGTAAGGGCTTTGTTATATTTCATCAATGCTTCAAGATACCCTTTGTCATATTGAGATATAACAAGATCCATGAACCTACGTCTCTCATCACTCCCTCCAGAAATAAGAATTGAATCTGATGGTGATACCATAATCAATGGGATAAAGCCTATATGGTCAGACAGACGTTCATACTCCTTTTTATTACGTTTGAACTGCTTCTTCAGCTTTCGTTTCAATCCACAATATATCACCTCCGGGTCACCGGAATCAGTCGAGTAGAAACCTTGTACTACTACAAACTCACGATCATGCTTAATATTCTGAGAATCAATAGAGTTAAAAAAGCTCTTACAGAATGACAGATAATATATAGCATCCAGTATATTGGTCTTTCCCATACCGTTGTGACCAATAATACAGTTTATGTTTTTTGAAAAATCGAGTTCTACTTGTTCTAGATTTTTAAAATTGAGAATTGATATATGATTCAGTATCATTAACAGTTTATTTTATTCATAGACAAAATTAGCGAGAAAAAAGAGAATTAGTAAAAAAAAACTCTCTAAATTTCTTTAATACACATAATTCTACTACTTTTGTTCTCCATAAATTATTAGATAATAATAAAAAAATATAAAATGGCAGAAAAAAAACATACTCATCAACCTTTAGATCTAGACGAGGTTATGGGTTCTTCAGAAGCATTTATTCTTAAGTATAAGAACAAGCTTATTGGCGGTATTGCTGCAGCAGTTATTCTTGTTGGTGGCTACTTAGGATACAGACACTTCATAGCTGAGCCAAAAGAAGCAAAAGCAACTGAGGCAATTTTTAAAGGTGAACAGTATTTTGATGATGGTAATTTTGAGTTGGCACTTAACGGTGACAGCGTTGGTTACAAAGGATTCATAAAAGTAGCTGAAGAGTTTAGTGGAACAGATGCTGGTAACTTAGCTAATGCTTATGCCGGAATCTCTCTTGCTCAGCTTGGCAAATATGAAGATGCTATAAAGTATCTTGATAAATTCAGCGCAGATGATCAGCTTGTAGGTCCTGCTATTCTTGGTACAATTGGTAACTGCTATGCTCAGTTAGGACAACTTGACAAAGCTGCTTCTACTCTTATTAAAGCAGCAGATAAAGCAGACAGCCAAGCATTAAGTCCAATATACCTTATCCAAGCTGGAGAGTTATATGAAAAGCTAAACAAGAACAGCGAAGCAGTTGAAGCATATACTTTAATTAAGAATAAGTACTTTGAATCATACCAGTCAATGGACATTGACAAATATATTGAACGTGCTTCAATCAAGTAAGTAAATCATAGAACAAAAATATAAAGGTTGTCTGCACCAAAAGTACAGACGACCTTTTTTTTATAAAATATAAAACATAAATAAATGGCAACAATTTATCACAACCTATCAGAATATGATTTTAATTCTGTACCATCTGCTGAAAAGATGCGATTTGGAATTATTATGGCAGAATGGAATGATAATATTACCATACCTTTAATGGAGGGTGCAGTAAAAACATTAAAAAAACATGGTGCTAAGGAAGAAAATATAATTATTCAGACTGTTCCCGGAAGCTTTGAATTGATTTTTGGAGCACAACAAATGATTAAAAGCGGAAAAGTTGATGCAGTTATTGCATTTGGTTGCGTAGTTAGAGGTGATACTCCACATTTTGATTATATATGCCAAGGAACTACTCAAGGTTTGGCTCATCTTAACACAATTAGCGACATACCAGTTATTTACGGTTTACTTACCACAAACAACATGGAACAAGCAGAGGACAGATGTGGCGGGAAGCTCGGTAACAAGGGCGATGAATGTGCAATTTCCGCAATAAAAATGTTGGATTATATTTGGAAAATCAAAATATAATCGTACCTTTGCATCGCAATTGAGAAACAAACGTAATCAACACAAAAGTTGAGAAGTTTTTCAAGAGCAAAAGGGCAAATACCAGAGTGGCCAAATGGGGCAGACTGTAAATCTGCTGTCTTTCGACTTCGGTGGTTCGAATCCATCTTTGCCCACAAAATTTGCGGAAGTAGCTCAGTTGATAGAGCATTAGCCTTCCAAGCTGAGGGTCGCGGGTTTGAGCCCCGTCTTCCGCTCTCAAAGATAGGATTTTCAATAAAATGAAAATCCTATCTTTTTATACTCACACCAATTATATAATGTAGTTCAGGATCAGGGATCATACCGAAATTCTGAGGGATTCCTTTTTTATGCATATATAATACTAATTCTGGATCAGTCTCAAAAGTCTGTGATTGTATTCCTGCTACTAAAGAAAGCTTTCATTCTTTATCTCTATTCTTGATACAATAAACCTTAGTCTTAATGTTTATCGGATCATGATACTCATCAATAAGCGTCATACCACACTTTTCAGCAACACGACATGATGGAACATTGGTATATTTCATATAAGAGTATAAAGCCGGAATATTTAAAGAGTGAAAGGCATAATCTATGCATAGTCGCGCTGCTTCACTTGCATACCCCATTCCCTGATACTGTTCATGTATATGGTAGCCTATTTCCCATTTGCTAAAAATCAAGAAAAATCAAAGGAAGCGATAAGAACTTATAATGCTTTATATCAACGCATTATGTAAATTAATTGTTCTTCTTATGAATTACTCTCACTTCTTATTTTTGCTATATTTTGTTACTCGTTTCTGCGACTAATTCAGGGAATTGTGTTACCTTTGCGCCGGTAACAAAAATAATACGGATATGGAAGCATCAAAAATCACCTATAAAAAGGAGCCTGTCAAGTTCTACTTTAAGAATAAAGCAGATGGACGCAAGTCAATATATCTGGAGATATACGAGAATGGGAAACGTACTTATGAACGTATCCCTGATTTATTTATGCTTATGGAAATTGACGATGCTTCCATCAAGAAAAACAAAGCCACCTTAAATAAAGCGGAGAAACTTCGCAAAAAGCGTATGCGTGAATTGCAGGGGCAATCACAGGAGCAAAGCAAGTATATTCAATCAGATGATTCAAAACAGAGTTTGGCACTTGCCGATTGGATGGATCAGTATTATGAGATTCAAAAGAAACGAGGCGTTCGCAATCTCATTCCTATCAAGAGAGTGAAGGCACTGTTACAGCAATATAATGCAGATGTCACATTGGATGATATTGATAAGGATTTCTGCCTTGGCTTTGTTGATTTTCTAAGAACCGGCTATACTTGTTCAAATGGCAATCACCTAAGTCCAAAGTCAGGATTCAATACTTTATTAGAGTTCAGTACGGCATTGACGACTGCCGTTCGGGAAAACATCATCCCCATGAATCCAATGACCCTATTATCGGCTGGTGACAAAATCCAACCGATTGAACAGATTCGTGAATACCTCACTATCGAAGAAGTCAAGAAGTTGATAGCGACCCCTTGTAAAAGCGAAATCGTAAAGCAAGCCTATCTGTTTGCCTGTAATTGTGGATTGCGCCTTGGTGATATTAGAGCTATGTTATGGAAGGATATCTCATTTGAAGATGGTATGTGGCGAGTAGCAATCAGAATGCTCAAAACAGAAAAGATTATCTATATTCCATTACCACAACAAGCTATACAATGGTTGCCAACCGATGAAAGAATCCCAGACAATTTAGTTTTCCCTACTTTGACTGAAAATAAGATTGGTCAATATCTAAAACCTTGGGTTAAGGAAGCAGGGATAATCAATAAGGATGTATGTTTTCACACAAGTCGCCATACGTATGCAACTATGTTACTGACACTTGGCGTTGACCTTTATACGGTTTCAAAACTATTGGGACATACAAGTATTCGTCACACCCAACGATATGCAAAAATCATTAACCAAAAGAAAGATGACGCCATCGCTCTATTGGATGATGCAGAAATTTAAATCACAAACCTCAAAACTAGATACCACTATGGCAAAGAAAATTACAGTAAAATCCACAAAAGAGCCAATCAGACTCAGATTCAAGAGTCTGGCTAAAGGTGTCCAATCTATATATCTGGACTGCTATCTTGATGGCAAGCGCAGTTATGAGTTCTTGAAACTATACCTTGTACCAGAGACTAATGCGATGACGAAGGCTCAGAATGAGGCGACCATGCAAGCCGCCAATGCAATCAAGCTCACCCGAATACTTGAATACACCAACAACAAAGCTGGATTAAAAACTACCACGCTGAAATCCAAACAGACATTGTCTGAATGGATGGAAACATTCAGACAAAAGCAGGAGCAGAAAGGTGTAAAGGACAAAAAGTTGATTCATAATACGATTCATGCCATCACCGCTTATAACATCAATATCCCATTGGCAAAGATGGATCGCAAGTATTGTATCGGACTGACCAACTTCCTGAAAAATGATTATCGTTCCCCGAATGGTAATCCCATCAAGACATATACGGCTATCAACTACATGGCTTGTTTAAGAAATGCCCTGAATATGGCAGTTCGTGAAGATGTTATTCCAGATAATCCTCTGAATAAGTTATCCTTGCAGGATAAGATAAAAGTACCTGAAAGTAAACGTGAATTTTTGACGATTGAAGAATTGAAAAAGATAGAAGCCACCCCACACGATTATCTTCACATCAAGCAAGCATTCCTATTTGCCTGCTATTGTGGGTTGCGTATCAGCGATATTCGCCAACTTACTTGGAAAGACCTTATCAAAGATGGTGATAAGTGGCGCATCAACATTATGATGCAGAAAACGACAACCCCATTGTATCTTCCCATCTCCCAAAAGGCAATCAACTGGTTGCCAGAGCGAGGAAATGCCAAGGATGATGACCGTATCTTTGTAAAATTGCCGGTCCAAGTAAACACGAAACAGTATATAAAGCCATGGATGGATGCAGCAGGTATCACCAAACCGATAACTTTTCATTGCTCAAGGCATACTTTCGGAACAATGATGCTTACCTTAGGCGTTGATATTTATACGGTTAGCAAGCTGTTAGGACATAGCAAAATAGAGACCACGCAAATCTATGCAAAAATCATCAATAAGAAGAAGGATGATGCAGTCAGTTTGATTGACGAAGCATTCGGCAAACTAAACGGATAAAGACATCATTATAGATGGTATCCATATTATCAACCTATATAAGTTTAAACACAAAATTCAACTCATATAGGTTGATTTTTGTGTCAATCATACATTATTTTGTCGTAAAGTTGCATATTTCGCCTTTTTTAGTGCAGTAATCAGCAGATAATGCTTATCTTTGCACCAAAACAGACAGATATGACTATAAGAAGTTGGATAAAGCAACGTGAAATTGCAGGAAGACCTACATTTTCCATAGCGGACGTAAAGGAGGAATTCCCCAATACGTCTGTTAGGGTTATTACCTCTGAATTATATCGTTTGTCAAAGCAATCGATAATTGTATCTGTATATAAGTGCTTTTACACAGTAATGCCAGTGCAATATTCTGCTCGTGGCGTTGTCCCACCTTTATATTATATAGACCAATTGATGTCCTATTTAGGCAAGCCTTATTATATAAGCCTACTTAGTGCAGCCGAATTGCATGGTGCAGCACACCAACGACCACAGAAGTTTTCTGTAACAACTATACTACCGAAGACTACTACATCCAGCCAATATAACAATCAATTAATGTGGAACTATCGTCGCGAGATACCAGAGAATCTGCTTATGCAGAAAAATTCTGAGACTGGCAGAGTGAAATTCTCTTCCCCGGAGCTAACTGCTGTCGATTTAGTTCAATATAACCAATTGATTGGTGGACTTTCCATGGCTGCCACTGTTTTAGAAGAACTTTTGGAATATACAGATTTCAACAAGCAGTTCGAAACCCTACTTTCTGTAACCAATATTCCCACATTGCAACGATTAGGATATATTGCAGAAGTCATTTTAGAAGAGACTGAACAAGCAAATACATTGTTCAACCTTCTTAAATCAAACAACAAACGAATGAAGAAAGTTCCATTGGATTCTGACCATTCTACAGATGGATGCCAGATAGACAACCGATGGAACGTTATAATAAATCAAACAATAGAACCAGACGATATATGATAGACAGAGCATCTATACAGGAATGGAGCATACAGGTTCCATGGAAAGAGAATGTGCAGGTTGAGCAAGATTTGCTCATATCACGTGCGTTGGTCGCAATTTTCAGCGACGAGTTTTTGGCTAGTCAATTAGCATTTCGTGGAGGTACAGCCCTTCACAAACTCTATATGTCTCCACAACCAAGATACAGTGAAGATATTGACCTTGTCCAGATAACATCAGGGCCAATCAAACCCATCATGTTTCGTCTTGGTGAGGTTCTGGACTTTATGCCTGACCGTGTTACCAAGCAAAAGAGGTACAATAACACTATGCTATTTCGTATGGAGTCCGAGATACCGCCAATCATGCCTATCCGTCTGAAACTTGAAATCAATTGTTTCGAGCATTTCAATGAGATGGGACTCGTAAAGCACCCTTTTACGGTTGACAGTCAGTGGTTCAAAGGTTCATGTGAAATCACCACCTATCATTTTGCCGAATTGCTCGGCACGAAACTTCGTGCACTATATCAACGCAAAAAAGGTCGTGACTTATTCGACTTGTATGAAGCATTAACCAAAACAGATGTAAATTTGGATGATGTCATACGCTGCTATCGTAAGTACATGAGTTTTGTGGTCAGCCAACCACCTACACATAAGCAATATATCCTCAATATGGAAGAAAAAATGCAAGATCCAGACTTTCTTGGCGATACACAATTGCTTATTCGCCCGGAGATGTCATTTGACCCAATTGAAGCATACGAATTGGTGCGTGAAAAACTGATTGACAAGCTATTGATCAAGTAATTAAGTCAGAATCACAATGACAAACCTATCATCCATAGCAACCGACCTTCAGACTATCAATAATCTTTTGGTCAAATACGAGAAGAACAAGGCTCTTGAATATGAAGAGTGTCTTGTTCTATCTACATTCTATCTCCATTACAAGGATACCAATGCCATTATTGCGATGGCAGAAGATGAGCTGAATACCAATGCCGAGCATTTGTTTGACATTGCCAAACAGCTATCTGAGGCAGCTACATCATTCATTGTCATTTATAATCAGTATTCAGATTTCTTTCAATCGTTTGACCCAAAGCCAATTTGTGATGCCTACCTCAAACCTTTTGAAGAACAATATCAAGAAGCTAAGGGTATATCTACCCAGCTTTGGAAAGATTACTCTTCACTAAGCAACCGTTTGGACTTCATGGCTTATGAGGATGATGAATATCAAGCTACCGAAGACAAGTGTGATAAGGCAAAGGCTGAATACGACAAGGCTCATGCAAAAACAGACGAGCTTTTCACACGTTTCGACAAGGAGCGCAGAAAAACGGTCTCACTTTATTATTTCGACATGATGTTTTTGGAAGTATTGGTCACTCGCATTGACTGCATAGCCAAGAGTATCATTACAGATATTGATAATCTCAAAGCACAAGGCGTACTATGAGCAGACTATTTCTACAGGAAACAGCCAAGTACAATGACCTTGTGGACTTGACTTTGTGTTGTATGCTTTTTAAAGTATGCAACTGCCGACAGTTTGAGCAAATGAAAGGTACTGAATTTGCCGACTTCATGAATCTGAAACAATCAACGACAAAGATAACTGTCCGTAGTCGTGAAAACAATCGTGTCTGCTACCTATTATATATAGTGAGCAAAGAGTTCTGTAATCCGGATGTAGGTATGGAATGGGTAATGAAGATGCTTGATTGTTGCAATATCAGCCTTGAATATTACAAATCACATTATAAAGATGCTGAGTCTATCGGGACCAGTAAAGCTAATAAAATATTTGTTGAAGACGTTCGAAAAGCCTTCAAAATAGCAAAAGAGTACATGTAAACCACACAGGATTACAAACCAACCACAAACTTATACATAGTTTAATATTAGCATTTGGTTATATTGTTGTTTTTCAATGATATAACCAAACGCTTTTTTATGCTCAACCACAAATTATCCACAAATCCCCACAGATAAGTAGCCGTACATTTGCATCGAAACAAAAAGGAAAAAATGAGCCGCAGAAATGCAGCTTAGATTCCAAAAGGTTTCACGAATAGAATATCAATTAAAAACAGAAATACGATGAGAAGTGAACTACTCACGACGGTTGAAGCTGCCGAGTATCTGGGATTAAAGAAATCCTATCTACATAAGCTTATGATGCGTAAGGAAATTGTGTTTTACAAGCCAAATGGCAAATTATGCTTCTTTGACAAGAATGATTTGGACCAGTGGCAGCGTAGAATCCGTGTGTCATCACAGGAAGAAATCGACAGAGAAGCTATTGCCTATGTCACCCAGAGAGATCTTTTAAAATAGGATTGATATGAATCTGTACGAGTTAACCAATCGTTTCTGGCAAGAAGGTGAATATGAGCCATACTCTTCAACAGAGGTAGCGCTTTACTTCTTTCTTCTTTACAGAGCCAATGCACGAAGATGGCAGATGCCCATCCGTTGCCCAACTGAGATGATTTGTAACCGAATCAAGACAAGCAAGCAGAATTTGGTAAAGGCCAGAGAATGTCTTAAACAACGTGGCTTTATCAGTTTTGTTCCCGGAAAGGGTAAGGAAGTAGCTCCAACTTATACCATCATGGAGCGTATATCCCCATTGTCGGTGGAGATGTCGGTAAAGTTGTCTGAGCAATTGTCGGTGCCGTTGTCGGTGGAATTGTCGGAGCAGTTGTCCCCTTATAATATAAAAGATAAAGACAATAATAAAGATAATTCTAATAATAATGCGCGTGAGAATGAGTCTGGGTTAGATGAATTGGAATTGCGATTATCGAATGATACATCATGGCAAGAATCTATCATTTCCCTACTGTCATCTTCTCAACAAATGGAGCTCAGTCATACGGAGATAGAGAACTATATCAGCCAGTTCTTCCAATACCTCAAAATATCTGGCATTGAAAGAAGGGAAGAAAAAGAAGTACGAACTTATTTCTTCAACTGGTTAAAGAAGACAATTTTAAATAACAAGAAGAATGCTTATAAACAACAAGAAACCACAACCCAACGTAGAAGCACTGATGTACCGGTTGCTTCACCAAAGGAGTATCAAGGAACGTTTTAGACTTCCATTATCAAAAGATGATGCACGAGCAGCACTGAAGACGGCAGTTCAGGCGGAAGTACAGCACCGTCATCGTGAGTTTATAACGAATGAGGCTTTTGAAAAGCAATTGGATTGCATGGCAGAGAACCTAACCAGCAATAATGGCAAGTTTGGAATAGCATTGTGCGGATATTGTGGCAATGGCAAGACTACCTGCGTGAAAGCATTGCAACAGCTAATCAATGCCTTGCAAATCCATGATTCCTATGACAACTCCACCTACGGATTGCGTATCATGACTGCGAATGAAATCGCATGGAAGAACAAGAACGACTTTTCGTCCTGGGAACGAATCAAGACGATTCCACTTTTAGCGATTGACGACCTCGGAACGGAACCTCGCGAGATTTTAGATTATGGCAATGTGCTTAATCCAATTGTTGACCTGCTGACAAAACGCTATGACGAGCAGCTATTCACCATTTTTACGACGAACCTGACATTGGTTCAGATACGTGAGAAGTATGGCGACCGCATAGCGGACAGGCTCAACGAGATGATGGACATTATCGAGTTTACAAACCCAACTTATCGAATGAAGTAGCCATAGCTACAGACTCATTCAGCCCTTCACATTCTCTGCTCAGGTTGATATACAACGGAGCATGAAGGATTACAAAATCAATAGATCTATCGGGAATGTAGGTCTACAAACACAAAATAAATATGAAGGCTAATATTGAGCTTTACGACAGCGTTCAGTCTGCTTTGGATGCAATTTTTCAAAACACTATTGAAACAGAGATTATTTATGCTCAGAATGTGGCTTCTGGAGAAGACCTTGTAGAGCAGAGCTCAGAAAACAAAGAAGCTATCCATAAGTTCGTGGATATGGAAGTGGAATGTCCACCGAAAGATGAAGCCGAGTGCTATGAGTATCGCCATGAACTTTTTGTGAATCTGTTCGCAGCATTTGCACGCCAAGGTCACTACTTTGACCAGTTTATCATCACTTGTACAAAGAACCCAGAAACCTTGCATTGTACTTATCATATCCTAATCACCTTGTATGATGGAGCCGGCTATGTGGTGAATATGGATTCTGTGGGTAAACATTTGGGCAATGCCTGGTTTGAGGTAGCCGAGTATTATGGTTTGTCTGGACGTGCTAAAATCACAAGCCCGTTCATGAAATTACCCGGTATCGAGAATCCTCTGTTCAAGGAAAGTGGTATGCAGTATCGACTTACCAATATCTACGAAGATAAGCTTCTTAAAGAATTTCGCGAGCCTATCCTCAGAGAGTTGATGAAACGATTGGCAACGTTCTAAACCATTGATGCATTCAGCTATCGGCTCAGAAAAATAACTCTGTGTCGATGACTGAATTGCCACCATCCTGTTATCCTCTTGTATGTTGACTATTCTTGATGAGCGACTATTATCATGCCTAACAATCTTCTTGGATCAAATACCGATTGACCACTACAATTGTTTGCTTGAGTTATACGAATTGAATCAGAAGCATGAATCGGTAAGCAAGAAGGTAACAGGTATCGTGGCTAACCCAAAAACTCATTTATAAACGAAACACGGAGTATATGAAAAACGACTACTACTATTGTATCGTATTGTCTGACGAACAACTGAAATTCTTTGCCGAGAGCAAATATCACATCGATCGGATGAAGATTCTAAAGCTATTGATTGATAACGCAGTCACAAAAGAGACCACCTATAAGATTACAGGTTTCACCACTATTCTTCATGTAGGTCAGGTGGCTATCTCCGCAGTGGAACTGGGCAACCAATTGGACTATGACAAGAAGACTGTAACCAAACTGCTCGATTGCATGGTGCAGCTAGGTGTTATCACATCTGAAAAGAATAACAGAACAAGTATCCATACTTTACATTGCGTATCGGCATGGTATGTGAACAATCAGCAGATTCTTAATCCTCACTACATTCATATAAAAGACCGGCAACAGAAAAGTACGACTGCTGATGAATCAACTACGAAACTCGTGGCAAGTACAGGCAATCTATAGGCTGGTGAGAGTACACCTACTTCTGAGCTATCTGGTCAATCCAACTTCCACAGCAATTACACACAATCTTCAATGAATATCGAGAATCAGTCTATTGAATCTGTAGCGACCTCAATCCCTATCGTCCAATCTAACGAACCAGCAAACGATGATGCAGATATTACAACGAATAAGTCGGCTATGAATGCTAATGAACCAATCTGTTCTTCACAGCTATCCATAGTTCAATCTGCCAACAATGATGATAATATGAGGTTATCCTCTTCCGCTGATGATGATTTGTACACCTCAAGGCAAGACAATGGAAATGCAGATAGAACAGAGCATAATGACAGCCTATCGGCAACGCTATCCGTTAACGATGACGGCACTAATACTAGTCCATCAACAGACACCCAGCAACCACATGAAGAGGAAGTTTACACTCCCCATCAAGGTTAATGGATGCCGAAAACCTGAAAGTAAAACACCCCGTAGTGACCAGAACTTTTGTTGGTATTTACAAGAAGTGCCAATGTCGTACAAATTCGCTTCGCTCGTTCATACCACATTAGCTTTCTTGCAACGCTCGCAGGCTCGCATTGAGTTGGTCACTTTTATAAAACCACAAACACAAAAACCTCTTTTTAAATGAAGAAACAAACCAAAAATGAAGTCCCAAAGCGCATCAAGCGATTGGAGGCAAGAGTAACCAAAGCAGAATATGAAAAGATAGAAGCACTGGCAAAAGAGTGTGGCTTATCTGTAAGTGAGTACACCAGACAAGTGGCATTAGGCCAGCATCCACGCAAGCGATTGGATGACCGTGAAATAGATGCGTTGTGTAGTTTGTCCGATGCACGTGCAGACTTGATCAAGATTGCAGCAGCTGTGAAATCTATCCAAGCTGATAAGCGAGGTTTAGTATTCAAAGACCCTGCATTTGTTGAACGATGGATGCGAGCTTCCGTACCATTGATTCAACGATGGAGTGAGATTATCATTTACATGAAGAACTAATTTCCATAGCCAATTATGGTAGCCGAAGCTATAAGCATAGACCATGGCGCAAACGCCGTGCATTATGCGGTTGATCAAGACCGTGCCGACCTGATAAAAGCGAACCACTTGCCCGAAGGTATTTCAGCCGAAGCCATGTGGCAACGTATGGATCTCCATTTGGCAAAGGTGGCTGGTGACAACCCTAAGCGAAGACCTATAAAAAACACGGTGATAAGAATGGAAATATCCCCAACCAATGAAGAGACCGCAGGATGGACGATGGCTGATTGGGAACGTTTGACAAACGAGTTCATCCAAGCATTTGATTCTATAGATCTGTCGGATAGCACACAGCGCGCCAGTTCTAAAGCTACCAATTTGGCTAACAGCCAGTATGTGGCAGCGCTTCATCGTGATAGTATCTCTGGCATTCTACATCTTCACATTGATGCCAGTCGTGTGGACATGGAAGGCAATGTCAATGATGACCATCTTGTCGGGAGACAAGCTGTGATGGCTGCCCAAATCATAAATCTAAGACGTGGATGGGAGAATCCTGAAGATATTGAGCAAGCCCATATACAAGAGATTTCGGATGCCTGTATTCAGATACTGACAAACATGAATTCGTTCACTTGGGAAGAATATGAACGTAGGCTTGAACAACATGGATATAAACCGTACTTGCATCGTGATACCAAAAATAAAGTAACCGGTTATGCCATCATGAGGGGCAACTCCAAATATAAATCATCGAAGTTGGGTAAAGGTCGCAATCTTATGCCATCCACTATTTTGAAAACTTGGGCTAAGCTTCATGCTGAGAATGATGCAAAGGTTGCAGCTTCTAAAGTTGAAGATAGAACTTGGACAGCACCTGCTAGGACTGCAAAAGTGAATCAATCACCTCCCGTGCCAGTACTCAAACCTGTTATACTTAAGCCTGCACCTATCATAAACCACTATACAATCTCAACTGATGAGTATCACGATTATGATGTGGACATACCTGCATCAGCAGACGATATTATTGCCAATGAATGTTCAGTACCAGATGGCAATGAATATGCAACGCTTGAAAAAGTTCAGGCTACTGCCATGCTTCTATTCGCAGGTTATCTTGATGGTGCATTGAGTATGTCAATGTCTTGTGGTGGTGGAGGAAATGATATGAGTGGTTGGGGAAAAGACAAAGATGAAGACGACCTCAAATGGGCATATCGTTGCGCTCGGATGGCTCATCAAATGTGTAAACGTCGCTCAAGAGGTATGCACAGATAGCAACAACAAAACTTGAAAATCCTATGGGAATAAGAAACAGCAGAAAAGATAATATCAACTTGGATGGTTTGAATGAAACTTCTCAACAATCGGCAGAAGCAACTATTCAGTTGTCAGCAATCTCTTATGCCACCTTGAAATACGACTTTGCGACCACCGTCAGTCTTGGTGTAAAAGAACTGATGGATATGCAGGAGAATCGGCTTGTGGCAAATATGAAATCAGTAAAGGTGGAACATCAAGAACGTATCGTAGATAATACCAATGTAATTCGCAGAATCTTGGAACAGAAGCAGGATGAGACAAGGGCATCCAATCCAAATGAAACGAGTACCGCCGATAAGATATATGAAGAGATTACCAAACGGCTACGAAGTATAGAAGATAAAGTTGATGCATTTAAGCCAAACGCTAATTCTATCTTGCCTCCTATTTGGCCACCAGTAGATGGTGGCTTGAAGAGGTACATTTGGAAGTACATCAGTTATAAAGCCAAATGCTTTTGGTTCGATACATATCTTCAAAAATTCATTCGCCTATGTGTGCGATTGATGATTATTGTTGGAACATTCCTACTTGGCTTTATGATTGCCGAGAATGCTACTTTGAGAAAAGATAATGCGAAAGCTGTGCAAATCATACAGATGATGAAAGCTGTTCAAATCCCATAGGGTTTATACTTCAAAGCAATTGAGTACCACTTACTATATATGGTATACTTATGTCTTACGAAAAAAGAAACTATGTCAGTAAAATTAAAATTCAGAGCATCTACAGATGCAAACAAAGAAGGGGCTTTGTATTTTCAGGTAATTCATGATAGAATTGTCCGTCAGATACCGACTTCTTATCACATCTTTACAAGTGAATGGAATGAGGACGTTGGTAGAATAATCATACCCGATGTTGAATCTTTACGAAAAGACCAACTTTGCCTTATTAAAGACAAAGTCACTTGGTTGCAGTGCAAAATTCAAGGTGTGATAACTACATTAGAGAAAAATGGAGGTCACTACACAACCGACGATATTGTGACAATGTATCAGCAGGCATCGAATGAATGTGATTCGGTATTTGAATTTATGAGAAAACAAGTTGAGCGATTAAAGAAGTTAAACAGAATCAGGACAAGCGAGACCTATCAAGCCACGCTAAACAGCTTTATGCGTTTTCGTGAGAATGTGGACTTAACATTTGGTCGATTGGATTCTGATTTAATGAAGCTTTATGAAGCCCACATGAAAGTCAAAGGTTTGAAACGCAATACATCATCCTTTTATATGCGTATTTTGCGTACCATTTATAATAAAGCTGTAGAAGAAGGGCTTACCGGTCAAAATGAGCCATTCAAGAGAGTATATACAGGAATCGACAAGACTGAGAAAAGAGCTATCAGTTTGGCTGATATAAAGAAAATCAAAGAGCTGGACTTAACAGGCAATTCTTCTCTTGACTATGCTCGTGATATGTTCCTCATGAGTTTCTATCTTCGAGGAATGCCTTTTGTCGATATGGCATATCTCAAGAAAAAGGACTTACAAAATGGATTCGTAAGGTATAGCCGTCAGAAAACAGACCAACAGCTAATCATCCAATGGGAAACTCATATGCAATCCACGATGGCAAAATATCCAGAGAATGCAATCCAATATCTACTGCCCATTATTTCAGCAGAGAATGGGACAGAACGAAAGCAATACTGCCGCAAGGGACTTTTCATAAATCGTAAACTAAAAGTGATTGGGAAGATGGTAGGTCTTGACATTTCTCTTTCTATGTATGTAGCAAGGCATAGCTGGGCAAGTGCAGCCCGAGATAAAAACGTGCCATTATCTGTAATCAGCAAGGCTTTAGGGCATGATTCGGAAGCTACCACGCAAATCTATCTTTCTTCAATCAAGACTTCTGTAATAGATCAAGCAAACGATAAGATACTAAAAGATTTGTAAGAAATCATTCAATTTGTATCATTCAAACACTGTTTATCAGAATAGAAAATCTCTTCGGAAGAGTCAATCATCCGCCACAAAGTTACCTATTTTATTTCTTATGGCTTCCTATTTTACAAGAAATCTACTAGAAAATGTGTGTTTTAATGAAAAAAGTTTTGCGAATTGCAACATAAATATGCTGTATAGCATAGAAAATCAAGCTGTTTCTTAAAACAGACCAACTCTTCCGAAGAGATTATCAACAAAACTAGTTAGAATAGTTAAAGAGAAAAAACGACGTTGTCATTGGAAAATGTTCAATCCAAAAGCTTCTCCAACGCCTCAAAGATAACTGGTCAAATCTGAGTTGCTATAGACCACCTTAAATTTAACGACTATATGCCGACAGAACATACTCTTATAGCAAATTCTGGCATACAGATAATGACTTTCAAATTGAGTATTAATACTCAGGAAAAGTTTAAGATGTGGTACCATGAATGGTATGACACTGACAATGGAGAGTGGCGCTTAGACCCTGTCTATGAATTAAGGACAGAGGATGAATGTGTTTATTACAATAAATTGAAATTACACAAGGGTGGTTATTTAAATGACCCTTCTATTGAAATTGATGTCAACGACTTAAAAAACGATGACATTCTTCCACTTCGTGTTGACGAAGTGAATTGTACAGGAATTAAAGGTGACATATTCAATATGACCTTTTCTGATAGAGATAATAAATTATCTTGTTTCGAAAATGTCTGGCTTCCTATCCCTTACTTCTTTAAGCGTACTCCTAAACGCTTCAAATTTGGGCCTCTTAATTGGGCTCGTTTTAAGATGATTCCTCTAGGGGAGGAAAAAGGAACAAAGCTGTATAATATCATTCTTGCTTTTGACACAAAGGCTAAATATGAAAATGACGAATACAATGAATGTCCTATTTTCCCAGACAAGTTCAGAGAAGATATGGACTTTGAGCTTTGTAGCAACGAGTTCTATTTAATGGATTATTGCTCTCCAGGAAATAATTGGAGCTATATAGATGATTATCTTCTTCATATTGTGCATCCAGGAATCCAAAGAGTATCTCAAATCAGAGGCGCAAATATAAGACGTATGTCATATGTTGCATCATACACATTTTTAATAAATTACCTTGCAAGTAAGGAAATCTTCCCTAAAATCAAACTCTTCAAAGATACAGATGTTGAGATTAAAGATGTTGACATGGTTATTGATATCGGCAACTCTAGGACAACGGCTTTGCTTATCGAAGACAATACGAACTTCAATCAAGTTCGTCAACTAGAACTTATTGACTACACTAATTTTATAAAAGAAATTAATGGTACAATCGATATAAATAAATATGATGAACCTTTTGATATGCGTCTTGCATTCCGAAAGGTGAATTTTGGCGATTTTGGAATAAAAGATAGCAAACAATTTGTATACCCTAGTTTAATACGTCTAGGGCAAGAAGCCAATAGCTTGATTCATCTTGCTACTAATAATGTTGATGACGCAGAATCACTTTCGACATATTCTAGCCCCAAACGGTACTTATGGGATTGGCGACCAAATAAAGAAGAATGGAAATATTTGGTATTGAAAAAAGAGACTGATGATCATATACTAAATCTTAGAGGTATAACAAACCAGTTAAAAAGTGATGGTTCTCTTGATATAACTGGGAATAGCGGCAGTTCATTTCATTATTCACGCCGTTCTCTTATGACATTTTCTTTTTTAGAGATGCTTGTACAGGCAAAGACTCAGATAAATGGAGAAACGCATCGTTCTAATCGAACAGGATTTGGAAAACCTTCCATACCAAGAAAGGTTCGTAGAATTATTGTAACTTGTCCTACAGCAATGTCAAAAGTTGAACGTGAAGCTCTTGTCCATTGTGCAAAAGATGCTGTAATTCTTTTGGATAATTTTGACTATTCAGACCCTTCTGAAAATCTTAAGCCAGGAAAATCCGTAGATGTTATTCCTGCCATTCAGTCAAAAAAAGATGATGATGGTATTTGGTACTATGATGAAGCTACATGCTCTCAGTTAGTCTATATGTATGGAGAAGTTGGTCATAAATATAAAGGGTGTTGCAGTGAGTTCTTTAATCTTTATGGTAAAATAGAGGATAAAGACAATCAACCTACAATTACGGTTGGCTCACTAGATATTGGAGCAGGAACTACGGATTTAATGATAAGCAAATATTCATATATTAAAGGCGACGTCACAACAATTACTCCTGATCCAAAATTTTATGATAGCTTCTACTTCGCAGGAGATGACATGCTTTATGCTCTAATAAAAAACATATTGATTCTTGATGAAAATAGTGCCTTCAGGAATGAACTAAGGCTGAATTCCACAAAAGAATATCGCCAAAAAATGAAGAACTTTTTTGGGGAGGATTACAATGGACAAACAATTGCGGACAGAGTTCTCAGGAAAGATTTTAATATACAATATTCTGTTCCACTAATGTGTCATTTCCTTGAATTACTTAAGAGAAATAGTAAAGATTGTTTAGTAAAATATTCTGATGTGTTCTCTGAATGTCCACCTAATGAATCTGTTATAGAGGGATTTAAGGAGAAATTAAATATTGATGTTAGACAGCTAGCATGGAAGTTTGATAAACAGTCTGTTTCAACCATAGTACAGAAAGAGTTTGAGCCACTTTTAAAGAAAGTAGCTACTATCATGTATTCATATGCATGTGACGTAGTTTTGCTTTCAGGTAGACCTGCATCATTGCCTGCTATTCGAGACATTTTCTTAAAATATTATTCTGTATCTCCAAACAGACTGATTGTACTAAACGATTATTACGTTGGTGATTGGTATCCATTCGGAGAAAATACTGGCTACATAAAAAACGTCAAAACAATTGTAGCTATGGGTGGAGTTATAGGTCACTATGCCTCTGAGTTATCAAATTTGAATAAGTTTATAATAAACTTAGATTCATTGAAAAAGAATCTAAAATCAACCGTAAACTTCATAGAAGCATCAAGAGAAGGACAACCGATTGAATACTTTATCACTCCAGATAAAAATAGAGGTGACTTAACAGTAAGCAATATTCCTGAAATTCTTAATGTTCGGCAGGTCGGTATGGATTCTTATCCTTGCAGAGCCTTATATTCAATTGATTATAACAGATATAAGATTGCTGACAAAATAAGAAAAAAGGCTATTTTAAGTAATGAAGAATGTCCAACTGATGCTAAAGTTCTAGGATTAGTAAATGAAGCTCTAAATACACTCAAGAAGAAAATGCCTTTCAAAATTACAATAGAAAGAGATGCAGAGGACAAAGAAAATCTTGAAATTGTATCTATTGTTGATCGTAATGGAGAAGATATTCTTGATAGCAACCTAGAGATTCACATTCAAAGTCTTGGCGTTGATGAACAGTATTGGCTTGATTCTGGCGCTTTTGATTTCTAAATTATTGGAGAAGAGTAATATGATACAAGATATTAACAAACATATAAAATTGATTGATCAATCAATAGCATGGGCTAAAGAATATGGTAAGGAGTCTTTTCCTTATGATGTATTTAAGGAATATCGTCGAAAAATAAGACGAATTCGTTCTGCTCTTGGCGAAAACTGCTCGGCAGCTGCTTATGGAGAGAGTCAAGTGGGTAAATCTTACTTGATGAGTAGTTTGTTGTCTTCACCCGATTCACCTTTTGTCATTACCAATGCAGGGAAATCATATAGTTTTATAGATGACCTCAATCCCAGTGGAGGTAATAATTCTAAGGTAGAATCTACTGGTGTAATTACCCGTTTTACAATCGCTTCTGACAGTAATGCCATGAAAGATTTTGTAAAAGTCAGAAACCTATCAGTTGTTGATATAATTCTTCTTTTAGCTGATTCGTATTACAACGATATAAAAATTAATCAAGATAATGTGTTGAAATATGATGACATAAACAAATCGTTAGAGAGTATCAGTAATCATTGGGCTTCACACATTGTTCAACAAAATGAAATTGAAGAAGATGACATTAAAGACATCAGTGATTATCTTCATGATGTAATCGGTAACGCTGCTTCAAGTATTAATCAGTCAAATTTCTGTAAAATAGTCTCACCTATTATTCAATTTGTTTCCTACGACAAATGGGTGGATATTTTTAGTCTTCTTTGGAATAAAAATACTGAACTCAGTAAATTGTTTTGTGTATTGATAAATGAATACAAAAAAATCAACTTTCAAACTGAGGTTTATATTCCCTTTGATACTGTTTTAAGAGACAAAGGCACTCTTCTCAAAATAGAATGGCTTGATACCGTTTGCGGCGTACAAATAGAAACAGGAAATGATGAAATATATACAGATATTTTAGATAGTAACGGTAATATATTAGCTCATGATTTTCACAAGGGAAATCTTTCAGCCTTGATTGCTGAATTAACATTTGAATTACCTACATCAGTAGCAAATGAAAGAAAATTTCTACACAAATTGGATTTATTGGACTTTCCTGGTGCTCGTTCTCGTGAAAAATATAAAGAGCAGGATATCAAAACTGTACTGCCTAAAATTCTTCGTCGCGGAAAAGTAGCTTACCTTTTTAATAAATATTCTCGTTCATTACGAATAAGTAGTGTCCTTTTTTGTCACCACAACGATCAGAAGGCTGAAGCTACGATTGGTGAAACTATCAATAGTTGGATTGAAGATAATATTGGTAATACATCACAAGACCGTGCTGAGATGCTAAGCAATACAAACGGTATAGCTCCATTGTTTTTTGTAGCAACAAAATTTAATATTGATTTAGAGAAAACAAAAACGGATTCTCCATCCACTATTGATAAACTCGATTCTCACTGGAACCGCTTTAACACGGTATTCCCTGAGATTATAAAACCTAATCGTTGGTTGGATGATTGGGTTAAACCTGGTGGTATATTCACATCAGCATCATTCCAAAATATTTATCCATTGCGTGACTTCTACTGGTCTGGTAAAAATAATTTATTTGATGGCTACAGTGATGGAACTATAAAATCTGAAGAAAAATCTATTCATAATTATTCAGACTATCCAGATTATTTCAAAAACCTAAGAAAAAGTTTCTTACAAAATGATTTTGTGAGGAAGCACTTTGCAAATCCTGAACATACATGGGACGACGTAGCAACATTAAATAATGATGGCTCAAAGGCCATAATAAGGAATTTAGATTGCATTGCAAGCGTACTAGATGAAGCTAGAAAAAAGAAATATTTAGCGCAGTTACAAAATATCAAAGAAGATATGTATAACACTCTTTCTGTCTATTTTGAACCAGAAGATAAGGATGCAAAAAATCAGAAAGTTAAGCGTATTGCTAGTGACATTAGGATGTCATTAATGCTTAGTGTCGGAGAAAGACCTGAAGTGTTTGGAAGAATAATTGACAATCTTATGATTCCTGTAGGAGACCTACGAGATATTGCTTATGATATAATTATTTGTCATTCTGACACACCAAAGGATTTTTCAATTATTAACTTTATACGTAAACAAGTAGGTATTGATTCTACTGATAATAAAGCAACTAATATTCAGAAATTATGCGACTTTTTTGGATGTGATGAGCCAAGGTTAGAAGAAGCATTAAAAGAACGTGGTTGTACAATTTCAGAAGTCGTTTCAAGCGAAACTGAAACTTTGACGACTGTTGCAGATGTTTTAACCAAGCATATTATTGATTATTGGAATTCTTTCATAAATAACCAAGTGAAAGTTTTGGAGCCAATGCTACCTCATTCTGAAGATGTCATTTTTATGTTGGCCGCGCTATTGAAAAAATTAAATATAAAGAGAATTATTTCAGAACGAATTGATAGATATTGCAAAGTGTTCAGTTTGAACGAACAGCCAAATGCCGTTGCTGATTATGCCGCATTGACCCTGAATAATTTTATAAGTTCTGTGGGCCGAAATTACATCAATAATGATGAAGTTGAAAGCATTAAAGCAAAGGCTAATAAATGTAATATTAAAGTTGATTTATCTTCGTCTGCTTGGTACACTGATAGAAAACCTCAGCCTCTTCTGCAGGCTCTTAAAGCGTTTGATGATGCAGCTAATATTGATGCTATTGATAATAGCACCTTACTAAAGTTACCGCTTTGGGATAATTTCCAAAGATGGGAAAATCTAGTTACTATTGGTCTATTATACGCAAGTGATATATCTCAGGTTGACCCCATAGCAAATGCAAAAATTAAGGAACTAGTTGATACTTGTGAACTCTTATACAAATAAATATGGCAGGACATACATTTTTTGGAAAACAAAAGCTTTGTTATACAGAAGTTTCCGACTTCACTGATATACAAGGTATAGGTCATGACCCGATATATAAACGTTATGATAGTGTTTTTAGTGTGGTCAAACGTTCTATCCCCACTGATTATCAACATTTCTTGTCTACGCCAGAATACTTGGAGGATGAAGACCAAATTTGCTGGCATATTGACAAATGGATTGAGCATCCAATTAGAATAACAGAACTTACTGGAGTAGAACAGAACAAATATAAAGCGATTCTTGAAGATACAATCCGGATATATAGATCTTCTGTTGTGAAACTCAATGGTGAAGATCTTCAGATATTGGCTGCTTCTATCAAGTATATTGATGAATCTAGAGTTTATTGTTGCGACAATAAAGTTTATTTGGTTGCTTGGGGAATGACTCCAGACACAAAGCAGCACAAGGTTGTTGGATCGATCATTCATGAATATGAAGAAATAAAGAGGTATAAAATTACTTCGATCCAGGAGACCATGGCTCATTAGTATCTAAACTAGACAAAAGCATTAATAAAGCAGAAGGAACAAGTTTGACGCTGAACGATTTCCCAAAAATTGTTGTGTCTGACGGGTACAGATTTGATGCTTGGTCACCTTCTTTCTCTGACTTCATAGTAAATGCAGATACTACTTTTGTCGCAAAATACATTAAGGAAGAAATTGATGTTCAACCAGAACAGCCAATAATTCCTTCTGAAATTCCACCTGTCATTCCACCTATAGAAGAGCCAGATGAATATTTTACCTGTAGCTTTGACTCCGGGAAACATGGCGTTATTGTCGGTAATTCTACTTTAAAGAAATTGGCAAATTCTACTTTAAATTTAGGAGAAATACCGTCCGTTTCACCCAACAAAGGGTATAAGTTTAAAGGTTGGAATACTAATCCGTTAGGAACTCAAATAACATCAAATAAATTATTCACTGCTCTATACGAAGAAAACATTCCTTGGTATAGACGTTGGTGGTTGTGGTTTACAGGCTTATTCACAGGAAAAGGATGCCTTAAATGGCTTCTATGGTTACTCATTACCATACTTTTATTGTGGCTTTTATCATGGTTTCTAAGAGGTTGTGGAGGATGTTCTTGGTTCAACCATCCTGTAAATGGGGTTGTACCAATTGATACAATTTCTACAACGGATGGCAGACATGTTGATGATAATGGCTTTATTCACCCTATAACAAACGGCAATGGCAGATTGCCTGAAAATGGCAATGTAGTAGCTCCTACTTTAGGTGAGGGTGGTAGTGAAATACCAATTATTAGACAACCTGGTGTTCCAAATACAATAGCAAATAGATTGTTCCTTTTTCTTGAAGATGAAAATGATAATATTGACGCATTAGCTCAAGATTTTAAAAAGGCATATCCTACAGACAATTATTCTGTTATTGGCTATGACAAAGAAGTAAAGTTGCTTGTTATTCAGATTCCAGAATATGAAAGAGAACAAATACGAAAAACAATAAACAGCAAGATACCAAATCATGATTTCATTGTTTTCGATGAAGAGATATATGAATTGCATGGTAATTTGAGAACAGAATCAGATAATCCTGGTTGGCATCTTAATGCTATCCATTTACAAAAAGCATGGCAAATAACAAAAGGCTCAGCGGATGTTAAGATTGCTGTAGTAGATGATGGCATACAATCTTCGCATCCAATGTTCAGTGGGCGAATTGTTGAAGCTTATAACGTATTCACACAAGATAATAGACTTAGTTTAGGAGATGGTCATGGAACACATACGGCAGGCTTAGCTGCTGGTAATTCAGAATTTTATAATAAAGGCGCATCAGGTGTCGCACCGAATTGTAAATTAATGCCTGTTCAAGTATTTGATAACAAGCAATGTCCGTTGTCTGCTTTAGTTGCTGGCGTAATGTATGCGATTCATCATGATGTCGATGTCGTTAACATCTCTATAGGCCCTTCATTTACTGGTTTGAATCAGCTACCCGTAGAAGATCAAGACCAAATTGCAAGGCAACAGTTTAAAAATGTAGAAAAACTATGGTCGAGGGTATGTTCGTTAGCAGCTAAGAAAAATACTATTCTTGTATTTGCGGCCGGAAATGATGACATCCTATCAAGCATACCGCCAGAAAACAGAAACTCATCTGCTATAGTTGTTGCAGCAGTAGATAAACGATTATATCCTACAGACTTCACAAATTATGGTCCATGCTCGGATATATCCGCCCCAGGCAAAGATATATTGAGTTCATATCCTAATAGTACATTTAAGTCTTTTGATGGAACAAGTATGGCAGCGCCTATAGTAACTGGTACTATTGCATTAATGAAGTCTCTCAAAAAGGATATTACAGTTACACAAGCAAGAAATGTTTTATACAAGACAGGTTCAGACGTATATGGCTTTATTCCACCAATGGTTTTAGTTGATAATGCATTAATAGGTGTAAAACGAGGTGACTTTTCTACTCCAAAAGAACGTCCTATTCGCCCTGTACCAAATGGAGATGGTGATAAAGCATCTGGAGAATCTTCGTCACCTTCAACTGATGAATCTGTTAATACTCCGCCTACTCAAAAAAATGAAACTGATTACGAAGCTATCCGTCGAAAAATAGCTGAATACAAGAAAAAAATAAGTGATTTAGAAAGACTTTTACCAAATAAATAAAAAAAGTAATATGAACAATAAATATTCATGGAATGAGACTCTTAAATTCTCATGGGGACATATAATTGCATTTCTTGCTATTATATTTATTAGCTACGTTTGCTATATGGGTAACTTTTATCAAAATGGAGGTGATTTTAAAGCTGCTGCAATTAAAGTGTTATTCATAGATTTGATTCTGTTGTCAACTTTTATTGGGGCTCAAATAGCAAAAGGAACCGATAGTAAATTTGAAAGAAATATTATAATCGAAAGAATACTAATTTGTTTATGTCCCTTATTCTTTTTGGTGGCAATGTTATCCTATAATCATTTTTGGAATGTCTTTAGAGAAAGGAAACAAATAGAGACAAAATTTACTACTTCAATAGAAAAGTCCAAACAGATGTTTATTGACTATGATAATTATTCAAGTGAACGTATTGAAAGATACAAGATTACGCTTAATAAAATCATTCAAAGAAAAGATATTGACACTAAAACATATTATGATTGCGGTTTTAATGGAAATAGTGATGAAATTAGAAAAAACAATCTTATTATGACTATGCACTTACAATTGCAATCACAAAACACCGATAGTCTTAAATTGCTTGCAAACCAATGGATAAATAATGCGAATCAGGGAGCATCTGTTTGGAATGCATTCTTAGTTGGAAACGTTGATAAAATATCTGACGCTATTAAAACTTGGAATAAAACATTAGTTGATTATTCATCACCTGTTTTAACAGGCGAAACCACATACGGGCAAACAGTTAACTCCTTTGCGTCTGACAACGATGCTATTACGAACGCCAACAATGGGCTTAAATCTTTAACCCAAATATATCAGAATTCAACAGGTATAAAGGTTACTTCCTTATTAACATCTATGTTACTATTCCTAATGCTTCTGTTCCCCTACTTTTTACAGAGAAGAAGTACTAGGGCTAATGGACTATATTACCTTTTACCCAATAATAAAAGGAAGAATATTAAGAATAAAAGTTTTAATGATGAAAAAGAAACACCAGAAAGCGAAGAAACAATTTATACCAATTCTGATGATATCTATGGAGGAACATTTTAAAATAAAAGAAATAATATATGAACAAGAAAGACTTAATCAAAAATTTTAAGGATTACAGCCCAGAACAAATTGCAGAAGCTATTAAATCTGATATTGTGACGTCTTACGAGTTACTTCATGAGACTGGTGGTGCCTATACACCACTTCTAAAAAAGAAAGTTAATTTGGCTTTAGAGCGAATGGAATCATCACAAAATCCCGATATAAGTTCTACGGAACAAAGTGTCGATTCAGATAATGAGGTGGTTAATACTCCATCTCAGCCTATTGAAGTAACTCCTATTTTAGAAATACCATCATTAGAGGTGCCAGATTTAAATACTTCATCAAGTTCTATCCAAAGTGATTCTGCTAAGGAGGAAACCAAGGCGACGGATAATTCAAAATCGGCAATGTTTAGTGCTCCATTTTCATTTAAAGGGAGAATTCGTAGAACTGAATATGGTATCTCAATGATTATCTGTTTTTTTATTAGCCTAGGATTAAATGCAATTATAGACTCTGCTAATAATTCTTATTCAGACCCAACAGGATTAATCGTACTATACTTTGTTTTACTCATTCCTTATTTGTGGTTTGTTTGGGCACAAGGAGCAAAGCGATGCATGATCGGGGGAATTCTGGGTGGTACCAAATTATTCCATTTTACGGTTTTTTGATGCTATTTGCAGAAGGAGACGCAAATACAAACGAATATGGTAATAGTCCTAAATAACTACACTACTTATGAAAGAACGCATACTAGATAATGTCGCAGAATATTCTGCTCAGCAACTCGTTAAATATATTCAAGACGGAGTTATATCCCTAGATGAATTGATTAATGAAACAGATGGATTCTTTGATGCTTCAAAAAGAAAAGAAGTCGAAGATTTTCTAAAGAATGGTGATGATAATGCATGGAATGAGGCATATGCTTTGAGAACTATTGATGCTGCTAAGCAATATTTAAATACTTACCCTAATGGTAAGCATAGAAATGAAGCTAGAGACTTGATTAGTAATATTAAAGAGGAAAACGAGAGTAATTACTTAAAATCCACAACGGACGATGCTTGGACATGCGTAGATAAAAATGATATTGACGAATTAAGGAATTTCGTAAAAAAGTATCCAGATAGCAATCATATTAATGATGCTAATATTTTAATCAATAATATTTTATTGAATGAAATAATGGGAGTTGACGCAGAAACTTTAGTTAGTCAAATCCGTCAATTTCAAACAGACATATCACTGACACCAGCTCAAAAAGATAATAATATTCTTGATACAATTGAAAGATTTTTGAAAGAAAAAAAAATTACAAAAGAAGACTTTCTAAACACTATTCGAGATGATCATAATTTACTAAATGCTAGTGTCGTAAAAACATTGATTAATAAAGGAGTCATTACTCATGCAGATTTAATAGGTATTGGTATAGATAAGTTGTTCATTAGAAAAATGTTTAATGGAGATTGTGCTCAATCATTTAATATGCCAGAGAAACTTGATAAAATTCACAAGCAATCAACCGAGATATATTTTTGGGGCATCCCATCTTCAGGCAAGAGCTGTGCCTTAGGAGCTATTTTAAGCGTTGCAGCTTGTGGGCGTGTAGCTAAATCCATGGATCCTGATACTGGCTCTCAAGGCTACGGGTATATGACTAAATTGATTAATCTCTTTAAAAATGGACAAATTGGAACTCTGATGGAAGGAACTTCTGTTGATTCTTTTTATGAAATGGGATTTGATTTGGTAGATAAAGAAGATAAAATACATCCAATTACGTGTATAGATATGGCTGGTGAATTGATGCGTTGTATGTATAAGGCAAATGCCGGAGATTCTATGTCTGACACAGACGAGATTATGTTAGATACATTAACAAATGTTCTAATTGACAATAGATCCATAAACCGCAAGATGCACATTTTTGTAATTGAATATGGGGCTGAAGATAGACTGTATGAAGGATTACCTCAGAGGGTTTATCTTGATGGTGCGCTTTCATATATTAAAAACACGGGTATCTTTAAAAAAGACACAGATGCAATTTATATTATGATTACAAAAGCAGACAAGGTAAAAGAGCAATCAAAAGAAATATTTTCCAATTATATAAATAAAAATTATTTGGGTTTCTATAATGGTCTGGCCAAATCTGTAAGGATAATGAAATAAATAAAGGAGTTGTGGAGAAACTAGCTTTTTCACTAGGAGAAGTATGTTTCCAAAATTATTGTCGCTTTAATTCTCGTCCAGCAGAGAATGTTGTTGAACTTATACTAAAACGTTCTGCCAGTTTTAGAGGTGGAAAAAGAGGAATGTTTGAAAAAATATTTAGAGGATAATTATGAAATTAGGTTTAGTAATTAAAATTACAAACAATGGTGAATCAGAGTACCCATTGTCTTTCAATAAAAATGGTCAGTGGGAGAAATTTGCTGCTGATGCGAGATCTTCAATCAAGGAATTAATAGGATTTGACGAAACGGAAAAAACTGTCAACCTAATAAAGTTTCTTGGTCCTGCGGGTTATCTAATTGGAATAATAAAGTCACGCCCAGAAGGAAGTGGAAGAGCGTTTGATAATGTTGCTGCTTGGGTACATTTTCCATCAAAAATTTCTATTTCAGATCAGGAAACTATTGAAATTATTGATAATGTCGAGAAAGCAATATCTGGTCGTTCTGGAGTCGATGATATATTGCTCAGTAAAACTTTTGAAAAAGAGTATAAATCAAACGATTATCTATATTGCGCATCTGACTTTATATCTTCAAATTCAAATGGGGCTTTAGGTATAATGTATTACGGAAACAATACACAATATGAACTAAAAGAACTTTTGGGAGAGTATATAGCTCAACCTGAATATAAGAATTTCAAAGGTATTTTCTTGGTTAATAAGAATTCAGATATCTCAATAAATGGAATTCAGGAATTAAAAATTAAAGTAAAGCCTGAATGCTCAATAAATGCGCCAAAATCTATAGATGGCTTTGAAGCATACATTGGCAATGCTATTTTTAATAAAGGTATTTCAGTTACAACTGGTTTTAAATTTGCAATTGTTTGGAAAAAAGCTGGTTTTGAAGACATAAAAAGGGATATCGTAGCAAATACAAATATCAGCGATTTAGATATAGCTATTTTCCGCAAAGACTATAAAATCATTGTGCAAAGACAGTGGTTTATGATTTCCGATGAAACTGGGAAAAGAGTGGATAAAACAAACATTTCTATTGATGGTAAACAGCTAATAGATAGTTTGGCTATTGCATATGATTCTCTATTAGAAGGCACTAGGCTTTATGTGTCAAAAGAGGGATATTCTACATTCAAAAAGGAGAATTATTCTTGTATTGAGAACGGAAAAATCAAGAATTGTTATACTATTACTCTTAAAAAAAATATTCATCATTATGAATTCGGATTTAATAGAGATAGCATAAATATGGATTCATATGAGGATGTGCGTCTTATTGTCGAAACTCATCACAAATTAAAGGATTCACCTTTGCGTGGTTTTAGCTCTGATAGTATATCGGAATCTCACAATAATGAGCTTTATCAAAGCAATTTTAAACTAAAGCTTAGATGTTTTCTTTACTGTTTCATTATTTGTATATTAACTATTATTCTTGTTGCTGGATGGAACGCTATTGATGATTATGAGTTTCAAATAGGATGGCCTCCTTTTAAAAAACATATAACTATCAACAACGAGGTAGCAGAAACTGGGGGTGAATCGCCGCAGTCTGATGAAACTGGTGCCCCCGTTGAATACAATGTAGATTCTCTTGCAATTGCTTATCTTGATAATAATAATAGCTGGCAAAAAGATTCTTTGAATCGCTACTCTAAAACGCAAGGAGTTTTTGAAGCACTTAATAGCTTTGACATCGAAAAATTAAGAAATTTGAATTTAGGATCGGAAAAGCTTGATAAAGTGATTGATGCTTATGATAACGCATCAATTCGTGGTCTAAAACCCGTCGGTAAGGTTGGCGGCAAATACAATGCTTCGGACGATGTTGTAATCTCTATTGATAATTACATCAAGTGGATTTCAGAAAATCATAGCGAGAAAAAAGAGGCTCCTTCAGAATCTAAAAAATCTTTAGTTAAAACCAAAAGCAATATTACAGGCAAAGGTACTAAAACCACTGAGACACCTGCGAACTCAACAACCAACTCTACTAACAAAAATAGACGTGGACAAGAATAATAATACTAATAAGCTATGAAAGTAACAATTAAAATATTCTTTCTTCTTTTAGCTATATCATTAGCTATAGGAGGAGTCATGGTGTATGCTAAAACAAAAGTGGAGCCGCCAATGACGATAAAGCAAGTGGATCAATACGCTGAGGATATTGCAACAAGTCGAAAAGCTTTAGTTTCTGTTAAAAACGAAGTTATGGAAGATTCAATATTCTTTACAGCCATAGACAGGATTAATGTATTTAATTTAGAAAACAAAATACAGTCTGATAGATCAGATAAATATTTAGATAATTGCATGAATGCTTATTGTTCTCTTTTTATGAACAGATGCTTTTCCGAATTTAAAAAATCTGTTTGGAATGATAATGAACACAATAACATTTTAAGTCGTGTATCTGTACTTAAATCATTGCTTCATTCTGACAAGTCTATGGCATTAACGAAACAAGAAACTGACTCCCTCAATCTAATTACTCGTGTTATTTCGGACTATAGACAAGCTAGAAGAATTAGCAGAAGCACAGTGTTCTCTGGAGTTGCTAATGCTCAATCTGTAATATCACAAGCAAATAGTTTCTCAAACAATGGATACTTAAGAAATTGCACAGACTTGATGAGTTCTTTACGAAACGTGAAATCTGAAATTGCAACATCGCATTACAATTATGTTTCTACACAAGTCGATAAATTATCTCAGTATAGATATTTCTCTAAAACCTATTATGAGAATACTTTGATTCCACATGTAGATGCTGTTACGACAGAATATGACAATAAAGCACAATCGTTATATGGAAGTAAGCGTGATGTAAATGCATTGTGGCAAAGAGCAAGAGGTTTTTATGATCAAGCAATGTCGTATTATGGTAATACCGAAACTAATAATTGAGCGTAATATGAAACTAAGAGTAATAATTCTATCATGTGTGATAATGTTAACTACGAACATAAACGCACAGGAAAAAGATTCTGTCAATAATGACACCGAACATGTTTCTATAACAATTGATGCGTTATCAAAATTAAATAACGAAAAAGACTTGGCTGTTAGGGATTTACAAGCGATGAAAGATTCAATAAACAATCTTATAATCGAACTAAAACAAATAAGAGAAAAAGCTTCGAATCTTGATTTACAATTAATGCAAATAAAAAGCACTAATCAAGACTTGCTTAATCACGTTAATAAAACGGATACGTGCTTAATTAATATGGCATCAAATTTCTTATATATACCCTATGAGGCATATAGCGTTGAAAAAATAGCGATCCCAGCCTTTGACAATATACATAGCAAAGCTCTTAAAGATAAACGCATTATTAAATATAATCTGCTATGTAATTACCAAAACGATATCAAAGAATTGTCTAAATTTCTAGTTGATGTGCAATCTGAAGTGAAGAAACCTTTTACTAAAGATGGAAAATCTCTGTTATTGATTTTTAAAGAAAAAGAGGTTTATAAGAGTTATATTAAATATTCAGATTACAAATATACATATCTTGGTAAATTCATAATACAGATTGTTAATAATTTGAACGCATTTAAAAAAGAAGCGATATTGACTGAATTTTCTGCTATAGATATTGAATTAAATAATTGTCTTAAAACAATGGAGGATTTATGAAAACCGGAATACTATTAAGAACAGTTGCACTATTGTTATTGTTTTCCTTACATTCAGTCTTAAATGCACAAAAGCTTACCGACTATGCAAAGCAACGTAAGCAAGAACTAATCGAGATGCAGAAGATTGAGAAACAACATTATGATAATGCATGTAAAAAAGGTACATTGGAAGCATTTCAAGAATATGTAAAAATGTACCCGAAAGGAATATATATTAAAGATATATGCGAAAGAATTACAGATTTCGATATGTGGAACTCAGCAAAAGCTAGAAACACAAAGGAGTCATATACTTATTACTTGAATAATTCAAAATATCAAAGTTTTAAGTCAAATGCTAACTCGGCCATTGCAGAACTAAATTCTATTGAAAAATGGAACTCTTTAAAAACAAACGGAAACATTGAAGGTATTCAGAACTTCTTACAAGAATATCCAACTTCTTCATGTATGCCACAAGCCAAAAAGAGAATACATGAATTAAAGGCTATAAATCTATATAATGGTAATGAATATTTACTGGCATATAATGAATTTATAGCAGCTGGTGGTAAGAATGAGTTGGTTTCAAGTAGTATATTCATGTTTGACAAATGTGTAGAAGCTTATGATTATTCAAAACTTAGTTCGTATTCAAAAGAAGTTGATTTACAGGTTTTTTTAAGCAAATATCCAAATAGTAAAAAGTTCGATGAAGTTTCAAATTGGCTTGCAATAAGCAAAGCCAAATCATTGAACATGTATTCTGGAGCATATTCATATAATGATGCTTTAAAATTTGCCAAGGATGAATCTACTAAAAATTTTGTTAAATCATATATTGAAAAAAGTAAAAGAGAATACTCTTCTTATCAGAGCAGGCAAAGGAAAGCACGAATTAAAGCTAATGGTGGCATTATTCTATTTGGTCTTGAATTAATGGATTTTGGATGGAATTGTCTGTCTGAAGATAAATATTTAGAAGTATATTATTACAATGTGGGTGCAAGCGTCAAATTGGGAAACTACAAATCACCTATTCAATTGGAAGTTGGATTAAAACCTGGAGTTATTTGCTATAAGACAGCAGACGATGATGACTATTATGATAGTGAAGAAAAAGCCAAATTTCATATGCCTGCTTATGCAAAACTAAAAGTTAATATTTGCAATTTAGATGCAAAAAATAAGCAATCAAAATTGTATATTTGTGGTTTAGGAGAATATAATGTTATTCGTGAAGAATACTTAGAAAATGAGTATTCTGTTGGTGGTGGTTTTGGAATGGCTTGGAGACACTGGGATTGGTTAACTCTCTATTATAAACAAGACCTAAATAATAAATATAAGTTAGATGACAAGTTTTTAGGAACTTCATGTGTATATTATTTTTAATAATATGGATATAAACCGATTAAAGATTGTATTGGCTGAAAAGAAAAAGACCAATAAATGGCTTGCCGATCAATTAGGTAAAGATCAAGCTACTGTTTCTAAATGGTGTACCAATTCAGCTCAACCAGGATTAGAAACACTAATAAAAATTGCAGCTGTTTTAGAAGTTGATGTGAAGGATTTACTTCATTCCACAACAGATTAAAACAAATTGTGATAGCAACAAGGGTAAATACTCCTTTTTGCATGAAAACTAAAGAGAATCCAAATGGGTTCTCTTTTTTTTGCGACCATTCTCAAAATGTTACTATTCTGTTACTAAAACATTTATAATAGCCTTCTATTTAATTGATATATAGTTGTATATAATATATTATATATGTATTAGCCTATTTCAGGA
>NZ_BAJR01000028.1 GCF_000613805.1 Phocaeicola paurosaccharolyticus JCM 15092 | reverse complement strand
CTTTCGAATATTTTTTTCTTTAAATATAACCTAGTCCTTAGTTGCACCTCCGTTTTCTATAAACTCACCTGGTTTAACTCCAAACTGCTTTTGGAAACATTTAGAAAAATATGATGGGTTGTTAAAGCCAACCATATAGCAGATTTCGTTTATACGATATTTATTCTCCAATAATAACATTGCTGCTTTCTTAAGTCTGACTAGCTGGATCAATTCATTTGGAGTGACATTTGCTAATGACTTAATCTTAGCAAATAGTCCTGAACGACTTATACACAACTTTTCTGTGAGGAAGTCTACAGTTAGGTCAGGATTTGAGAAATTCTGTTCAATTAGTTCATTCATTCTTTTGAGGAATTGATCATCTAAACTATTGGCAGCTATTGAACTTATTGGCATCAATGGCATCTTAGAAAATTTCTGGCGCAGCAGAGCTCTAATATCTATTATATTTTTAATACAAGCTTCAAGATACTGAATTGAAAATGGTTTTTCAATATATGCATCAGCGCCGCAATCCATTCCTTCAATTTTAGAATTAATATCAGTTTTTGCCGTAAGCAAAATAAATGCGATATGGCTTGTTGAATTATTTGAGCGCACAGCTTTACATAACTCTATTCCATTAATTTTAGGCATCATTAAATCACTTATAATAAATGAGATATCATTTTTCTTAAGTATTTTCAAAGCCTCTTCCCCATCTTCTGCAGTTATTGTGTTATACTTATCACAGAAGTTCACAGACAAAAATTTAAGCATATCCTTGTTGTCATCGACAATCAATATTGTCTGCTTCTCTTTATTATCATCTTCTATTTCTGCATCAGCAATTATATCCTCAGGCACCAATGACAAATCCTCTATAGAGTCCTCTTCAAACATATTTTGACCGTTTCCTATAGGCAAAGTAACGATAAATGAAGACCCTCCCCCTGTTGTAGAATCAATTTCTATTGATCCATTATGAGCATCCACGATATTCTTTACAATACTTAAACCTATACCCGTACCAGGTTTATTATTGGAAGACTGATAAAAAGGCTTGAATATTTTCTTCTTCTCTTCATCAGATATACCACATCCATTATCTTTTACACAAATCGAGAACTCGTTCTTTTCCTCATTTAACGTACAAGAAAGAACGATTATGTCTTTTGTATATTTTCTTGCATTAGTAAGAAGATTACTAATAAGTTTAGTAGCAGCTTCTTTATCAATTAGTGCAGAAAAATCATTTTCTGACAATTCAACTACAAATTTAATACCTTGTTGCTCAATAGTGGGTCTAAACCGATCACTTACAGCAAGAATCAAACTATTGACATTACACAAAGAGTATTTTAATTTTAACCCACCTTGTTCTGCTTTCCTGAAATCAAGAAGTTGATTAACCAAAAAGAGTAATCTCTGACTATTTCTATCAATAATATCCAAATCATCACATATGAATTTCGGCAGTGATGAATTCATCTTTTGTATTTTTTCAAGTGGGGCTATTATCAATGACACAGGTGTACGAATTTCATGAGCAATCATAGTAAAAAACTGAATCTTTGCTTCATGTAGTTCTTTCTCTTTATTTTCATTTATAATGTTTATCTCCCTACTGTGTCTCTTTTCAGAACGTTTTACAAAAAATTTAATCAAGAAAAATAAAGCAATAATAAATAAGAGTACATAAATGATTTTAAAGCTAGTAGACCAATAAAATGGTGGGTGAATAACTATACGAATAGCGGCACCATCTTTATTCCATAATCCATCATTATTTGTAGCATTAACTCTAAAAACATATGTACCGGCAGGTAAATTAGTATAGGTTGCCTTATTTTGAGAACCAACATTATTCCATTCTTTATCAAAACCTTCAAGTTTATATGAATATTGATTCTTTCCAGGTATACAATAACTCAAAGATGCAAAATTCAAGCTTATAACATTATCCCTATACGAAAGATGTATCTCAGGTAGATAGTTAATATCTTTTGTTAAAATTGAAGAACCAATCGGAATATCCTTATTAAAAATTTCCAGGCCGGTTAATACGACTTTAGGCCTTATTCTATTAATATTAATCTGATATGGATAGAATGAATTAAATCCGTTAACAGAGCCTATATAGATTTTCCCATCAGAAGACTTAAATCCAGAGTTAGGCATAAACTGATCGCACTGCAATCCATCACTTTTTGTAAAGACTTGACAACCCTCACCAGGAGTATATCTCACAAGTCCTTTTGTTGTAGTGAGCCAAAAGACATTCTGATCTTCAATGATTGAACAAATATTATTGCTGGGAATACTTAATTTAATCTGTTGAAATGAGTCATTTTTAGGCAAATACTTATATAATCCATAATTTGTAGCAATATAAATTTCATTATCTTGATTTATATTTATACAATTAATCTGGTTCGTAGGTAAACTACCACTCTTGTTATTCGAAGATGTATAATTCTTCCATTGATTACGACGCGGATTATACTTATAAATACCTTTCCCTTGAGTAGCAAACCATAGATTGCCATCCTTATCCTGGTCTATATCTATAGTGAGGGCATCAAAGTTTTTCACTCTCTTAAAATTATCATTTTTCCTATCATACAGATTTATACCCGACATCGTTGCCACCCATATATTATCATGGTTGTCTTTAAATATAGCATACGAGCTTGTGCCGTCAAGAGTATTTGGGTTATTCTTAGTAGAAGAATATACTTTAAATGTTCCTTTTTCAATATTATATAGATTAACACCACCTGTATATGTTCCAATCCATAATTGGTCTCCATCAATACAAAGAGCATGTACATTATGATATGAAAGGCTATTCTTATTGTTTCTTTCCGGCATGAACTGAGTAAATATCTTTGTAATAGGGTTAAATCGATTTAATCCTCCATCATCTGACGCAATCCATATCTGTCCATTTTTATCCTCACAGAATTTGCTAATAACATTTCCTCCAATAGAATTTCTCTTTTTTGTAAAACTGTATGATTCAAAGATTGAATTTCTAGGTGGAATATAATTCATACCCCCATAGTATGTACCAATCCATACGCCCCCTTCACCATCTTTTACTATTGGATAGACAAAACGATTTGACAACGAATATATATTAGTATCATCTTCTTCATAAAGAACAAATTTCTTTGTTGATGTATTAAAGAGCAACAATCCATCATCAGATCCAATTAATAATTGATGCGGAGCATATTCCATTATAGAGTGTATATGCATTGTACCCTTGACATCCGAAGGATGTAGATATGTCTCAATTTTACCGGTATATATATCCAATTTCTGAATTCCACACTCCCAACTTCCTAGCCAATGGTTCTTCTCAGAGTCTTCAAAAAGGACCAATGAGCGTGAATTAATACCCGGACGATCATACACAATATTTACAACCTCAAATGTGTCTGTTGATTTATTCAACTTATATAGGCCATATTCACCCCAACTGGTAACCGCAAAAACTTGATTTTCACTATTGACAGTAACACTAGCTATCAAACCGGAGGAATTAACGAAAGGGTATTGCTTTAGCTTTTTTGTTT
This sequence comes from Phocaeicola paurosaccharolyticus JCM 15092, assembly GCF_000613805.1. Classification (GTDB taxonomy): domain Bacteria; phylum Bacteroidota; class Bacteroidia; order Bacteroidales; family Bacteroidaceae; genus Phocaeicola; species Phocaeicola paurosaccharolyticus. Next base: position 40,513 of record NZ_BAJR01000028.1, on the reverse strand, counting down.
TAATATTATACTTAAATATGCCTTGCCCTGAAGTAGAAATCCAGACATTATTGTCACGGTCCGTTGTGATACTATTTACAGTTCCATTTATACCGACTCCCTTATTTGTCTTGGCATCTAAACTCTTAAAATTATTAGATATAGGATTATATATAAGGACTAATTCATCTGTTCCAATCCATATATCCCCATTGATTTCACATAATGAAGATATATACTTATTCGAAAGCGGAAGAGGATGGTTTTTTATATTTATACCATCATATCTATTCAAACCATCGCTAGTCCCAACCCAAATAAATCCATTTTTGTCCTGTAGAATTGCTCGTACAGAATTAGAAGAGAGGCCATCTTCAATAGTAAGGTGACGAAATTTAAGATCATTAGAATATCCTAATATTGAAAAGAAGAAGAGAAAGAAGATAGCAGAAAAAAGAGATCTCATAGTTATATGTTTATAATGTATCCGGTATACAAAGATTAATCTAAAATATAATTATTTCAAAGAAGTTCCATTAATTTTTATCTTGTATGGCCATTGTGCATCCTTACTAGTTGTTTCATTTCTCCAATGTTCAGTTGGAGCACCCATAACAACAAACCACAAGCTCTCAATGGTTTTATCCTTTGGGAATGTATAACTAGTAGTTCCTACTTTATTCTTACATATCTCCCCATAAAGGCTTTCATCTTTATCGGTTATCGCTACAAATCCATATCTCCATCCTGCTTTGTCAGGATTAACATCGCCCTTTTCACCAATAAAATCAATAGTAACTTTACTCCTATCTGAAGGAATAACTAATTCCATCGCATTAAAACCATAGTTTTCAGGAATATTATTTGAGGATATTCGTAGCCAACCATCTTCTAAAGAATCAAATTTTGAAATAAGCCTCTTTGAATATGGTCTTGTCTCTTTAAATACTCTTTTAAAGTCCATATTTACTAAATGAGAACTTGCTTTGAACATTTCATCACAAAAATCTTCCTGTGAAAGATTGTATAACGTCTTATATGTCATTACAGGATCTTCATTCTTCTTCCCTTTAATAAATAAGTCAGGGATAACGCTTAATCCATTCTTTTGACTCCAATATTCAAGTATATATGGAGAGTGATATATATTATCCATATGAAGATAAGCCTTATTAGTAAGTTTTGAAAAAGCATCCCAATGGTACTTCTCATCTGTTATCCATTCCGGGTTAACCTGCCATAACATCCATTGTGAAGCCATTTCAAAGAAGCCACTACCTCCCAGGCCTCACCTTGTCTGTCACAAATTATCTGAGACTGAAAACTATGACCAAGTTCATGAGCAATACAATTTAGCTTTTCATCTTGTATTCTATTTGGAGAGACCCATAATGCACCTATTACTCCGTCATAATCACCACCATAAGCAGTACCTTCCAGAGAGTAGTTAATCATTACCATCATTCTATATTTATCTGCATTTGACTCCCCTCGGACAAATTTCATATCATTTCGGAATGCAGAATAAAATCTCTCTAATTTCTTTATCAGATTATTCAAATCAACCTTCATAGGTTTTCCTTCCAAATGTGGAGGATTATTCAAGTCATCTCCAAATCCTTTCTCCCAAAAGACAACGAAATTTTCAGAGGTGACCATACGATGATAACTCCATTTACTATCATTGCTATTAAAATCGTTTGATTTTAAATCTTTTGGTATGTAAATCTCCTTACCTTCAGGAATGATTATCTTAGCTTTAGAATTCTCACAATTACTTAATATTATAACTAGGAGAAAGAAAAGGAAATAGTTCTTCATAGTCAACAAAAATTTTAAGCAAAAAAAAGAGTATTTTTCTCAAATAGATGAGAAATACTCTAAACAGCTATAATTATAGTCTAAAACCGATGAAAAGAAAATATAATAAAACTACTATTCTCATTTAGACCATTAATGAAAATCAAATATTATCTAAACATATCTAAAGAAATACATAACCCTTAACCCCCTCAAAAAACCCAATAATATTACTTTTAATCACGTAATTGATATGATCTACGTGTTGATATGATATAGATAAAATATAATGGTCATAGTAAATCTTATTAAAGTTGGAGCAATAAAATATTATTTATCTACTCCAACTTTATATATAAATACCTACCTAACCAACAATAAATTTTAAGTTTAGAGTAGCAATATACTCCTTACCATTCTTTTTATAGACCATCTCAATAACTGCAGGATATGTTTCACCGGATTTTATTGCACCTGGCATAAAGCCAACTTCCATATCATAAATTGTACTTAGTTTTGCATAAAATCTAGCATTTTCACCCCACCCTTGAAGTTTACCTAAAGCATCACACCAAAAACCACCTAGAGTTCCACCACAATTGTCCTCATATGAATAAGTTCCATCAGGTTGTTTAAGGCGTATAATGATCTTATCCTCTGCAATTCCTTTAATAGGATGTTGCAATTTTTGTGCTATCTGTTCCGGTGTCAGACAGAAAGCATAACAAATAGCTGCATTATCATAATATGCTAAATTGTAGTGTGCGAAGTCATAAGATGAATCAACATTACCTCTTACGTTTATAGAGACTTGACAGTTCTTAGGGCTTGCATTAGGGTCAATATTAACATCAATAACTTCAACATAACTATTAACATCAGTTCCTGTTATTTCAAAACTATATGGCCATTGCTCATCATCTGATTCCTTATCATTCCAATACTGGCGGTTGTAGGTATCAGGAGCTGCCATTACAACAAAATATAAAGCCTTTGTTCCTGACGGTACAACATAATCAGCAGTGACACTCTTACCTTTGCTCATACTTGAATATACAGGTTTCCCATTAACCATGGCTACATAGCCACAACGGTAGTTTGCAGTATTATTAGCTTGGCTGTTATAGCTATCTGTCTTACTTACTACAGCTCCATCACCATCAACTTGTTCACCTTTATCTCCTTTTGCCAATTTGCTTCCTACACCTAAAGCTGCAAGCTTAGTTGAAACAGTAGTACCGTCAGCAGGGACTTTAAGCTTTATCACGTTGAATCCGGTAGTTCCGGGACAACTAGCATAACCTACCTGATATTTCTGATCACCAATCTTATATAGGTATGTTGTATAATCCCCTTTAACATTCTCAGGAACAGTTACACTTGTAGGAGATGCAAATTTTAGATCATAATTGACCATTCTTGCTGCATAACTATACAATTCAGAATAAAGCTGAGTTTGACTATTTGAGCAATATATTCGTCTGTATGTCTCAAGTGGATCTTCAGGATATACAGATTCTCTCCATATACGCCCATAAGCATCCACACCATGCTTTTCAACCCATACATGTTGTAACCAATAACTAGCATAGCGCATCCATTCATGATTAAAATGACGGTGACAATTTTTCTTCCATACGTCAACATGATATCCGAACATCTCTTGAGGATAATCAATCTGAGCTTGCCATTGAGCACATTGTTCCCAGAAAGCACAACCTCCTGCTCCATCCGGACCAAATCCATAGCGGAAACCATGATGAAGATCTGCTGTTGCTCCTTGCTTACCAATCTTATCAGCATATACCTGATATTGGAATGAATGACCAATTTCATGTGCAATTGTAGAACCTACAGGATGACAAGTTGATGGATTAACCCAAAGAGCACCAATTTTATCATCATAACCAGCACCTGTAGCAAGCCACTCATCTTGATAGATCAGATATATCTGCATTTTATAATTATCAAGCATAGATTTACCTTTTCCTAGCTCTGCCATTCCTAGTACTTCCACGTTTGTCTTGAAATATTGTTCAGCTTTCTTCAATAAATCATCAACATCTACATTCATACCTGCTGCTACATTTTCTGCAGAATTTGGGTCATCTCCAAATTCCGGTGACCAAAAGACAAAGAAATGATCACTCTGTTTCATGCGATGCCATGAATAATAGCTATCCTGGCGAAGCATATATTCAGGACCTTTTTCAAAATGAGGATTCCAGGTTCCCGGACAATTATATTTAGAATAATCCTTTATTTCCTCAGCTTTCAGATAGATAACCTTATAGTTCTGGGTGATAGTTATAGTTTTAGAACTACCTTTAACTGTAGTTATTGTAACTGTTGCTGAACGACTATTCTTTGTATTTTCATTTTCATCCATAGTAACAGTTATTTTCAGATTCTCACCTGCAACACCCTCTGTTGGAGAAATAGTTGCCCATGAGCAATTATTACCTGCAGAGTCAGCTATGGAAGCACTCCAATCCATATCACTCTTGAAGGTTATATCAAGAGTCTTAACATCAGCTTCTACAGTATAGTCAGCCTCAGCACCTGCTACAGAACCTTTATATCTAGGATCATAATCAGCTATGAATTTTGACATATCGAAATCCTCACATGAGATTGTAAGAAAAGATGTTCCTCCTGCAGCCATCATCATAGCTAACAGATAAAAATAGTGCCGTATATTGTTTTTCATATATTTAGTTTTAAGGAAGGTATTGCCTATAGAAATGAACTATAGACAATACCACTTTTTTATTCAAAAGTTACATTTAAAATGAACGACATTGATTTAAGTTTATCAGGTGTAGCCAGACCAAATTTAATCGGCATATTAGTTCCTGATGCTATACCAGGAGCACGTCCAATAGCCAAACATGCAGGGCTATCTTCTAACCATGGTTCTATAAAGAAAGCAAAACCTTCATCACCCCAATTACATATTCCGTTATTTGAATTACACCAATAGCCACCATTATTTGCAGTAGATTTTCCATCCCATACATATGAATTAGTATCTAGTTTCATCATATATATTTTAATAGTTCCATCAGATAAAGCAGTAACCAACTCAGCTGGTGTCTTACCAAATACATAATTTATATTATCAGCTACACTCTCTAGTGACAAAGAATAAGCATTATAGTCACCTGCAGGTATTGTTACATCTTGAATAACAAAACTCTTATCAAATACAGTCATAGCCATTACGAATCGAACTGCAGTATTATAGTTTGGTCCTTCTAAAGCAAAACCAATCTCCACAGAAACAGCTCCACCAGCATTTTCGTCAGGATAGAAGTTAAAGCATTTGTTATCCTTATCAAATTCTATGATTCCATATAGAGATTCATCTCCTGCTTCACAAACATTTCCATTCTTGTTTATGTACCAAGCATATTTCTTACCCTCTACATTTGGTTTTGTTTTATTCCAAACATTACGAGAAACATTTATAGGACATACAGCCACTTTTCCATTATCTATTGCTGTAATTAATTCGTCCACCGACATATTAAGCTGTTGCTTTACAATTTCTTCATATTGTTGAACATTGACTTTAGCAGGAACAGGGTCACCTGCTTTCTTATCAAAAGAACTTACTACTGTTCCATTTTCGTCAGTCTTAACAGGTGGATTTTCATCCGGACCATAAACATGCATACTTGTTGCATCAGAATAATCTTCACTGCATGCAGTTGCCATAAATAATAGGCCGCACATCATCAGTGTATATATTAGTTTATTTTTCATGATTCTGTCATTTAGATTTATTATAACCAGGATTCTGTTTTAATTTTGGATTTGCATCCAAGTTATCTTGTAAAATTGGGAATATATCCTTATGGCGATCATTTGGATCTGTATTAGCGCTCTTACCAAACCATGATTTACCATTAAACACATTACATCCATTAGTCATCTTAAAGCGAATTAAGTCTTGACGACGATGATGTTCGTAAACAAATTCCCATGCTAATTCATCAAGTAATCCACCAAGAATAATATCATCTCCACCCTCATGAGTTTCAATAATCTCAACATTAGTAATATTCTTGTCAGCGTCAAGTGTTCCTTGGGTCTCTCTCAATCCATAATCATATACACTTCCACCCTTCAACTGAGCTACAGTACGAACAGCCTTTTCCGGATTTTTCTTAAATGCTCTTCTACGAATCATAGTAACAATATCAGCAGCATCTTGCTCTGTTTCACCTTTATATCCTCCTAGACGAAGCAGACATTCAGCCTTGATTAGGTATGCATCTGTTAAACGGAAGAAAGGAACATTATCGTCACTAGTACCAATATTTCCCGGTTGAATTTCATACAACCATAATCTAGCACCCTGGTAGTCTCCTGCTCCCGGCTTCTCTATAGCCCACACTTCAGGAGTAAGGTTTACCTCTTTACCATCGGCATAGAGAATATTTCCTTGTTGGTCACGTTGAACGCCCCATTTCCAAGTGTCAGCTTTACGGCTGTCATCATCATCGTAACTATAGAAGAACTGAGGTATACATGCACTACCATTCCATGGATCAAAAGAGACTCCGAAAACATCCTTGCAGACAGCAGGGAACCATTTACAAAAATGGTTGGTACCATGACCTGCATACTTATTATTATACATCAACTCAAAGATGTTTTCTTTGCTACCTGCTACCGAGAATGGCTCTCTGTAATTTTCTGCCAAAGTATAAACGCCGCTATTTATCACTTCATTTACCTGCTCAATAGCTAACCCATAATATTGATTATTTGGACTCTCTGGCAACCAAGCATCATGATTTAAATACATCTTTGCCAACAACATACATGCACCATAATAATTGAGCTGTCCTTTCTCAACCACTTTGGTAAGTAATGGTTTTGATTCCTCTAGCTCTTTAACTATAAAATCATAAGTAAACTGAGGAGTTTCCTGTTCTGGCATATAGTCAGAAGGCACTTTTAAAGTAGTTGTAACAGGGATGTTACGATACAAATCGAACAATACATAGTAGAAGAGAGCACGGAATGTGCGCAACTCAGCTACAGCAACGTCATTACTGCTGATAACTTCGTCGTCAAGTAACTGGTTACAAGAGTTAATTCCTTGATAACATGAATACCATGGACGATATAGATGATTTATTGTAGGATGAAATTCATGCTTATGCAATGACACATATTGAGCACCCCAACCACCATAAGTACGATAAGGAGTCATTATCAAGTCACCACACTCCTGACTAATATCCATATATCCTTCCCAACCATCATACATATCACGTAAACGGTCGTAGATAACACCATATTGAGCTGCAATTTCTGTTTCTGTAAATTTATAACTTCCATCACCAGGGAGCTCGCTATACAATGTTTCGTCCAAATCTGTACAGCTTCCTAGTACTATTGAACTGACAAACAACATGCCTAAGGCAGTTTTCTTAAGTATAGTATTATATTTCATAATTATATTCTTTATTATATTAAAAAGTTACATTCAAACCCACTGTAAATGAACGCACTGTAGGGTACTTGTCACGGTCGTCAACTCCTGCATACCAGAAATTATTACTGCCTAACTCAGGATCTGTTCCTTTATATTTAGTAATTGTAAATAAGTTATCCACACTACCATAAAGACGAATGCTCTTCAGATAAGGGTTCTCCTTTAAATTATATGTGTAACCCAATGTCATGTTTGTAAGCTTCAAGTAATCTCCATCTTCAATATAGTAACTGGTTACAGCTTGTGACTGCTGAGCCGATAATGGACGGATACCACCTATAGCATCAGCTGCTGATTTAAGTTTATTGTATGCATGTGCATTGTTTTCATAAAAAACACGTTGTTGATTAATAATCTTAAATCCGAATTGTCCGGTGAACTGCATAACCAAGTCAAAATTCTTATAATTAAATGTATTATTCCAACCCATTGAAATTTTAGGAATACCATTACCCATACGTTGATACCAGTTATCACGGTCATTACGCATCTCTTGATAGAATTCTGCTGCTTGACCAGTTTCAGGATTTTCTATTAAGAAAAGACCTGTTTTTTCTGAAACACCTACAGCCTTAAGAGAGTATATCTCTCCAAAGCTCTTTCCAACTTCAACTTTATGTGTATACTGAGATACAGGATCGCCAACACCTGTCAACCAAATGATATTTTCTGTCTGATATAAGTCATTTGATAAGCTAACAAGCTTATTGGCATTATGCTGCATTGTCAATGTAGTATTCCACTCAAAATCCTTTGTCTTAATAGGAAGAGCACGTACCATAACCTCTATACCTGTATTACGCATTTTTCCAACATTCGCCAATGTAGATGTATATAAATTTGGAGGGCTTGGTACAGCATATTCATATAACATATCGGAAGTATTCTTAATATAGAAATCAATAGTACCTCCTAAGCGGTCATTTAATACTCCCCAATCCAAACCAACATTAAACTCTTTAGCTATTTCCCATTTCAAATCAGGATTAGCATTTGATACAGCCTTTAATCCTTTGCTCCATTTTCCATTACGATAATAATTACCGCCTGAATAAGTATATCTTACTATTGATTGATATGGAGATGAAGGAATAACACCTGTTACACCATAACCAGCACGAAGTTTTAAATTGTTCAACCACTTACCAGTAGGTTTCATGAACTCTTCATTCATTATATTCCATCCTAAAGAGACAGAAGGGAAAGCTCCCCACTTATTGTTATCACCAAATTTTGAAGAACCTTCATAGCGAATAGAAGCAAGAATATTATAACGGTTATCAAAGCCATAGCTAATACGAGCAAAAGTACCAACCAAAGAAGATTCAGACTTATAACTAGACATAGAAGCTTTTCCATCCTTTAAATAGGCTCCTGAATCCATATTATTATATCCAAAATAGTCAGTTGGGAAATTAGCATTCCACATTCCTGCTGATTCATAAGTACTTTCTGACCAGCTATAACCTACCATTCCCTCAAAACGATGTTTATCAGCAAATGTAGTATGGTATTTTGAAGTTAATTCAAGATAATCTGTACGATCATAATTGTCATTCAATGACGCCTCGCCTGTATAATTGTTTATTGCTGTTGTTGTATGATATTTGGTATTATAAGACCCCGATTTTCCAGTTGTTCTATGACTAGCAATCATAAGGTTAGTATCCCATCCTTTTATAGGAGTAAATGTAATATTTCCAGTCATACGGTTAGTCTGTGACTTAGCCTCACCGGTATTCTCTTTTTGAAGAGATATTGGATTATAATATTGCAAAAGAGAACGTTCTGCATATGATCCATCTTCATTCCATATAGGAGAAGTCGGATTACGTATAACAGCCTGTCGGTAGATATAAGCCGCATCGTTTATTTCATATTTGTAATTGTCAGTAACGATATTCAAGCTTACTTTCAACATATTGTTGAACATCCAATGACTAACATCAAATGACATGCTAAGATCCTCATTACCGGTTTTCTTCATTACACCTTGTGCATTACGATAAGAGACATTTCCATAATATGTTGTTGATGCCGATCCTCCTTGAATAGTAAAACTATGATTATGAGTAATGGCTGTACGGCTTACTGCATCGAGCCAATCTGTGTCATAGCCCTCATCATTATATTGAGTTTTTCCGGCACGGATATCTTCTGAGGTCATAAAATCAGCTTCCTTAGCCCAATTTGAGAAAGAAGCATATCCTGCATAGGTTGCAACAGCTTTTTGTTCACGTGCACCTGTTTTTGTTGTAATCAAAATAACGCCACCAGCACCACGGGTACCATAGATTGCAGCTGCCGAAGCATCTTTCAAAACATCTATTGAAGCAATGTTTTCTGGAGGTACAGTACCCATATCGCCAGGAACTCCATCAATGAGAACAAGCGGAGAAGCATTTCCCGAAACTGAAACGATACCACGGAGACTGATTTCGGTTCCCGCTCCAGGGTCACCTGAAGGTTTGGTAATTGTTAGACCGGCAACTTTACCTTTCAACAACTCACCTGCATTATTATAGTTACCGGCTAAAAAGTCTTCACTTTTTACACTTGAAATAGCACTTGTAACATCTCCTTTTCTCTGAGTACCATAACCTATTACAACAACTTCATCAATCAATTCTGAATCATCGGACATAGTAATGTCTTTAGCATTTGCTGCAATAACCTCTTGCGATTTGTAGCCAATAAAAGAGACTGTTAAAATAGATTTTGAGCTATTTACTTTCAAAGTAAAATTACCGTCAATATCAGTAATTGTACCATTAGTGGTCCCCTTTTCCATAATGTTGGCACCAATAATAGCCTCACCTGATTTGTCTTTAACTTTTCCTTTAACTATCACAGCTTTCTGCTGGACTGTCTCAGTACTAAATTCCCCTGGCGCTTCTGAAACTGCAAATGCAGGCTAATGCCTAAATTTCCAGTTATAAAAAGACAGGTTGTAGCCTTTAGCAATGTTTTACCAAACAATGCTCGTCTTAAGTGTGATTTCATAATTTGTTTTTTTATAAAGGTTTTTAATTAGAACTTTTCATTATTTCATGGCTAATCTAAGCCTATCTATTGCACTCTGAATCATATCATGAGTACCACTTCCATCTGCAACATATTTGATGACCATCTCAGAATACTGTATAGCTGTTTTTAATTCACTACTGGTAGATTCTGTTACATTTCCTGCCCTTCTTAACATGCCTGCTAATGGACGGATATCTTCCATTTCAGGTAAATTCCCTGGACGCATTGTATTTATTGCTGAGTTTAGATTTGATAATAGAGTATTAATCTCAACTTGAGAATAGTTCTTATCAACATTACTGCATCCTCTCTCAGCCTCATATAATGCATATGCCATCCTATCAAATCCATGTTTTGCCCATGGTGCGTATTCAGGTACCTTAGCCTCTAATGCGTTCCATTTTTCCTGAGCGACTTTGCGCTCTGCAGCAACTTTAATCAGTTGACTTAATTCATTTTTATCTACACTGTTTGCTAATACTAATGCATCTATACTCTTCTTTAATAGGAAAGACTGACGATCTAAATCTTTCTGACTATTACTCTTGCTTAATAAATTCTGAGAGGTCACAATAACAGAGTGTAGCTCTTGGTAGCTATTCTGTGTATATAATTTAGCATCATAAGTCTGCGCCTCATCTATTTTACATCTTAAGTCGTCACTATTGAGTTTATTTGATTTCAATCCTTCAACAGCCATATTTATATTATCTATAGCTGATGAAATATCAGTAACTGTAACTGAAGAGTCCTTAACTAGTTTTTCTGCTTTTCTCTTCTCTATCTTCAGATTCTGAAAACTCTTCTTGGTATAATTCTTATCAGAGAAAGCGCTTAGCTCATTTATCTTTTCAGATAGAGCCCTCTTCAGTTCAAAAGTAGGGTCACTTACGTTGTTGATTCTAAAATAATGAGTTGAGTGATCATGTCTATAATAGTCTGGTTGGAAGAGATGGCCACCTTGGAATAAGGTATATAAGCTCCCTTCAGTACCTTCTGCAGCACTTGGTTTACCTACTGTTACTGTAGCTAGATTTGAATCTATATTAAGAGTAGCCTCTTTCCAATTTGTTACATCGGTAGCAGTCATAGCCAAAGGGCCATACATCAAAGTACCAAGCCAAGCACTTTCCGGTTCTGCTCCATCCTTATGCGCAATCTCTGCCGGCAGCTTATCTGCTCCATAATCTATGTGCTTAGTAAATGGCATCACAACTTCTACAATGTCTCCTTTCTTCCAATATTTATTTGGTAGCACTGCATATGAGCAAGGTTGGTATTTTTCTCCAGTAGATTTACCATTTACTTTCACCTCAAATCCTTCAGTTGCCCAATATGGCACACGTAGTTTCATTGTAAATTCACCACTACCTTCTACAATTGTTATTTTTGAACTCTCTGCAGGCCATAAACAATCTTGCTGGATTTTTATCCCTTTTTCCTTCCAATTCAGAGAAGTAGGCATATAGAGTGCTACCCATAAAGAATTATCAGAAACAAAATATGTGGCTTCTTGATATTTTACGTGGTTTTCAGAACCGGTGCCTCCGCAACAAGTAGATTGAGGATTCTCATTACCCCATGGTTTAGATGCATTTAGTCCTACTGCATACTGATATGTTGTCTGATAATGTTTAGGATTTAAGGAACCAACAATCTGGTTATATAATGTACGTTCATAGTAATCCATATAGCGTGCATCATCCGGATTAAAGCAGTTCAACTCCTTAGTAAGTTTTAGTAGATTATAAGCACAGCAAGTCTCGTTAATATATGGGTTAGAATTACTTTCTCCTTCAGAGACTCCATTCATCACCATACTCAACATTTGAGTATATGGTTGTCTGAACATCTCACCATTACCAACTCCACCGGTAGCATAACGATATCTTCCCTGAATAAGATTCCAAAAGTTTTCAGATAGATTATAGTAAGAAGGATCATTATTAGTTATATAACTTCTCAGAGCAGCAACAATCATAGGTATATGCTGATTTGCATGACGAGTACGTATATCATCTATGTTCTTAGATAAAGGATTGAAGAAAGCCGGACTATCAAAATAGTTTGAAGCTTCTATAAGACGTGATTTCTCTTCTGAGTCAGAGACCATCTCGGATAATCTTGCTAACGACTCACCAATACCACCAACTTCTCCGGCTATGTACATATTCCACATCTCATATCTGTTACCAGGACGTGATCTTCTCTCTTCCTGAGTACCTTCTTTATTGACATATGTTCTATAATGCATTCTATTCCAAACCCATAATCCCATATCTTTTGCAATAAGAAGAGCTTTTGATGCGATATCCTTATCATCTATGTATGTAGCAATATCAATAAGTCCAGCTAACTGTTTATGAATTGAATAATATGGTGCCCAAACCCAATCTGAATTATTATAGGCACGATACATCTCTATTAGAGCCGGGTGATGAGCCGGGATTGCGTTCAAGTAACCATAACCATATTTTTTCCACTCTTTCTTATGGTTATCAAAAGCCTCCCAAGTACCTTTCATCTCTTTCAATTCTTCTTCAGGAGCAAAATCTCTCGCCTCATAATATCTATTTAATTCTTTACTCCATACAAATGTCCTCTCTTGACATTCACGCAATTCATTGACCATGCGAGCAATATTTTTGCGTAAAGCATCTTTTTGAGCAGGTATAGTGGCAGAAGCATAGGCTAAAGCCAAGGCAGACATATAGTGCCCCGATCCATGCCCTTTTAATTTTATATCAGGTGAATCCCAGCCATCAGCACGTTTATACCCTTCTGTACTTAACCCATAAGTGTCACGATAATTATATAATTGTTGTGTAACATCCCAACTTATTATCTCATTAATAGCTAAATCTCTATTGGAAGTCAAACGATTATCACCATTTATATGTACATAAGTCAAAGGGACAGATTTTGCTTTAACAACATTAGAAAGTGAATTATAACCTTTTCCAACAACTTCAATATCTGCACTGATAGGATAACCATTATCTGTACTATTATCACCTATGACATATCCTTTTATGACATATTTACTTCCAATAGGATATTGGGAAGGATCAGCCTGTCGCTTTTCTGTATCAAGATTATAATTCATCCATTTTGTCTGTCGATATTCAGATTTTCCATCGGAATAGGTTACCCATACTTGATAAGGCAATCTCGGGACTGTTCCTAATGGAGTTTTTACAGATATGGGATTGACATAACTAATTACTCTTGTACCATTATCGACAATTGAGGTAGATTTGTTTACTATTTCAATTCTACCTGAAGCAGATAGGTTACTAGAAAAAGATAAATACAGACATGCTGCTAACAAAGAGAAAAATTTACTCATTTCAACATTTTTATATTATGCTCAAACGTGTCATTTATCAAGACACTTTTTTTTATAGATTAATTTGTTGGAATCTGAAATTCAATAGATTTATATAAAGTCAAATAACAACATTGCAAATAAACCCCATCTTTAAAAGAAAGGATAGCAAAAAAATATATTTGACTAAAAGAATAGTATAGGCAAGCAATAGAAAAATAAAAATCAAATTATCGATGAAAAGAAGAATTATATAATCTTTTTAGACTTTCTTTTTATCCCCTAGGACTATCGTTGCATAAAAAAATGAGTATTAGGAATTTTAAAGCATTAGTTAAATTGCAAAACGATTGTTATTTGCTATAAAACCACAGTTTGTACTAATTCTTATAATTTTATCAATGCAAACAGATTTGGACTATTTTATCATTACTATATACTATTACTCCACTTTTTGCAGATAGTTTTCTTTTTCTTTGCAATGTCAAAACTTTATTGAAATATGAAAAAACACTATCTTCTCTCTTTGTTATTTTTTGTTCTGTTATTGTTTGTTACTAACAACATCGATGCAAAAAGGTATATTATTTCATCTCCAGATAAAAGAATCAATGTAGCGATTAATGATGGATCTTCATTCTCTTATTGTATTAAATATGGGAAAGAGATTTTATTGAATCCATCCATAATAAGTCTTTGTTTCGAAAACGAAACTGAGAATCATGTAAAAATCAATAAAATAAGAAAGAAAAGGATATCTGAGAGTACAGAAGCTGTTTTATATCGCTTCAAAACAATTAAATCAGAGTGTAATGAGATAGATTTTACACTTAACAATAAAAAAGGAATAGTATTCAGAGTATATAATGATGGTGTAGCATATAGATTATATACAACTCGCAATGATCAATATATTGTTAAAGATGAGATAGCACAATTTAATTTCCATTCAGATTATATTGCTTGGCTCCCCTACTCTACAAACAGTAAAAATGAGTATGCAATGGCTTTCCAAAATGTTTATCACAATACGCCATTATCAAAGGCTGAATCCAAACTTGCATTCCTTCCTGTAACAGTTGATTGTGGGAAAGGTATTAAAATGACCATTCTTGAATCTGATTTGGAAAGCTATCCAGGTATGTTCGTAAAAGCCGATACCAACTCATTAAGTCTAAATGGAGTTTTCGCCAAGTATCCATCGAAAACAGATTTCTACCCATGGAGACATCAGGAATATGTGACAAATACTCATAACTATATTGCACAATCAAAAGGTCCAAGGCTCTTCCCTTGGAGGATCTTAGCAATCACTACAGATGACAAACAAATGCCTGTCAACAACCTAGTATATTCTTTAGCACCACCCAATCGCATTGGTGATACATCATGGATAAAAGCAGGAAAAGTAGCCTGGGATTGGTGGAATGACTGGAATTTGAAAGGTGTTGATTTTAAAGCCGGCATAAATATGGAGACATATAAATTCTATATTGATTTTGCCTCAAAGAACGGAATTGAATATGTTGTTTTGGATGAAGGTTGGTATAATCCTAAAAGTGGAGATATGCTCAAAGTTATCCCTGAATTAGATTTAGAAGAGCTTATTAGATATGGCAAAGATAGAGGCGTAGGGATTGTCTTATGGACAGTATTTAATGTTCTTGATTCACAACTTGAAGAAGCCTGCATAAAGTATTCCCAAATGGGGATAAAGGGATTTAAGGTCGACTTCCTTGACAGAGATGACCAACAGGCTGTTGAAATGGTATATCGTATTGCAGAAGCTACAGCTAAGCATAAGTTATTCCTTGATTTGCATGGAATTTACAAACCAACAGGACTGAATAGAACTTATCCTAACATAATTAACTTCGAAAGTCTATTCGGTATGGAAGAGGTTAAATGGACAGACATTAAAAATAATATGCCTCTTTATGACGTTACATTCCCATTCATCCGTATGATGGCAGGTCCTGTAGATTATACTCCAGGAGCTATGCGCAATGCAACAATTAATGATTGGAAAGCTATATACTATAACCCGATGAGCATGGGAACCAGATGTCATCAACTGGCATCTTATATCATTCATGACTCTCCATTTACAATGCTATGTGATGCTCCAACAAACTATATTAAAGAGCAGGAGTGTGTAGACTTTATAACATCTATAACTAATGAAGTCGATTCTACTAAAATACTCAGCGGTGAATTAGGCAAGTACATAGTAACAGCTCGAAAAAAGGATATTAACTGGTATGTAGCAGGAGTTACAAATTGGGATAAACGTGATGTGACTATTGACTTCTCTTTCCTTGAAAATGGTAGTAATTATAATGTTACTCTCTTCAAAGATGGAATCAATTCGTCAAAACAAGCAGAGGATTATGCAGTAGATAAGTTTAGTGTCACTTCAAAAAGTAAAAAGATTATTGAACTTGCTTCGGGAGGTGGATTTGCAATGAAAATAGAGTATGCTCCTAAGGTCGGAGAGGTAACGGAAATACCTTCAGGGAAAAACATTGATAAATTCTATAAAAAGTATATCGACTCGGAAGGTCTTTATGTTACATCGTCTGCATCTGTTGATGATAAAGCATTGACAAAAGCATGCGAGATTATCTCTTTGATGCTGGCTAAGCGCCATGATATAAAGCAAGCTATGATAAATAAAAGATGCCACGCAATGATTATCGGCCGTAATGAAGAGACTTGTGATATTCCTGAATTTGCTCATATTTGCAATAGTCCTGAAAACATTAAATACTGGAACAAAAGAGCACGTGGATTTGGAGGTGCACCAGAGGATGCTAAGTCCGCAAGCTGTGGGGAAGAAAATATATTGGCACTACAGGATGATAAATATGTAGGAGAAAATATTTTCATACATGAGCTTGCTCATCTTATTCATATGGAAGGAATATGTAAAATAGAACCGGACTTCAATAACCGATTGGAGAACCTATGGAAATCAGCACAAGAAAAAGGTCTATGGAAGAATACTTATGCAATATCAAATAAAGAGGAGTACTTTGCAGAAGGAGTGCAATCCTTCTTTAACTGTAATAGGGTAGCTATACCAACAAACGGCATACACAATTGGGTTAATCGCCGTTCTAAATTATACTCTTACGACCCGGATTTATATAAGTTGCTCAAAGAGTACTTTTATGAAATTGAGATACCCCTTTATAATAAGATAGAGAGATAAAGCCTACTAAATTTAATTAAATCATGAAAAAAATAGCATTCCTACTTTTTATACTATTTCTTGCTAAGAATATATACGCGCAAAAAGATTATAATGCGCAAAATACCGGGAACCCTATTCTTCCAGGATATTTTGCCGACCCGACAATAAAGAAGTTCGGTGACACATATTATCTATATGCTACAACTGATGGAAGTGGTGCCGGATTTGGCCCAGCTCAGGTTTGGAGTAGCAAAGATTTTGTCAATTGGACACTTATGCCAATGAACTGGCCTGACAGCCATTGGATATGGGCTCCTGACGTTATGCAAGACAAGAAGAATGGCAAATTTTATTTATTTTATTGTCAGCCATGCATAATACATTGTGGGGTTAGTGACACTCCACGTGGTCCTTGGAAAAATATACTTGGAGAAAGTGAAGCAGTTCTCGTTCCTGATCGTTTTGTCAAGAATGCAATAACTCTTGACGGGCAGACTTTTGTTGACGATGATGGTTCTGTTTATCTTTATTGGGGTACTTGGGGCATTTATAAAGGATTTGGTTGTGGTGCAGGAAAGCTAAACCCGGACATGAAAACTTTTGCAGAGACACGTCTGATACCTAATACAGAGGCAACAGACTTTTTTGAAGCACCATTTGTATTAAAACGTAATGGTATATACTATTTCATGTACTCATCGGGATCATGTCATGATAATACATACAGAGTACAATATGCTACATCTGATAAACCATTAGGTCCCTACAAATATCAAGGATGTATTCTTGAAACCACAGCAGATGGTACTATACATGGCCCTGGACATCATAGCGTTTTACAAGAGGGAAATGATTACTATATTATTTACCATCGTCATGACAATCCACACTCAAATCGTGGATTTCATCGTCAGATTTGTGCCGATAAGCTTATATTTAATGCTGATGGAACAATAAATAAGATTGCTCCTACTCATGATGGTATTGGAGCTCTAGCTAAAGCTACCGTAAACTCAGAAAATATTGCTTTGGGATGTAAAGTCAGAGCTTCATCTTTTTACGATAAAGATTTCCGCCCGGAATATGCCGTTGATAATAATAATGGCACACTATGGCGTCCACGTACAGATGGGCAGGAATGGTTAGAAATAGATTTAGGTAAAAATAGAGAAATACGTACTATATGGACTCAATTTGAGTATGGTACATCATATTACCAATATGTAATTGGGACCTCTGTCGACGGGGAAAAATGGGATATATTTGCAGATAAAAGAGATAACATGCTTGCGGGTAGTCCCATGGTAGACTTTGGAAAATGTAAAGCTAGATTCATTAGAATTAGTGGAACCGGCGGACAGAAAAATGGTTTTCCGTGTGCTATATGGAATATAAAAGTATTCAGTACAGTGGAGAATAGTTCTCCTCAGCTATGGCTTGGCTTATCAGCTACAGATTGGAATGGTATTGAATGGAAAAATAATGGAGGAATGTTAGGTGGTTCATTTACCTTGCAAGAGGGTAATGCTACTATTAAGCGAATTGATGGGAAATATGGCTTAGTCCTTGAGCCAGGCAGTACGCTTGTATATTGTAATGACCAGTTATCTCCTGACAAAGAGCACACAATAAGTGCTCTAAACTATGAAAATGGTAAATGGGTACCAATAGATATGGAACAGTATTTATCGAAAGGCAAGATAACTATTAAGAGTAAAGATAGAGAGCTTACTATAACTAATTTACGCTACTACAACCATTTACTTTATGAATCAGAAAAGGTGTTTGACCAAACAAATGATATTGTACATACACCTAAAGATAATAATTTGAAAAAAAGACTGATTGTTGATTTGTCCGCCAATGATTTTAATAATGGTGATACAGTGGCTTACATACCTAATAAGGTAAATAGAGGTACATTCATCGCTAATAAAAAGCCTGCAATGGTAGAAACAAAAGATGGAAAGAAAGCATTTCATTTCGATGGAGAGCAGATATTCCGCTCTGACTTTGCACTTTCAAACAGCATAATGAATAATTCTTCATACACTTTGGAAGCATGGATATTGAATCCCGAAATGGAACTAAATGAATGTGTAGCCGATTTTACCTCTTCTCATGATGAGTTGGAAAAGATAATGTTAGTAAACGGAACAGAACCTAGATGTGGTTTCTTAAATCACTATGGATGGTATGAAGATGCCGGTAGTAAAGATGCTAAACGTTTTGAAGGGAAATGGCAACACATTTATGTCTGTTTCGACGGAAGAATTGAAAAAGTATATATCAATGGGGAAAAGATCAGCGAAAAGGACATACAAATAATAGTAAAACCATCTCAGTACATAACTTTAGGACTTAATGCTGAAGGAGACTGGCCTTTTAATGGCTATGTTCATTCAATAAAGCTATGGGATGAATATATCCCATATAAATGAAGTATACTATATTTTAATAAACTTGTAAATAATTCAATTAAATAATTAACCATGAAAAAGCTATTACTTACAACATTAATTGCTACTGCTTTTATAGGTAGCAATGCTCAAGTAAAAACACAATCACACGGTTATCCTATTAACCCGGTATCTTTTACATCAGTAAAGGTGACCGATTCATTTTGGGGACAAAGACTTAAGGCTAGCCGTGAAGTAACAATACCTCTAGCATTCAGCAAGTGTGAAGAGACAGGACGTTACCAGAATTTTGTAAATGCAGCAAATCCGTCAGATACAATAAAAGTAGGCGGGCTCGCTTTTGATGATACGGACGTATACAAAACTATAGAGGGTGCCAGCTACTCACTTCAAACATATCCTGATAAAAAATTAGTAAAGTATATAGACAGCGTATTGACTATAGTAGCAGCTGCTCAGGAGCCTGATGGCTATTTATATACAAGCCGTACTATGAATCCAAAACATCCTCATGAATGGGCAGGTAGCAAGCGTTGGGAAAAGGTAGAAGAGCTGAGCCATGAATTTTATAATCTGGGACATATGGTTGAGGGAGCTATTGCTCACTACCAAGCTACAGGTAAACAAAACTTTCTCAATATAGCTATAAAATATGCTGATTGCGTATGCCGTGAAATAGGGCCAAATGCAGGACAGGAGATAAAAGTACCAGGACATCAGATTGCAGAGATGGCTCTTGCTAAATTATTTCTTGTGACAGGAGATAAAAAGTACCTGAATCAAGCTAAGTTCTTTCTCGACAAAAGAGGATACACATCAAGAACGGATGAATATAGCCAGGCGCACAAACCTGTCATTGAACAGGATGAAGCTGTAGGTCATGCTGTACGTGCTGCTTATATGTATTCAGGTATGGCTGATGTTGCTGCACTCACAGGGGATTCCTCATATATAAAAGCTATTGACCGCATTTGGGATAACATCGTTTCTAAAAAATATTATATCACCGGTGGTATCGGTGCAACTAACAATGGAGAAGCATTTGGAAAGAATTATGAATTACCGAATATGTCTGCTTATTGTGAAACATGTGCTGCTATTGGTAATGTATATATGAACTACAGACTTTTCTTATTACATGGTGAAAGCAAATATTACGATGTATTAGAGCGTACACTATATAACGGACTAATTTCTGGAGTATCTCTTGATGGCGGTGGATTTTTCTATCCTAATCCTTTAGAAAGTATAGGCCAACATCAACGTCAACCTTGGTTTGGATGTGCTTGTTGCCCTTCTAACATTTGCCGATTTATTCCTTCTCTGCCTGGTTATATATATGCAACAAAAGGGAAAGATTTATATGTTAATCTATTCATGTCAAATACAGCTAATCTTAAGGTTAATGGTAAAAATGTAACTATCTCACAAAAGACAAGCTATCCATGGAATGGTGATATAACACTCAACATTGATAATAACAGTGCAAAAGAATTTACATTAAAAATTCGTATACCGGGATGGGCACAAAATAATGTTGTACCAAGTGATCTATATTCATACAGCGATGATTTCAGACCTAGTTACAAAGTCAGTGTAAACGGTTATGATATAGATTACAAAGCAAATATAAAGAATGGCTATGTGTCTATTAACCGTAAATGGAAAAAGGGCGATAAAGTGAATGTGCATTTTGATATGGAGCCACGTACTGTCAAAGCCAACAATAATGTTGAAGCAGACAGGGGACGTATTGCTATTGAGCGTGGACCAATAGTATATTGTGCAGAATGGTGCGATAATGATTTTGACGTGTTAAGTACCATAATGAACCGTAACCCCAAATTTGATGTAGTTAATAAGCCTGACATGCTTTACGGAATAAAACAACTTGAAACAAAAGCTCAGACACTTGGATATGATAAAGAAGGACGTGTAGTTGCAAAAGATGTAAAACTTACATTGATTCCATACTATGCATGGGCACATAGAGGTTCAGGAGCAATGGCTGTATGGATACCACAAGAGTTGAGTGCTTCACGAGCAACAATGGCACCTACGTTAGCCTCAAAAAGTAAGATAGATGCATCACATAAAGTAAAATCAATATCAGCTATAAACGACCGTCTTATACCAAAAGATGAAAAAGATACATCTTCTCCATATTACCACTGGTGGCCAAAACAAGGAAGTACTGAATGGATTAGTTATGAATTTCCTGAAGCAACAAAAGTGAGCAGTGCTATTGTATATTGGTATGATGACTCTCCTTGGGGAGGATGCCGCATCCCAAAATCATGGAAAATATATTATATGGACAATGGTGGAAACTGGCGAGAGGTGGAAGAACCTGATAGTTATGTTGTAAAAAAAGGTTCTGGAAACACTGTAAGATTTTCACCAGTAACTACTAAAGCTGTAAAGCTGGAAGTTACTCAACCTTCTGACGCATCATGCGGCCTATTTGAATGGGAAGTGAAATAAAAGTATAGGTAATGAAAAATAACAAACTACTCTTTTCAGCATTTCTCTTTATTACATCCACAGTATCATTAGCTCAAGGTACTGTGGATGATTATAAAAGAGCATACTCTTTAAGACAAAAATTCAATGCATCTAATGTATATTACTCTGATGTCACACCTAGTTGGATTGATAGCACCAACACATTTTGGTATATCCGTAAAACTCCGGCAGGTAAGATTTATACATTTGTTGATGCAAACAAGAAAAATAAATCAGACCTATTCAACCATAAAAAACTGGCAAAAAAGTTATCTGATGCTATAGGTAGAGAGGTTAATTCTGATAATTTAGATCTAATGAACTTAGCAGTAAGCAAGGGATGTGACACTTTACGCTTTATATTCAACAGCAGTAATTGGATCTATACCTCACGCAACGGGAATCTTATCAATAAAGGGAAAGTCATTATGCCATCAAAGCAAAAACACTGGATGGAAGTAGATAATGAAAATGAGGGAGAGCCTGTAACATCTCCGGATGGTAAATATGTAGCATTTGTAAAAAATCATAATATCTATGTACGCAACATCTCAACAAGTAAAGAAAAACAATTAAGCATTGACGGCACTTTAAGTAACTACTATTCGGTCTATATTAGTTGGTCACCAGATAGTCGCAAAGTTGCATCATGCAAAATCCGTCCTGTTCATAAGAGATATGTATATTATGTTGAATCATCTCCAAAGGACCAATTACAGCCAAAGTTGCACAAGCAAGAATATGCAAAGCCAGGAGACGAGCTACCTTTCCGTGTTCCTTGTATATATGATGTAAATAGTGGAGAATCAGTTATTCCTTCAACAGAATTGTTCAGCCAGCAATATGACCTATCCTATCCAGTATGGAATGATGATAGCAAAGCTATAACTTTTGAATACAATCAACGTGGGCACCAAGTTTATAGAGTACTTGAACTATCTTCAGAAACAGGTAAAGTAAGAACAATAGTTGAAGAGGCACACGATAAATATGTTAATTATACTCGTCACTTCCGCCATGATTTAAAAAATGGTAAGGAGATGATATGGATGAGTGAACGCGACAATTGGAATCATCTATATATGTATGATCGAAAAGAAAGTAAGCCCACTCATCAAATTACTAAAGGTGAATGGTATGTCAGGGAAGTAATAAAAGTTGATGAAGAAAACAAACATATATATTTCTCAGCTAATGGAGTACAGAAAGATGAAGATCCATATTTTATACGTTACTATCGTATTGATTTTGATGGAAATAATATGATATGCCTTACTCCTGACAAAGGTCAACATAAGGCTTGGTTCTCAACAGATATGAAATATCTAGTAGATGTCTACTCGACTGTAGCTGATGCACCCATAACTGTTCTTCGTAATGCTAATGATGGAAGAATTGTAATGCCTATTGAAAAAGCCAATATAGACAAGTTGTTGGAACAAGGATGGAAAGCACCTGAAGTGTTTGTTGCAAAAGGCCGTGACAATAAAACAGATATGTGGGGGTTGATAGTACGTCCAACCAACTTTGACCCATCAAAAAAATATCCTGTCATAGAATACATATATCAAGGTCCAGGAGATCAATATGTACCTAAATCATTTATGCCTTATAACTGGTGGATGACATCTATTGCCGAGCTTGGATTTGTTGTTGTTATGGTAGATGGCATGGGTACTTCTTTCCGTTCTAGAGAATTTGAAAATGTATGTTATAAGAATCTTAAAGACGCTGCATTACCAGATCACATTGCATGGATAAAAGCTGCAGCTAAAAAATATTCATATATCGACTCAGAACGAGTTGGTATTTATGGATGCTCGGCTGGAGGACAAGAGTCAACAAATGCAGTACTTTTATATCCGGAATTTTACAAGGCTGCTTATTCTGCTTGTGGATGCCATGATAACAGAATGGATAAAATATGGTGGAATGAATTATGGATGGGATATCCTATTGGGAATCAATATATAGAATGCTCGAATGTTGAGAATGCCCACCTATTAAGCAGACCATTGATGCTTGTTGTCGGAGAAATGGATGATAATGTGGATCCCTCATCAACAATGCAAGTTGTCAACGCATTAATTAATAATAACAAAGACTTTGAACTTGTTGTTATCCCAGGGGCACGACATACTATGGGGGAAAACTTTGGAGAACACAAGAGATATGATTTCTTCGTTAAACATCTTCTCGAGGTTAATCCTCCCAAGTGGAATGAAATAGGGTATTGATAAGTTATATGTAATATAGGTCAATACACAAAATAGTTTTTTATGTTCATTATGAATTATTACAAATTCATAATGAACATATTTTTTTAATTTATAGACAGAAAAACAAATGCGCAACTTATTATAAAACAGGTTATTAACAAGCTATTTTTAATATAAGGCTCCTACTCTTTGCAACTTTTTCTTTCAAGCATACGTCTAAATGTTATATTTTACAAAAACAGAAAGATGAAAAAGTTGCTATTCTTTTCAATAATGATTTTAATCTCCTCTCAAATATCAGCACAAAACCTACAGCTAAAAGGACGTGTATTATCGGGAAAGGAGTGCATTGAGTTTGCTAACGTACTGCTTCAAACTGAAGATTCAGTATTTGTAACAGGTGGCATAACTGACCAACGCGGTCGTTTTGCTTTCAACAATTTGGAACCGGGAGACTACAGATTGAGAGTTTCAAGTTTAGGATATACAACACGAGACATGCCTCTTAACTCATTTGCAGAGAACAAAGATCTAAATGATATTCAGTTAGATTCTGCATCATTAGAATTAGATGAGGTAGTAGTTAAAGCATCATACGTTGTAAACCAAACAGATCGAAAAATATACTTGCCGACAGCTCATCAAATAAAAGCCTCAACTAATGGTATGGACATACTTATGCAGATGAAGCTTAACAGACTGCAGGTTGACCCAATGAACCGCAAAATAACCTCTTCAAATCCTGGAGAAGTACAGATACGCATAAACGGAAATAAATCGGATATCAATGAGATACAAGCACTAAGGCCTGAGGACATACAGAGAGTGGAATATCATGAGGATCCGAGTTTGCGATATGGAGATAAAGTGGCTGTTGTTATTGACTACATAACCAAAATACGACATAGCGGAGGATATATAGGTATAGATACTCAGAACTCGCCTCATATAGTATTTGGTGATAATGGCATTAATGGCAAGTATAACTATAAGAACTCAGAATGGGGAGTAAACTATTGGGGAATGTATCGTGGACTTAACGGATACTGGAGAGATAATTACGAGTCATTCAACTTTGCCGATGGTTCCCAATTTAATAGAAAAGAGATAGGTGAGCCTGGTGAATTAAACGAAAACCATCATTATCTCTCTTTTAGCTACAGCTATCGTCAGGGAGAGAAATGGTCCTTTTATTCACGATTCCGTCAGGCATTTAATGAGAGCGGCATGTTCACAAAAAGCTATTTATATCCTGTTCAGCAACGTAATGACGGTGTAAACATGGCTGACGATTCAAATAATAGAAATTCAAGCCCATCAATAGACCTATATTTCCAAAGAAATTACCCAAAGAAACAGAAATTGATGTTGAATGCAGTATTGACATATATAAACTCCAACAACTCCAGATTCTATTCAGAAAATCGCGACGGTATAGACTTAACAGATATAACATCTAGAGTAAAAGGAGACAAATACTCATTCATTGCAGAAGGTATATATGAAAAAGAGTTCAAATTAGGGAAGTTGAGCACAGGATTTAATCTATATCATGAATATAACAAAGATATATATTTAGGAAACGTAAATTCAGAGACCAACTTACATGCCACATATCTCAACTTCTATGCCGAATGGAGCGCCAGCATAAAGAATTTTAACTATAGGTTATCTTTAGGAGGTGTTCAGGCTAGATATTCACAGGCAAACAATGAGATGACTAAGCTTCTTCCCACTACAAGAGTACGTCTTGGTTATAAAGTTTCTGATAACCTGAATATCCGTTTGAATGGTTTGTTGAGTTACACTCCTCCGGAATTAGGAGATATAAGTGATGTCAGACAGATTATCGACTCTTTGCAGATTAGGAAAGGTAATCCTAATCTTCTAGAATCAAAAAGTTATACGACAAATTTAATGTTAGACTTTCAGAAAGGCCTGTTCAGTGCAAATATTAATGTCTATTATCAATATAGCAAGAATCCTATGATGGAGAGTATCTATCCTGAGAACCAACATTTTATCCACACTGTAGAGAATCAAAAGAGTTGGCAGAAGCTAAATCCTCAGTTGGAGATTAAAGTTGGCCCTATAAAAGACATTTTAAATGTATCTCTTGCTACAGGAATAAACTATTATGACAGTAAAGGCTTGACATACAATCATACTCACACCAACTGGTATTACAGACTTGAGACATCAGCTATGTATAAGAACTGGATGGCAATGTTCCAAATACAGAATCATAAGAAGACATTATATGGTGAGACATTAAGCAGTGATGAAGCATACCACATTCTTATGCTTCGTTACAGACATAAAAATCTAACTGTTGGAGTAATGACACTCAATCCATTTGTTGGTAAAGACAGTTATCGTCGTCCATCAGAGACACGCAACAAATATATAGCATCTAACAGTTGTTGGTATATACGTGAAAGTAGCCGTCTATATGTGGCTACACTATCATGGAACTTCAGTTTTGGAAGAAATTTCAAGAGTGTTGAGAAGTTGCTCAATAATGAAGACACTAAGACTGGCAGTATGAAAACAGGTAAGTGATAATATCACTTACCTTTATGCCTATTTGCTCTTTTACGGCGAATCTCAGCTTTCATCTTTGATGCACCGGAACCATGAAGACCTGTAATATAGGTCTTCTTTTTTGCTTTTGTCTTCACCTTATCCTCTTTTTGGTAGAAGGAGATTTAGCTCCTTTAAAGACAAGACCTTCTGTTAATATTTTATTTATATCCATATTTTACTTTTTATTATTTTTTAATCTTCACTTTACCGGTTTTAAAACACTCTATATCTTCTTTCTTAATTGTATGATTCTTAGTATCCAGTATTAGATTTGGGTTAAAGTGGTGTCCGTTAAGTCTGAATTCAAAATGCAGATGCTCTGTTGTAGCTCTTCCTGTTCTACCGGTAAGTGCTATTGCCTGACCAGCTTTAACAAAATCACCAGGTTTAACAAAATTCTTTGAGTTATGGCTATATGCGCTCTCTAGTCCATTATTATGTCGTACAACGATTAGATTTCCATATCCCCCATAACGTTTAGCCATTCTTACAACACCATCGAAAACACATCTGATAGTATCTTTTGCCTTTGTCTTTATATCTTGTCCGGAATGTCCACGACGGCTACCATAACCAGATATTACCTTTCCTTTAGGCAGTGGGAAACAATATTCATTATCCTTAAGCTCAGAAAGGCGCAAAGTAAAACTTTTGCATCCATCAAAAAGTCCTGGGGTAACAGCTTGTAGATGGTTTTTCTCCATAGATGTAAAGTTCTTTAATACAGGTTCGCCTGCAAAACCATCCATTGATATGGATAATAAAAGACAAAAAATATTTTTATACATTTCATAAGAATAACTATTTAGAAATATAATATAACTTCATCAGATGAATGAGCATACTCTTTTAACAATCTTACCATATAATCTGCAGCTTCTGATAGATTTCCATTTCCATCATAACCATTGATGATAGTCAGAAGGTGTGTAGTACCAAGATTAATCTTAGTCCTTTCATTATCACTTGTTGGCGTACCGAATCCACCTAAGCTATCACGATAGACAGGCATACCTTCAATATTCAGTATACCACGTCCTATACCTTCGTAAGGTTCATCCTTCTCTCCTACTCCAAGAACAAATCTGTCACCAGATAGTTTATCTGCATCGAACCCTCCAATAGAGTATCCAAACTTTATAGAGACCAGATTTATTAAATCAACAAGTGTATCAATCTGATACAAAGGCATACCTTTAAGTATTCTCCTACATAACGCTTCAGAAGATGGCCTATATCTGCTAGGATCCTTTCCACATCTCTTATATGCTTCACGAGTTGCTTTTATAGCTTGCATATCTTTGATAGAATCAGTGGTATAAATATTGCGATATTCCTCTGTGAAGCGGCCTATTGCATCCCACAGTTCCTTACTGAACTCACTATTTTTAACAGTAGCATAAATAGCTACTCCTGCAAATTCCGGAACTTTGTTACGTATCTCTTCTGAAACTTCTATCTTAAAATTAATATCTGCCATTATCTAATAACATTATACCCGATACAATTCTTCCGGAAGCAATACCTTGACGTCTTGCAGAGAAGAACATATCATTATTATTATATGTGCAAATATCCGAAACCTCTAGATGCTCTCTATTCACTCCTGACTGAATAAGTTCAATCTCATTTGCTCTAGGGAGATCAATATGCCATTTACCTGTAGAACTGTTCATCATTGAAATCTCTTCAAGATCAAAACCACCTTCACAGAACTTATTATAGACCTCATTCCCCACTTCAAAGCTATACTTTGAGATTCCCGGGCCAATGCAAGCATGTATATCCTCTGGATTACTATTAAACAATTCCTCCATTTCAGAGATACATTTTCTTACAATTCTATTGACCGTTCCTCGCCAACCGGCATGAATAGCAGCTACAACATTTTTCTTTTCATCAAACAGAAGTATCGGAATACAATCGGCTGTAGATACGCATAGACATATTTTTGGTAAGTCAGTTATAAGTGCATCTACCCCTTCAAGTATCGTCCTTTGTTCATCATAATTCTTTGAGATGAAATCTCTGTTTATTAGAGCCACCTCAGTATCATGTGTTTGATGCGGAAAAACAAATAATTCCGGATTTTGCGGTAGCAATTTACTAAGAATTTTTCTATTCTCTAAAACATCGTCAATATTATCCCCACAAAATTCATTGCAGTTGAAAGATGAATAATTACCACTGCTTGTTCCTCCGAGTCTTGTTGTTGAGAAACAAAAAATGTTGGAAAATGACAAATTCAATTCATATTCCAACACTCTTTTATCTGATGTCAATTTACTCATTGATCTTCTTCATCAAAGTCTTCATATTCATACTCAAAGTCATCAAAATCTTCTTCATCATCCTTTTCTTCATCAAAAATATACTCTTCATCATCCATTCCCATTTCTGAGAGTTCAGCTTTGAGTGCGGCAATATTCTTTGGCTTATGAACTATATTCTCTTTAGTACCTTCTATTCTGTTACTATCCTTGCTGAGTTCTGTCCATAATATATCTTTCAGTTTCTGTATCCCCATTCCTGTTATAGATGAGATAAAGACATGTGGTACCCCCTCAGGGAGAGTAGGCTCAAGCATGCTAATAAGTTCCTCATCCAACATATCACATTTTGTGATAGCAAGTACCCTCTGTTTATCAAGCATTTCAGGGTTAAACGTAGCAAGTTCATTAAGTAAAATATCATACTCTTTTCTGATATCATCTGCATCACCAGGAACCATAAACAAAAGAAGAGAGTTTCTCTCAATATGACGGAGGAATCTAAGTCCAAGTCCTTTACCTTCACTTGCTCCTTCAATAATACCAGGGATATCTGCCATGACGAAAGATTTTCCATCACGATAAGAAACTATTCCTAAGTTAGGTTCAAGAGTTGTAAATGGATAGTTTGCAATCTTAGGTCTAGCAGCCGACACAGTAGAGAGTAAGTAGATTTTCCGGCATTTGGGAAACCTACAAGACCTACGTCAGCAAGAAGCTTAAGTTCAAGTATCACCATAAGTTCTTGCATAGGTTCACCTGGCTGAGCAAATCTTGGAGCCTGACGAGTTGCAGTACGGAAGTGCCAGTTCCCTTGGCCTCCACGACCACCTTTTAGCAGG
Organism: Phocaeicola paurosaccharolyticus JCM 15092; assembly: GCF_000613805.1. Lineage (GTDB taxonomy): Bacteria > Bacteroidota > Bacteroidia > Bacteroidales > Bacteroidaceae > Phocaeicola > Phocaeicola paurosaccharolyticus. Next base: position 10,829 of record NZ_BAJR01000028.1, on the reverse strand, counting down.
ACTACCTCCTGACCATCTTCTGTGATGTCACATAGATATTCACCTGTTTCTGCATTGTACACAACTGTACCACATGGCACATCTATGGATTTGTCTTCACCATCTTTTCCAAAGCTTTTTGCTTTAGATCCATTACCACCATGTCCCGCAAATACATGACGTTCATATTTTAGGTGAAGCAGAGTCCAGTAGTTACGGTTACCACGAAGAATAATATTGCCTCCTCTTCCTCCATCGCCACCATCAGGTCCACCGTTTGGTATATACTTCTCACGGCGCATGTGAGTAGAACCTCGCCCTCCTTTTCCAGAGCGGCAATATATTTTCACATAATCAACGAAATTTGATTCAGCCATATTCTTACAGTTTGTTTATAAAAAAAAGAGTTGTGCCACAAAAGATATGACACAACCTTTGTATAATAATATTACAATTTTTCTATTGAAGCAACGATATCTCCAAATATTCCATCCATTGTTCCAAGACCATTGATGTGCTGATATTTGCCATCTGCCTTATACCAGTCAATTAATGGAGAAGTCTGTGAATGATATACAGTAAGACGTTTCTTTATTGTCTCTTCGTTATCATCAGCACGTCCTGACTCCTGACCACGTTTGATAAGACGTGTCATCAACTCATCTTCAGGAACTTCAAGATCCAACATAACAGAAACCTCCTGCTTACGTTCTTTAAGCATAGCTTTTAATGCTTCTGCTTGTGCTATTGTTCTTGGGAAACCATCAAAAATAACGCCCTTACTCTCTTTGAAACTATCGAGAACACTTGCAAGAATATCAATTATAAGTTCATCTGGGAGAAGTTGTCCCTGATCGATATAACCTTTTGCAGTCTTGCCAAGTTCTGTACCATTCTTTATTTCAGCACGAAGAACGTCACCTGTTGATATATGGTTTAAGCCGTACTTCTCTACAATACGTGCACTTTGAGTTCCTTTTCCTGAACCCGGAGCACCGAAAATTACAATGTTCAACATTTTGTTATATTTGTTATTATAGTTTTGTTGCTAACTAATCGATTACTGTATAAATATCACGGTAGTTACGTCCATATCCATCATAATCAAGACCATATCCAACGATAAAGTCATTAGGAATTTTTATTGATACATAATCAATATTAAGAGGAACTTCCAGTTTATCAGGCTTAAGAAGTAATGTTGCAATACTAATCTTCTTAGGATTCTTCTCCTTAAGTATCTCAAGAAGACGTTTCATTGTATGCCCTGTATCCACAATATCTTCAACTACCACTACAGAGCGTCCCTCAATGCTATTAGACAATCCCACTAGTTCCTTTACGACTCCTGTCGAAGATGTTCCACTATAAGAAGATAGTTTGATAAACGATATTTCTGAAGGAATTTTAATATTCTTCATCAAATCTGAAGCGAACATAAAAGAGCCATTAAGCACACTTATGAATAAAGGTTCTTCACCAGCTAGGTCTCTATTAATCTCATCAGCTACACGTTCAACTTCTCTTAAAATCTGCTCCTCTGGTATAAAGATTTTAAACTTTTTGTCTTTTATTTGAATGGTTTCCATAACCTATTTCTTATTAAATTGCTGCAAAAGTAATACATTTATTCTAAGTATAGAAGTTTTCTTCTAATCACTTTTATAAATAGTGTTATCTTTGCAGTATAAAATTCAGCTAAATTACAATGAAAGTATTACCAAATGTAAATTTAAAAGAGTTGGATAAATATACAATAGCCAATGAACCTATTTCATCAATTGATTTGATGGAAAGAGCTGCTGTAGCTCTTACGGAGGCTATTGCAAAGAGATATGACAACTCTTTTACGGCTGTTGTTTTTGCAGGTCCAGGAAATAACGGTGGAGATGGTCTCGCTATTGCAAGACTCCTATCGCAAAAAAAATATAAAGTCGAGGTATATCTTTTTAATACTCAAAACAAACTTTCAGAAGAGTGTAGTATAAACTTATCAAGACTTAAGGAGTGTGGATTAGTCTATTTTACAGAGGTTACTACTGAGTTTAACCCTCCTGCCCTTACAGAGAAACATATTGTTATTGACGCTATGTTTGGATCAGGACTAAACAAACCGCTTAATGGTGGATTTGCAGCAGTAGTTAAATATATAAATTCTTCTAGGTCTAATGTTATAGCTATTGATACACCTTCAGGACTTATGGGTGAAGACAACACATATAACATCAGACAGAACATTATAAGGGCAAACCTAACCCTGAGTGTTCAACTTCCAAAACTATCTTTTTTCTTCCCAGAGAATGAAGATATCGTAGGTGAATGGGAGACTGTTGATATAAACTTAAGCGAAGAGTATATTGCCAACTGTGACACTCCTTACACAATAATAGAGGAGGAAGATATAAAAAGCATATTAAAACAGAGGAAAGCTTTTTCACATAAGGGCACTTTCGGTCATGGACTTCTGATTGCAGGTAGCTACGGTATGGCCGGCGCATCAATTATGGCATCAAAATCATCTCTACGATCAGGCATAGGACTCCTGACTGTGCATGTTCCAATTCACAATCACGACATACTGCAGATGACTGTGCCCGAGGTTATTGTTCATACTGATATACATGAGAGATATTTTGCTGACCCTATTGACTCCGACCGCTACCAGGCTATAGCAATAGGACCTGGAATAGGTCAGGAAGAGGACACTGCATTAGCACTTATGGACCAACTTAAAGAATGCCACTGCCCTATTGTTTTGGACGCGGATGCTTTGAACATCCTTGCATCACATAGAAATTGGTTATCACGCATCCCTAAAAGATGTATTCTTACTCCTCATATAAAGGAGCTCGAAAGATTGATAGGCAAGAGCCTTGACACATATGAAGTATTCCGTAAGACAAAAGAGCTTGCAGCATACCTACAAGCATATATCATAATTAAAGGTAAATGGAGTACAGTAGTAACTCCTAAAGGTGAGTTTTTTATTAATCCAACAGGTAATCCAGGAATGGCTACTGCAGGGAGTGGCGATGTACTTACAGGTATTTTGCTATCTTTGCTTGCACAAGGATATACACAGGAGGAGGCAGCAAAACTAGGAGTCTATGCTCATGGCCTTGCAGGAGATATAGCTGCTGAAGAGAAAGGAGAGATAGGGATGACTGCTACTGACATTATTGATAAACTCCCTGATGCATGGAAACACCTGCAAAAGAGAGACAGATAAAGAATAATTATATTACTGGCATAAATATATTAATATGAAAAAAGGATTAATTTTATTAGGACTTCTTGCTTCAACTGTATATGCACAAGATGTAAGTAAATATACTCCCGGTTTAACTGAAGAGGGAGTTGTATATTACCTGCCTAAGACTGAGATTAAGGTTGATGTCATTGCAGAGAAAATATTATATACCCCAGGTGAGTTGTGTCAATATGCAAACAGATACCTTAAGATATCGGATGTATCTGATAAGGCAGAAGTTCACTGGGAAGTTAAGAGTATAAGGGTTTATGCAGTAGGAGTAGCAGATGTTAATAATGCATATACCATAAAGCTTAAAGACAAAAGTGCAGCTTCACAAGTTGAATTAAGCAAAGAAGGAGTTATAAAAGCTATAAATACAGTTGCCCCTGAAGAGCCTGTCTATATAATTGCTCCTACTCCAAAAGCTGCTAAGTCAATAGATCCTAGGTCTTTCTTGACAGAAGATATCCTAAATTCAACATCATCGGCAAAGATGGCTGAACTCGTAGCAAAAGAGATATACAACATAAGAGATAGCCGTAATAGTCTCACTAGAGGACAAGCCGATTACATGCCAAAGGATGGAGCTGCATTGAAGATTATGCTTGATAATCTAAGTACTCAAGAGAAAGCAATGACAGAACTATTCACTGGCGTTACAACGAAAGAGACAAAAGAGTTCAATTTTGCTGTTGCTCCTGAAGAAAACATTATAGACAAAGTCCTTTTCAGGATGTCTAGCAAATTAGGTGTAGTAAACGCTGACGATCTCTCTGGTAATCCTGTATATATCTCAATAAAAGACCTAGAGGTTATACCTCCGGCTGACATTGAAGCTAAGAAAAAGAAGAAACTTGAAGGTGTTGTATACAACGTGCCAGGTAAAGCTTTAGTTTCTATATTCTCGTCAACAAAGAAATTTTACAATGAAGAGTTACCTATAACACAATTTGGAGAGAAAGAAGTCCTTATAGACAACCTGTTCAATAAAAAGGTAAATACACGTGTTATATTCAATCCTTATACAGGAGGTATATCAAAGATTGACAAAGACATGTAAAAAGATGTCTAATTATATCTGCTCTCGATTAAAGACTCTGTAAAGTTAATAACAGTATAGATAATGACAAAGTTTTTATATTATAGATCCTTAGATAATGTTAATAGATACAGGTTCCCGATGTTAATTTGTTAGCAAAAGTATTTAGGGTATTGTCGTAAATAGTCACCACAATTATTTAATTAATTAAGGAAATCCGGGGATATTTAGTTATATGATTTATAACTTAAGAAGAACGATAGGAGAATAATATTTCCACTCTATCGTTCTTTTTTATATCAGTACTTTTTTGGTGACTGGTTTATCTTTTTTTCGCTGAGACTTAATAAAAGTTCAGGATTCAGATATATGCAAGATGTGTTTTCTATCAGTTTGTGGAGAGTGCTCATGGGCTCAAATTGTTACATTACCGATAAAGCAACGCGATGGGTTCTAATTAGCGATGGTCCTATAGATAAGGCCTTTGAAATAAACGGGGACAAACCAGTCGCTTTTGGAATAAGGCTACAGTTATATTGGGGTCATGTGCCAGGACCTTTAATAGACATATTATGTAATGAAAGCTCACTGCTTTTATTGCGTTCTTATTAAAATGGCGCAAAAGGCTCTATATTACCATTTTTGAATACCAATATGTTATAAATGAACCGATACATTTTTGGGAAATCAGCACATGACACCAACTTGAAGTGTTTTTTTAAAACAATGAAAGAGTTTTACAACTACTTATCAACGATTGGACTTTCTTCCACCGAAATCAAATCCGAAGCGAAGGGCGACATAGCTTGAGTTTTCATATTTTCTAAACCATCCGCCTATACTTACATTGAAGTGCTTGTAGCGATAGCCGACAGAGGGACGGATAACCAGCCCGTGATCTCCGCTAAATCTTAAATCTACAAATGGGGTGTGCTTCCCTTTGAGGATATCGTAACGGAAATCGGCGAGAAGAATAGAAGCGCTTTCGCCCAAAGTAGTGCAAAGGCCGATGCCTAAACCAGCATAAAAGTGCGGATTGAATTGATAGCCATGAGTAGTTTGAATATCATATAAAAGAGGACCACCATCATCGCTAAGTCTTTCAATCTCTACGAATCCACGGTAGCCGTGGCCTAAAATTCCACTCCTTTTTTCTTGATTTACTTCCTGAGCATTCACTATGCAAGCGAAGGTAAGAAGAACAGCAAAAAATAATAGTGCTTTAAAATTCATGTTATGTATAGTATTAATTTTCATATTCTAACATTAAGTTTACAAATCTTGATTATTATATTTATGAATGTTATTATTCCTTTACTGAAATTAGGAAGTCGTCTCTTTTGTATTTGAAATCTCCATTACCGGAATTGGCTGTATCACCCAAGAACCAACCATTATATTGAGTGCTTCCACCTTCATACCATCCCCAATTCATGTGATAAGACCTTGATGTAAAGTTTGATGGAACTCTGTTGGGAATTTCAAATGAATACCAACCTGGCTCAAATGTGCCGTTTCCATAAGGTTGCCACTCCGTAAAATACACCAAATAATTTGTATTTCTTCCTCCTTATAAATATAGTTTAGAGTTTTACATTTATTTGTGAACCTGCTTTTATTTTGTATAATAGATATACATAAACAGTGGTTTTCAAGGGTTTATGAGCATAAAAGTAATAAAATAAATGTAATGATATAAAAATATGTTACAAATATTAGAGAAGATGTAACATATAACAACGATAGTTCTGTAAAAATGGTTTGAAAGTTTGACTTACAAAGAAAAAATTAAAATAATGGCATAAAAGAGTAAAGAAATTAGAATACTCGAGGAAAGAAACAGATATCTGTATAAGGAGAATGAGAGTTTGAAACATGAATTAAAAATGTTGCAGAATCAATATTCATCTCTTCAAGAACAATAGAGAGATATAGATAATACACCTCTTCTGGCTGTTGCTCCGCAAATTTTTTAGTGTTTATAGAAGGTATTGGAAAACCAATACAAGGCATTTCCGAACGGAGTGAGGGTAGTTTTATAAAGAATGATATGACCCCCAAAAGGTTTTGTCTAACTTTTGGGGGTCATATCATTCTTTATAAATTAATTAATAGCAAATTATTTCTTTATGTTTGCATCTTCAAGGCCATAACCTTTTTTCTTATTTTCAATCTTAAGCAAGAAAGCAAATATCAATGCAGCAAAACCAAAACCTGCAAATATCCACATAGGCAATGAGTAGTCGTATGTAGGCATACCATCAACCATAGGTCCCTTACAATATTTCTCCAAAACCCATCCAATAAGCAAAGGAACACCCATCAATCCCCAATTCTGAACCCAAAAGATTAATGCATAAGCAGTACCAAGCTGTTTCTCTGGAACAATCTTTGGAACAGATGGCCACATAGCAGATGGTACAAGAGAGAATGCTATACCAAGTATTATCATTATAATAGTTGCGAACCACCAAATATTCAGTATAGGCAGAGCAAACATTGTATGTACAAATAATAACAATACAGAACCTATAATCATTAATGTTGCACCTTTTCCTACCTTATCGTATACACTACCAAACAGAGGAGTAAGGAAAAGAGTTCCCAAAGGAAGTAAACTTGGTATTGTACCAGCCAGATTAGGATCTACATTATATTTCTGAACCATAAGGTCTGTAGCATACTTCAAGAAAGGGAATACTGCTGAATAGAAAAGCACACATAGAATAGCAATAAGCCAAAAACCTTTATTTGTAACAATCTGCCATATATCGGACATTTTGAAAGCATCCTCTTCATTTTTCTCTTCAGCTAATGACTCATCAAGTTTCTTATCATAGAAAGTATATATAAAGAAAGCAATAGTTCCTATACACAACAAGACCAGACATAACAAGATCGGCGCAGGGATATTAGCATGAAATGCTCCTGCTGCATCTGTATGACCAAAGAAAGTAGCAATAGGGATTGTAACTGCAAGTGCAAGCATTGTTCCAAGTCTAGCTGTAGCCATCTCCATACCCATAGCTAGAGCCAGCTCTTTACCTTTAAACCACTTAACAATAATCTTAGAAACGGTAATACCGGCTATTTCAACACCAACTCCGAAGATAGCATAGCCCAATGATGCCAAAAATACCTGCATCTTAATCCCTAACATGTAACTATCTGGAGAGAAATAAGTAGATATTGCATAATATTTTAAACCACAGCCTAGTACCATTAGTATACATGCACCTAGACCTGTAAATCTCACTCCTATTTTATCAAGTATTATACCACCTATGATGAGCATAAAAGCAAAGACATTGAACCATCCATACGCACTGGTAAAAATTCCATAGTCAAGGCTATCCCACAAAAGTTCTTTCTCTAGCATAGGTTTTAAAGGTGACATTACATCTGTAAGGAAGTATCCACAGAACATTGAGAAAGCCACCAGTGCAAGAACACTCCATCTCAAAGCTTTAGATTCATTTAAAGCATTTTGAATTCTCTCTTTCATTATATTTCGTTTTTATGTATAGTTTCAATAATAGGTTGCAAATATACAGTTTTTTATAGATTAAGGTCTAAAATTGATAAAATGTTATATATTTGTATTCAGTTAATATTTATGGTTTTTATTAATTATCAACATTATATTTATAATTATTATGAAAAAAGGTAGAATTACAGTTGCTTGCGCTTTACTTGCAGGAAGCATGATGTTCTCTTCTTGTATAGGCTCATTTAGCTTATGGAATAACCTTAGAAGCTGGAATGAAGGAGTAAGTAATAAGTTCGTTAATGAACTTATTTTCGTTGCATTCAACATTGTTCCTGTGTATCCTATTGCGTACTTAGCAGACGCAATTGTATTAAACTCTATAGAGTTTTGGAGTGGCGAGAACCCTGTTGCTTCAATTGGAGAAGTGAAAGAAGTTAAAGGTGAAAAGGGTAACTATACTGTTAAGACTAATGCCGATGGATATACAATCACAAAAAAGGGTGAGGATAAATCTGTAGACTTAGTTTATAACAAAGAAAAACGTACTTGGAATGCAGTAGCTGAGGGAGAAAGCTACGAACTTGTGAAAATCAATGAAGACGGTACTGCTACTGTAAATATGCAGAATGGTACTGCTATGACTGTAACTCAAGATGCTCAAGGAGTAGCAAAAGTTAACGCTGCTCTTGGTAATTCTCTGTTCTTCGCAGCAAGATAGTTTCTAAATTTATAAAAAGGAAAAGGTGCCATTCTAATGAATGGCACCTTTCTTATTTGTGAATAAATTATTCAGCTAATTTATCGTTTGAACCAAGAACGTTTACAATTTTATGTTTGTAAAGTTTCTCCATGTTATCACGAGCTGGGCCTAAGTATTTACGTGGGTCGAACTCAGCTGGTTTTTCAGCGAAAGCCTTACGGATAGCAGCAGTCATAGCAAGACGTGAGTCAGAGTCGATGTTGATCTTGCAAACTGAAGATTTAGCAGCTTTACGCAACTCTTCTTCAGGGATACCGATAGCAGCTTTCAAAGAACCACCATATTTGTTGATAGTCTCAACCTCTTCCTCAGGAACAGAAGAAGAACCATGAAGAACGATAGGGAATCCTGGAAGTTTCTCCATAACTGCATCCAAAACTTCGAAAGCCAATGGAGGAGGAACCAAACGACCTGTTGCTGGGTCTACGTGGCACTGCTCTGGAGTAAACTTGTATGCACCGTGAGATGTACCGATTGAAATAGCTAAAGAGTCACAACCTGTACGAGTTGCAAAGTCAATAACCTCTTCAGGATCAGTATATGTGTGGTGATCTGCAGAAACTTCATCTTCTACACCAGCCAAAACGCCAAGTTCGCCTTCTACTGTTACATCAAACTGATGAGCGTATTCAACAACTTTCTTAGTCAAAGCAACATTCTCTTCATATGGAAGGTGAGAACCATCGATCATTACTGATGAGAATCCCATATCAATACAAGATTTGCAGAGTTCGAATGAATCTCCGTGGTCAAGGTGAAGAACGATTTCAGGATGAGCGCAACCCATCTCTTTTGCATAACCTACAGCACCTTCAGCCATGTAACGAAGCAAAGTCTGGTTTGCATAGTTACGAGCACCTTTAGATACCTGAAGGATAACAGGAGATTTTGTTTCAACAGCAGCCTTAACGATAGCCTGCAGCTGTTCCATATTGTTGAAGTTAAAAGCAGGTATTGCATATCCACCTTTAATAGCTTTAGCAAACATATCTCTAGTGTTTACTAAGCCTAATTCTTTGAAATTTACCATTGTTGTAAAATTTATATTTGTTAGTGAATAAAATTCTCTTGCAAAATTAAGTATAAATGTTCTAATTACTGCATTATACTTTCAAAATTATTCTGAATGCAACCGATTTTATCGCTAATTTCATACTATATATATATTATTAATTATATTTTGCTATCTGCATTTTACAATCTTATTTCAATTAATTAATTGTATTTCAATAAAAAAATCAATAAGTTTTTTTCTCTTTCAGATAAAACCTATATCTTTGCAGTCCAAAATATAACCATTACACCTATTTTACCAAAATAGTAAATAATAACAATAAAATAGCATATACAAAAATGAAAAAAGGAATTCACCCAGAAAGCTATCGTCCAGTAGTATTCAAAGATATGTCTAATGGCGATATGTTCCTCTCTCGTTCAACTAGCAACACTAAAGAAACTATTGAATTTGAAGGCGAAACTTATCCATTAGTTAAGCTTGAAATTTCTAACACTTCTCACCCATTCTACACTGGTAAATCTAAATTGGTAGATACAGCAGGACGTGTTGATAAGTTCATGAGCCGTTACGGTAATCGTGTTAAGAAGTAATTTAGAATATATAATTCTAAAATAAAAGGTCATTTCAATTGAAATGACCTTTTATTTTTCTAGGACATAACGTCCATCTTTCCATATATATCTTATTGTTTTGTTCTGCCTATCAAGCTTAAGCTCCATCAACTGTTCTTTGTCTAAGGTATATGGAGATGTATTCTCGAATATCAAATCATTATTAGTCTCTTGAAAGGATATTTTCATCAATGGTATATCCATTATATCGTTAATCTCCTGACTTGTCAAATCTTTAAATGATAGGCTATCATTCAAAGCCGATTTTTCCCTTGCCGGCAGATTTATGAACTTCATATTATCCAATCTTTGCCAGTCTGTAGAGTAGAAAGACAAACTGCTATCAACAGCCTTTGCCTTATAGCTCCTTGAAACTCCAATAATCTTAGTAGAGTCATTTACACTTAGCAGCTTCATCTCAATATATGAGTTTGAGGTAGTCTGAAGCAATAAGTAGTTGTCGGTAAGAGCTTTAAGCTCAGATATATTACCAAATTTGTTTTTTACCTCGGCCTTCATTTTGCTATCAAGAAAATCTACACAATCCTCACGGTTTACCTTTGTTAGAAGAGGTATAATTGAATCCGGCATAGAGATGAAATAGCTCTTAAGGTTCTGTGAAGCTATAGAGTTTGAAAGCATTATGAGCAAAAGAAAAATATATTTTTTCATCATATAA
>NZ_BAJR01000029.1 GCF_000613805.1 Phocaeicola paurosaccharolyticus JCM 15092 | reverse complement strand
TTTTTTTTACTAGCATCAAAATGTAAGTGACCCTTTAGGACTCAGTTACTTCGTGGGGATTTAACAAATTAAGCATACAGTTTAGTAACCCTTAATAAGTAAAAATTTACATCATCGACTCCTATGAATATAGCCCTGATTTTTTGTTTTGCATTGATTCAACACTCGCATTGGTCAGCCCCAGCATCTGTTCTGTACATGAAACCTGTCTATTATCCGTTTCGCAAAACCTGTCATGATCGGTTAATGAATAGATCATGATCAATTGATCAACGGATCATGATCGGTTAGTCAATGAATCATGATCGGTTGAACAGTCTATCATGATTCATTTTCTGAACAATGAAAATAATTAATCCTCTCTTTTCTTTGCATGAAACAAAGATAAAATGATGGTACTACAATAGTCCCACTAAATATCTTGTGATCCTAATTGTAGCATAAGCATACAAGGAGGTTATGGAACAACAGAACATGGAATAAAAATTGGAGTTAGTTACAGACTATATTAGGTTTTCTCATAATATTAAAACTTTAAATTTATAAAAACACTTGCACGTGATGTGTTGGGGCTTTTTTATTTTCTATGAAGGTTGATTTAATGTGAAGTGCAGTAATTAATAAACTTTTTTCTCCAATAACTTTAGCGAGTTATTGGAGATTTTTTTATACCATTACTTATGACTGCAGATGAAAAAATAGTCACATATTCTTATTGTAATTATATATTTTATAATGATATTTGCATGCATAAAGAACATCGCACAAAGATTATTGTTGGTATTTATATTAAAAATTTAGGGATATGCTTTACACACGAAAAAAAATAATTTTAGCTATAATTGATATTTTTGGTGGAGCAATAACCGCAAAACAATTGCAGAAATACCTATTTCTTTTTACAAGAAAGCAAGAGGTTATGTCATATAAATTTGTACCGTACCATTATGGTTGCTACTCTTTTCTTGCAAATGTAGATGTCGTATCTCTTGGGAAAGAAGGATATATAAATATAGCAGAAACAGATAAAGGGCGTTTCTTAACTGTTGATAAACAGAATCATTATATTAATGAGTTAGATATCTTTGACCAACAATCAATACGTGATTTAAAAAATGAATTTGGAAAATATACCCAAGAAGAATTAATTAGATATACATATATTCATTTCCCTTTTTATGCGATAAATAGTCATATAGCTTCAAAAATATTGAGCAATGATGAATTATTGAAAGTAGACAAACAAAGGAATAAAGATAATGCTCCTATGTTATTTACTATTGGTTATGAAGGTTTATCTATAGAAGAATATCTTGTAAAATTACTTATTAATAATGTTCGCATACTTTGCGATGTAAGAAAGAATGCGTATAGCCAGAAATATGGATTTTCTAAAGCTGTATTATCAAAAGCTTGTGATGGTATAGGAGTTAGATATATACATATACCTGAATTAGGAATAGAATCAAATAAACGACAGACTTTAAATAGTCAGAAAGATTATGATATACTATTTAATAATTACGAGAATTCTACTTTAAAAGATAATTGGACATATTTATTGGGAATTAAGAAGCTAATACAATCAGATAAGCGTGTTGCACTTACTTGCTTCGAAAAGAATCCCAAACAGTGCCATAGATCTCGAGTAGCAAAATATTTGATGACTTTACCAAACACAGACTATAAACTTAAAGAGCTATAATATGGCATTAACAAAAGTTCTAATATCTGTAAAAACATATCCAACATTAAGCGAAAAATACGATGAATTAGTCTGTACTGCAGGATTTTTAGAAGATGGTAGTTGGATAAGAATATATCCTATTCCATTCAGAAAGTTAAAATTTGATAGTCGTTATCATAAATGGCAATGGATTGAAATAGACTTGATTAAAAATACAAAAGATTTTAGGAAGGAAAGTTATAGGCCATTTAGTATTGATAGTGAAATAAATATACTTGATTCTATTTCAAGAAAAGGGAATTGGGCAGAAAGACGAAATATTGTTCTAAAAAATGTTCGTTATAATATGCAAGAGCTTATTGATGAAGCGCAAAACCCAGACATTGGAACATCTTTAGCAGTATTCAAACCTAAAAAAATAGTTAATTTTATTTGGAAAAGTTGTCAAAGAGAATGGGATTCTAAAAAGTTGGCAACGGTCTATGCTCATCAAAGTCAAATGACACTATTTGATGTTAATGAAACGAAAAGAATATTTAAAATAGTACGGAAGTTGCCTTATGAATTTTCTTATGTTTTCGAAACGGAAGATGGTAAAAAATGTACTCTTATGATTGAAGATTGGGAAATAGGGGAATTATATTGGAGATGTTTAAGAACTTCCAATGGAAATGAAATAGAAGCTTGCAAAAAGGTTAAAGAAAAATACCTTGAAACGTTCACATCTAAAAATGATTTATATTTTTTTCTCGGTACTACAAAAAAATTTCATAATTGGAGTACTAACCCATTTATAATAATTGGTGCATTTTATCCTCCCTTAGAGAAAGTAGATGCTCAGTTACATTTTGATTTTGATTAATTTCTTGGAATAGAGAGTACATAAATCAGATTATAATAAAAAAACTCGTATTATCTACATTACTGATTATTATTCCGATTATAAGTATATATTCTAATGACTTATACTTCCAAAGTGGATACATTTTATTTTTCGATTTAAAATGGTAGTTATGTAAATATAGAGGTAGCCGAATAAGCTACCTCTTATGATAAAAGATTGAATAAGGAGTGAGTGATTGTTGCCCACTTATTGCGAGCCCAATAGGTTTATAGAAAATCCATTATTGGAGTATATTCTTTCTTTCCACCTTTGCCAACTCTTTTATATGGACCTATTAATTTTAATGCTCTGTTAATTCGTGAGCGAAAATCAGTATAGTTGTTATATTCATCCATTATATTGAGGAGATAATTTTTTCCTCTGTATCTTTCTATAGTTTCCATTGCCTCAGGTTCTACTTTGACGCTATATAGTTTACCTACATTGAACCTTTTATACTGTCAATAGCCGAATTAAATATATAAAAAGGTATAAAAAAAGTAGTTAAGTTAATCCTTAACTACTTTTTTCAGTTGGAGCGGTAAGCGAGACTCGAACTCGTGACCCTCAGCTTGGGAAGCTTTTTTCTTCATATACCGTTATTTTCCAATATTTATCTTTATATTGATTTACTGCTGTTTACGAGTTTTACAGTGTTAAATCTTATCGTTACTTGTTCTTATATTGGCATATTTATCTATTTGTTTTCCCTATGTTTTCCCTATTTTAGAATTTAATTGTATGATGGTATGGCACATATTAACGATTATCCGAAATCAACTACAATATTTCCGTATAAAAACAGGAATATTGGAGTGAGTTTAATGAGAAAATACCGAAATGCTGATGATGCAATGGCTCATACTTATTGGCGAATAACCTTTAATCGCAAACATAAATACTATTCATCAGGATTTATGTTTTCAAAAAATGATTGGGATGATTTTGTTAATAGAGACCTGAGAAAGCACAAAGAGATAAAACTGACACTTCATCGCTATTTAAACTTTACTCTTAAACCTGCAATTGACAAACTTGCTGAAGCAAATGAATTCTCGTTTGAGGCGTTTGATGTAATTTTGAATAACTTAACATCAGTCAGTGTGAATGAAGCTTTTGAGAGAAAAATTGAATCGCTGGAGATGGAGTACAGCATAGGGAATGCTTCCATCTATCGGACAACGCAGAATGCGTTGAAACGATTCAAATATTACCAGACCCTCCGGAACAGAAAGGAGAAAGAAGAATTCATTCAAGTATGCACGAAAAACAAGTACAAATCGAAAGGAAAGAACAAGCTTGACATCCAGGTAAACATCCAATTCGAGGAATTGACACCCAGCTTCTTCAACGAGTGTGAGACATTCTGGAGAGAAACAGGTATCACCGATTCGACCATAGGGTTGTACATGAGGACCATCAGGGCATTGATCAACAACAAAGAGGGGGAGACCCCTTACATCAGCGAGAAGCATTATCCATTTGGCACGAAAAGGGGCAAGTACATCATCCCGGAAGGAGGGAGAAGAGAGATTTCTCTGTCGATTGAAGATATCTGGAGAATTGAGGACTTTGAGACCGATCATCCGCAGCTGTTGCTAGCAAAAGACATCTTCGCGTTCATGTTCTACTGCAATGGCTTGAACTTTGGAGATCTCTGCCGATTGCGCTATGAAAACATCGATGCACCATCCGGAGAGATTGTATTCCAAAGAAAGAAAACATTGCGAAAAGGGGAGAAACCGACCTTCATCTATGCTCCGATGCTTCCGCCGATGGTTGAGATCATCAACCGGCAGGGGAACAAAGAACAGGACGGGTATATATTTCCTTTTCTGAACGGCATTGAACCAACCATACAGAATGAAAGAAACATCAAACGTCAAATCAATTTTGCCCTGGATCCGATCAACTCGTCCTTGAAACAGATCGCGACAGCGCTTGAGCTGGATCCCAATATTTCAACTTCCTACACCCGAAACAGCTACATTTCCCATCTCGTGAGTGAGATGTTTGTCAATCCGATCATTGTAAGGAAAATGGTCGGACACAGTACGAAGAAGGATGTCACGGCCGGGTATGTGAACCTGACGGCCAAAAAAAGATTGGAGATCAATTTGAAGTTGCTGAATCCTGAGAAAAAATATGCTGCGATTATTTCAGGGAGAGTAATTTAGGATTTTAAAGATATTAGGGGCTTATTATTTTAACCTTTGGAGAGAATCTATTGATTTCTTTCGTTGTTTATCTAAATAATTGTTAGTTTTGCATCTATAATCCTGGTACTGATGAGAAACATAGGTTTCCGAGTTGCAGTAACCTTAACTGTCACATAAAAAGACTGTATACGCAATTGCATTAAAATACACAATTATTTATAAAGTATTAGTATTCTACGAATTAGCAAAACAAGGACGGTGGATATATGAAATATATACGCAATTGTGTTGCGTATATACAAATGTTACCATCAAGCTTAATTGGACATGAAATGACAACAGAAACAATTAATATTATTAAAAGCACACGCCGTACAGATTTGGATTGGCTGAGAGTTTTAGCTGTACTTTTATTAGTGCCATTCCATAGTGCTTTAATATTTATACCTGACCCCCAAGTGGTTATGTATGTAAAAGAGGGAATAAACAGTTTATTCCTCAATCGCTTTGCAGGATGGATACATCAGTTTCACATGCCGCTTTTATTTTACGTTTCAGGAGCAGCAACTTATTTCTCTTTGAAAAAACGTAAAAGTGGTCAATATATCAAAGAACGTTTTGTCAAACTTTTAATACCTGCTATTTCAGGATTAGTGATTATAATACCTCTAATAACATACATAGCACTGATAGCAAAAGGGAATTCTCTCAATTACTGGCAGCACTTTATTAATTTCTGGCAATTTGGGAATACTGATTTAACTGGAATGGATGGAAAATTCACACCTGCTCATTTATGGTTTCTTTTATTCCTCTTTGCTTTTTCTCTGATTGGTTTACTATTTTTCTCCATGCTAAAAAAAGACAAGAGTATAGGATTATTTAAAAGAATAATTGACAAAACAGGCATCCCAGTATTCATTCTTGTACTATTTTATTTATTAACGGCAGCATCAAACCTGAATATTCTCGGAGATAAAAATCCTGTTTACTATTTTCTGATATTTTTTTGTGGGTATTTATTTATGATGGATGACAGATTTCAGCATATAATAGATAAATACGTATGGCTCTTTTTGGTAACCGGAATTTCATGCGAAATAATTCGTCAGTTCTCCTATTCGTTCATCAGCAACGGAACTGTAGTTTTAATTTTAAGCAATTTAAACAGATGGATGTGGCTCTTATGTATTCTTGGTTTCGGTCATCGCAGTCTGAGAGCTAACAATAGTGTACTGAAATATTTATCGTCAGCATCATATCCATTTTATATATTCCATTTATTGTTGAATACGATTGTTGGTTTTTTCATTATAAAATTACCATTTGGTGCAGGAATCAAGTATTCCATAATTGTAGTATTGACCATTTTATCAACATTTCTTGTTTACGAGTTTGTAAAACGTATTCCTATTATTCGTTTTTTATTCGGAATAAAAAATGTAAAACCATGAAAGCCTGTTGGTAACAGCGTATATAATTAAGTGCGGTTTTGGTAGTGATAATCAGGGTTTCTGTCCCACTTCGGCTTCTGTGCTTCTCGACAGGAAAGCGCCACGCAATCTGCACCTAATCATATACGCCAACCGTTATGCCCAAGCTAAGACACGACAGCTACATATCTTCATATAATAGATTCAATAAAAGGATTTGGATTTAAATATAATGTAAAGTATATTTGTCTAATAGAATCAAATACTTTACATTTTAAATTAACTAATATGCATAAAAATCATCAAGACTTGCGTTTACTGCCGGTCCATTATAAAAAGGTTGCTTTTGGAATAATTACACTTAGTGTTTTATTCATTGTTTTGACAATTTCAAAAGTAATTACAGTTGACAAAGATATCGTAAAGATAATTTCAAAGACTGGAATTTTAGTCTCATTACTTCTACTCGCTTTGACAAAGAATAAAATAGAAGATGAGTTAACATCACGAATAAGATTAAAAGCATTTGCAAGTTCATTTGTTTTCGGAGTTGCATATGTAATTGTAGAACCATTTGTAAGTTTACTTTTTAAGGATGGTTTTCTTTCAGACAAAGGAGTAACAGAAGTATTAATTACGATGTTTCTGTTTTATTTCATGTTTTTTTATTCTATGTTAAAGAAACGGTAGTGAAGAATACTATAAAAATAGAAAGAGCTATTAAAAATATGACTCAAGAATCATTAGCAATAGAAATAGGAGTTTCGAGACAAACTATTAATTCTATTGAAAAGAATCGATATATACCATCAACAGTTCTTGCGTTGAAAATATCAAAAGTATTTGATAAAAGCGTAAATGAAATATTTGAGTTAGAAGAAGAAGATTAAAGCCAGGGCATAACAATGTATATACAAAATAGGCGAAATAGTACTAAATTCAAGGGTTGTAGCCCGCTTTAAAATTGTAGCGGTTTGAAAAGTTTGAAGCCCGCAATCGCCTACTTTGCATATACTAACCGTTATAAATTGCTCGGTATTTTGAGGGATAAAATTTTGTTTTTAAAAGCAATTGAAATAAGTATAAGTACAATACCGAAGATCATACCTGCAAAGAAAAGTTTGAAATTAAATCCGGTTGTTGGGGTGATTTTTTCTTTTTAAAGTGCGGTTTTCTACTTTCAATGCTTCAAGGGTGAATTCAAGGTTTTGGTTTTCCCTGGTTAGTTTATAAATCTCATTGTTGTACTCCTGTTCCAGGATCTCAAATTCTTTGATCGTTTTATCGATTTGACTTTTGGTTTGGGTGATCGTTTCACTTGCAATGGGATATTTACCCGTGTGTGGGTCGACCGGAGCCGCGGTGTCGTAGTTTATGGTGTGGCTTGAAGATTCACTCATCAACCGGGCATTCTCATCGCTGAGGCGCTTAAAATCGGTTTTGAGGTTTTCTACCTGGATCTCCTTTGCATGAAGCTCATTCTTTAAAGAGATCACAGCTGTACTGTCGATCTTTGTCACCACCTTTTCAGTGATGATTTGTTTGGGTTTGCAGCCCACCAGGAAGAGTAGGGTTGCTAAGAGCAACAGGACAACCGGTGCTGTTCTATTTGGTGCAACCACTGGTGCAATCACTGGTACAACCACTGGTACAAAAATTGGTGTAGCATTTGGTACAACAATTGTGAGTTGTGAAGCTGTAAGTTTGTGTTCGTTCATCATGATGCTTTACGGATTGCTTCCAGGAATTTGTAATGATAGCCGGCAATGGTGTGGGCGCTGTCGAGGCCGTTGATGATCCTGCGGGCACCGAAAGGATCATCGCGCTGGGGGTTGAAAAAGTTCTCGAGCGAGTACCCGGTGAAGTCGCCCCGGTTCGATTTACCCAGGACCATCCCCTCCACCAGGATCTGGGCGGAGATCTCGGGATCCAGTGCAAGCTCGGGTTGTTCCAGGAGCGGGAGGCCCATCAGATCACCCATTCGTTCGTAATTCTCATACCAGGTGAGCTGCACATCCCCACGGCCGTAGTAGATCTTGTCCGGCCAGGTGTAAGGCTGGCCATTTTGTTTGATCTTCTTACCGTAAGATTTACCAGCACCTTTCCCCCACTCCTCAATGGGTTGCATGGTATGCGCGGTCTCATGATAAGAAGTGGCCAGCATGTAAGCAATCCACTGGTCGACGGTCACCTCGAACTTGTCGAATGCTGCCAGCTTGTGGAGGATCCCCTCCCGCTGGCGGTCATTGAGCTTCCCGTGGAAGAGCAAACGATTGATTTCCTGAAAGAAAAGTTGCCGGTTCATGATATTTGGGAATTGAAATTGTGGGATTATTGTTGTTCCTCAACCCGTTTGAAAGTACCACGAGGTGGTAAACGGTTTGGACAATCTTCTACCAAGCAGTAGTGATCGTCCCCATCCTTGCGCCAGCGGATCTCCCGCTCTACCGTTTTCTCGAGACCGGTGATCCGTCGGTGATCTTCGGTGATTTGCAATTGAAGCAAGGCCAGATCCTTCTTCAGCTTCTCGTTGATGCCCTCCTTCTCCCTCAGGAGTCTCAGCAGTTCTTCGGAGTTGGATTTGTTGTAAGAGTTCATCTTCTCCATGTGGGCCACGGTGCGTTCCAGGAGACCCATCATCTCCGTCGCCGCAAGTGCATCCTCCCGTTTGGCGGAAGCCTCCGACTGGAAAGCCTCGCTCTGTTTGATCCGTTTGTTTTCCTTACGGTTCACCACAGCAGAGATCCATCCACCCAGGGCACCACCACCCAGGAAAGAGCTCAGCGTGAAAAGCCATTCGCCGTTCACCGGGAGAATATCAATCAACATACTCATCACCTTATCCATTAGAATCACCTGATCAAGAAGATCGTAGAGGGAAAAACGGAGCCGCCCATGGCAGGGCGGCTCCGAACAAAGATCAAGTCATCGACACCGTAATCCGGCCGGTGTAGACTGAGTTAGAGACAATCTTGCCATCCGCCGAAGTGAGCGCCAGGTAAGTATCTACCTGACCGCCATCCCATGCAGGAGGCACAGCCAGCGAACCACTGCCGTCAGCCCTGGTAGCCGCATTCATGTCGTAGGACGCCTCGCCGGTGACCGCGTTGAAAGCCAACAGGATCACCTTGTCGGTCGCGGCCGCGTTGTTCAGCAGGTCGGTATCCCACACGAAGGAGATGCTTCCAGCGGCACTGGATGCCTCAGCGTTGCCGGCACCGTAGAGCTCACCCGAGGAGATCTTCACCGCATCGAAGTCGATCTCGAAGTCGGGGAAGAGGCCGATCACCGCGTTTTTGACGTTGTAGGACATCGCCACGCTGAAGGCACTCTTGCCCGTACCGACGCTGCCTGCGAAACCCAACCGGATAATCGGGACAATCGTCTTCAACATCTTGCCTACGAGCGAGAATTTGTTCCGTTGCGAGACTTGTGCCTCGGTCCGCGGATTGTGCACGCTGGCAGGCATGCTTCTGATGTAATCGATGCCCCGCCAGGAAGCGCCGACCACGTTCCCCACCTTACCGGAGAACCCGCCTAAAATACCTTGTCTAATTGTACCCATGATAGATAAAATTTAAAACGTTAAACATATGGTTTACTAAGAGATGGTACGGACTTGGTACGGACTTGGTAGTATGGTGATTCAGAAATTTAGGGTTTACGGAATCGTAAACTGATGCCGGCCGGAATCAACCAGGCTCCAGGGCAGATACCTATCAGGCCATCTCCGGAAATAAAATTACTACGGGAAATCAAGGCACAATTAAACCGGTGAGGATTACGCTTTTATGCTTGTAAAAGCATTGGATTGCAGGGGAAAGAAAGGGTAAAATCTAACAATACTCTAACGATACTCTAATAATTTGGAGCGAAAAAAATGGAACTTCAATGGAAGTGAAAAATTTAGGATTAGAATCTTTTAATTCTAATTAATCGTCGATAATTAGAATTAGCGCGAACAGAAATAGATCGAAGGAATAAATGAAACCATAGCGATCAGCAAAGGGTGGCTTTGTAATCGGCAAGGTTTTCCGGTGAAATACGATTTCCGAAGAAGCGGAGCGGAGGCGGAATTGGAGATTTCATCGGAAACCCGGAGGGCTTGACCTTGTAAGATTACAGCGGAAGCCACCGTATCTTTGCGGGGGTTCATTTATGGGGTTGGAGGAACTAAAATCCGACAGTGAGAATTTCGTTGATGTCAGTAGTGAAGTGTTTGGAGAGGTGTTCCTGGCGCATCTTGTGTTTGCGGGGATCCTGGGTAGCGATGCGGACCACTTCCTTGTGGTACTTGTGATTTAGGCCGTCGATGGCCTCCATCAGTTTCTTGTGTTTGGGATCGGAGTTGAAGAAGAGCGAGGGTTGGAACTCGTTGGCATCTACAAAATCAGTGAACCATACCCCACCCCGCTTGAAATAGAGATACGGCTTGTAGATCTGTTTCAAAGCGATGTTGGCGAACTTCACCAGCTCGAGCGTGGAGTTGGTCGGGAAGGGAAGTTTGATCTGTATGGACGGGTAGTACTGTGTTTCGTGCTCTTTGAACCGGTTGGTTTCCAGGAAAACGATCATCCTTTTGCAGAGCGATCGCTGTTGCCTCAACTTCTCGGCACCCATGGCCGTGAAAGTGGTGATGCGCTCCCGCACCTCATCGAAGGAACGGAGATCCGTCTCGAAGGTGCGGGTGGTAGCGATGCTCTTCTTCTTTTCCACCGGTACCATCTCGAGCGTGGGGATCCCTTTCAGATCCTTTTGAAGATTTAAACCGACGATTGTCATGTTCTTCAGCACCCAAGATTCGGGGAGCTGCACAAAGTCGATGGCCTTGTTGGCACCGATGGCATAAAGCTTCTTCGCATTCCTTCTGCCCACACCCCAGATATCCTCCACCTTCAACCATTTGAGGGCTTTAATCCTTTTCTCTTCGCTGTCGATCACGTAGCTGCCACCGGTCTCCTTGGGAAACTTCTTCGAGATACGGTTGGCCAGTTTGGAGAGAGCTTTGGTGGGTGCGATTCCAATGCTGATCGGGATACCGGTACCCTTTTCGACACGAGACTTCATCTGCAGGCCATACTGTTGCAGGTCCACATTGAGGCCATCGAGATTCAGGAAGCACTCGTCGATGGAATAAATCTCCTGATCGGGTGAGAAATTGGAAAGCAGGCTCATCACCCTGCGGCTCATGTCACCGTAGAGCGGGAAGTTAGCGGAGAAGACTTTGACACTGTTCCGACGGAAAACCGATTCATGTTCGAAAGCCGGTGCACCCATCGGGATTCCCAGGCTTTTGGCTTCGTTGGATCGGGCAATCACACAACCGTCGTTGTTCGAGAGAACAACGATAGGTTTGCCGTTCAGCGAAGGGTTGAAAACCCTTTCGCAGGAGGCGTAGAAGTTATTGCAGTCGACCAGCGCGTACATCAGTGTTTGCGAATTGAATATTTGACAATGCCCCAGATCATCACCCCCTGATCATAGTTAACCTCGATGAGGGGAAAATCCTGATTCGAGGGTACCAGGAAGCACTTATTCTCTTTCACTTTGATCCGTTTCAAGGTGAACTCACCATTGATGAAGCAAAGGGCAATTTTGTTTTCCTCCCACTCCAGGCTCTTGTCGATGATGAGCAAATCACCATCGTTGAAATCGTTGCTCATGGAACTGCCGGTCACTCGGGCAAAAAAGGTGGTCTCCTTTTGATCGATCAGCAGCTCGTCGAGGCTGATGTAATCGTGGAAGAAATCTTCGGCCGGAGAGGGAAACCCAGCCTGGATATCCCCGATGTAGGGATATTTTTGCTCAGAGCTTTCAGGATGAATGAGTTCTATTTTCTGGGTGTTGAGTTCCTTTTGCATGGAGCAAATGTAGGGTTTTTCCACTGGACGAGATGAAAGATTTTCATTAAAAATGATTATTGAATTGGCGGAAAAACTGATCAGTTTTTCCTGCCAATTTCTACAAATTATTCTGTATCAAATGCTGCAAGTTGGATTTGGAAGAACAAGGAACAAACAAACGGGATTGGATCGAAAAAAGAAAACACACGTCGCGGAGCGACGTGTGTTCTAAGGTTTCACTGAGCACGGTAATTAAATATGGAAAAATGTTTTCAGGATGTGATTGGACTGGGTCGAACAGGAAATGCAGCCTTGAGCTGGAACGGAGCAATGGAAAAACGGGGGAGCGTAGCGACCTGTTTTTGCTTGCGGAGTGACGAGGCGCGAGCGACGCGAGTGGAGCGAAGGCGGTGGCATGAGGGAGCGCGAAGCCATGAGCGCTGGTGACGCCTGCTGATGACAGCCGGGGTGGCGGACTTTTTTGTGCGAGGGGATCCGCTTTTGGCAATTGCGAAGTGGGTGAGGAAGGTAAGCGGCAGAGGTATCATGATTTGGCAACCGCAAATTTTACCTGACGAACGGAACGAAGCATTTGCCATTGAACAGCTGTGCTGTGTGAATTGAGCGAACGAAAGAGTTGTTGAGCGAAGCATGAGCGAGCATAACGACTGAGAGAGCGAGGAATGAACACAGAAAGGGTATCGGGAGTGAATGGAGCAAACCAGGTGATTGTTGAAACGAAGCATGAGTGAGACATACACCAGATTTGCGGAATGAACGCTAACAGAGCGATGCGGTGTTTGTGCAGAGAACGCAGGCGATTATCCGACCCGAAGCATGAGGGCCGGTAATCGACGGAGAGAACGGAACAGACACGGCAATAGCGGTGGTGGTAATCGCGGGGAGCGTTGCGGTGCAAGCGGAGCGAACGGGGGAGGGAGATCGACCCGAAGCATGAGGGTCGGCTGCCGACAGAGAGAGCTGTAGCGAGCACTGCATTAACGCGGGGGTGCAAAACCGGGAGAGCGATGCGATGTGAATGGAGCGAGCGGAGGATCCGGTCCGGCCCGAAGCATGAGGGTCGGGCGGAGAGGGAGCGAGCGGAATGGACATGGCAAAGCGATGGGATTAGAAAAGGACAACAGTGATGTGGGGGGACGGTATATTTACAAAAAGTGTGACACCCCGATTAGCCTGAGCGACCCGCAGGCGAGCAGAAACACTGAGTGGCGGTTGCCCCCTTGAACAAATGTATGAGCGAAGCGAATACCTTATTGGGGTTTAAGGGGGCAAGAGTAGCCACGCGTGAGGATTGAGCGAGCGTTGTGTAACAAAAGAAGCAGCCACGCAGCGATGAGCACCAAACGAAGCGACTTTATTTTACAGTGACCGGGAATGCTGTTGGGTGGTTGAAGCCCATCACATAGCAGATAGGGGGAACGGGAGCGGAGTGAGCGGGAGCGCAAGAGCTAAGTGTGGATGCGGTGCCTGCAAGGGTGGCGAAAAAAATACTACCTTTTGAAAGAGAGGAGCCGGAGGCGAATCTCCAAAAGGTGGAGATTTTTTCCAAGCCACTTGCTTGCCCTTGCAGGCATGTTTTGTGAACCAAGCGAGCGATTGACGAACACCTTATTTCCTGTTCCGGTTGGACTTTGTGGGGCGGTGAGAGAGAAGGGGCGGAGAAAAACCGGCTTCAGATGGAAAAGGGGAGCACGTTGGGAGTTGTGGGTGCGGATGAAGATCGGGCTATCGGTGGGAGCAGGTTGAAGGTTGGGGTATGGCTGAGATGTGGTGTGAAGGGGGATGTTGCAAGGAACATAAGTTGGTAGATGGATTTCACTACCGGTAAGGCAAAAACAGCCGGGGAAATTTTGGTGATCGGGAATTGAATTGCTTGGTTGTCTTGGAATATCGAGAACGGCTTTTATTGGGAAAGCTGTTTTTGCCGGGGGGGGCCATAAGTATCATGTGCCAGGTGCTTTAACTTTGCAACTATATCAGCCATGAAGAAAAAAGAATTTGTAAGATTATCTGTGTGTGATCGTATCGATGTATTCATTTACACTGTCAATGAGTTTTTTCAATTCAACAAATGACTTATCTCCTAGCCCATTGATATTTCTCAATTTATCTTCTGGATTTAAGAGAATCAAATTTTCAAATGTATCGAAAGAATAATCATCGCAAAGATACTTTCTAAGTACATTTTTTAGATGTACAGAGAGTAAACTAATTTTAATGTTGATGAAGTTAGAAAAGATCATCTTTTGCAAATGAGTATATTTTTCAGGAATAGGCAGTTCTACAAGAGGTGAATCGGGTTCCAAGTCTGGTAGTTCAATGTGTACTACATTATTTGAATGGTGGAGAGATCTATACTTTTTTGAAATTTGCACTAGTTCATTATTGGTCTGTAAACCACAATTTCTAATGTCATGAAAGTGGCCATGTGAATTATAGTAATCCAGTATTTGGAAGAGATTGTTGAGGTTGTTGTATTTGCAAATATTAAATGCCCTATTACTCAAACCCTCAATCTCAGATAGTTGTTCAATGGAGGTATCCAGGCAAACATAATCCATAGCAAAAGGACATTTTCAGCATTCGCAATTATCCTTCAAAAGCATTGAATTCAAAATTGGCAAAGGAGCCAAAGACAAGAGATCAATAATACAACGATGTAACAATGCAAAAATAAAAGAAAATATTGAGGATGAGAAGGATTATATTGACAAAAAACTGATTTGCGTGAATGAGAAATGAAAAGAACTGATGGTTTTATCAGAGGTTTATTTTCCTAATGACAAAGGTTGTCAAATTTTTAATTGTTCTTTGTCTATATTTGTTTACTGAGAATGATAACCTGGAAATAAATCAGAATTGATGCAAGAAGAGAAAAATTCACACCATGTCGTACTGGAAAGTGGTGAGGGAGAAGATCAATTGCGATTTCACGTAGGAGTAAGCGATGAAGCGTATCAGAGAGCCATTGAGTTGATGGATCTGGAAGAAGGAACGATTAGTCATGATAGGAGGACAGACTTGTTCTTCCAGGCGATGAAAGAAACTTCAAAGGAAAATCGAGAGAAATAGCACAAATTGGATAAAAGAATTGATAGGTAAAGCAGAAATGTTTTCGTAAATTCGTTGCTTGAATCAATTGCCAATAGTTAGAAATGGTGGAAAGTTAACTCATATCATTGAAATCCCGTTGAGAACTAAACGAGCAGTGGTCATTCTCACCTAGGTAAATATTGAAGAAAGGGCACATCCCATGAAGAATCCGTTCAATGAAAATTACTGTATGCGCAATTGCATAAAATACAGACAATTTTCATAAAGCACTTATAATATGAATATTATAAAAACAAAAAGGTAGCATATATGAAATGTATATGCAATAGTATGGCGTATACACAGATGTTCTCCCGACATCGCCTTCGGCTCGTCGGGAGAACGGACGGAGGATTACATCCTGCATTCTACTCCTCGCCTAACGGCGACATCGTAGAACACAGGATTTGCGAGATTACAAGGGATAGTGGATATCCCCCCCCCCGCAACCTCGCAAATCCTCCGTCCGTTAGGCAAAATTGTATGAAATCAATCTGCAAACTTGATGAAACAACTCAAAAATGATTAAAAATGAAATTTAAAGTAAAACCATTTGATAGAAAACTCTTTAAAAATTATTTAGAGGTATTATCGGTTGTAGGACTGCTCTGTTCATTTGCCCTTATTGTAATAACTATACCAGATTGTCTAAAGATATATGTCGGGATTGCATTAGTGTTATTGCTATTGATTATTTATTTAATCATGTGGATAAATGCAAATAATCAGGATAAAACAACGCTGACAATCAATAATTCAACAATGATTATTAAAACAGGTGACATATTTGAAGAAGATGGACTTAAAGTTATAGCATTTAATGAATATCTTGACACACAAGTGGATAATAGGTTAATATCAGAGAATACGCTTAATGGTAAATTCCTAAGGTCAAAAATAAGTGATATTGCTGAATTTGATAATCTGATAAAAGAAGATACTCATTTAAACGATAAAGTTATAGATGTAAACAATAATAGACTTCATGGCAAAAAAAGGAGATATAGCCTTGGAACTGTTTTTCTGTGGGATGAATACGTTCTGACAGCTTTTTCGAAATTTGATAATGAAAATCGGGCATATCTATATATGAATGACTATATAAGTTTTCTTATAAATTTTTGGAATGAAATTGACATAATTTATGCTGGGCGTTCCATTTCAATTCCACTTTTAGGTTCTGGAATAACTCGTTTTAAGGGATTTGATGCCGTAACAGAACAGGAATTACTTGAACTATTAATTTGGTCGTTTAAAGTAAGTAGAATTAAATTTACTTATCCTTCAAAGGTGTCAATAATCATACATGAATCGAAAAAAGACAAAATCAATTTTTATAACCTTAAAAAGTACTAAAACATGGCATACAGGACAAAAACTTACCTTGCAGCTGAATGGGACGGTGACAAAGATGCAATTGAACAACTTCATAAATGGAAAAAAAGTAAATATTGGAGTTTAACATTTACAGATGCACACGATTTGACTCAAGCAAGAGATAGTAGTTTAAAATGTAGCATCAAATCTTCACTTGCTACAAGACTTGATTCTTCCAAGACTTTTGTTCTAATTGTTGGCTCAAATACAAAGACAGCGAGGAATGGTAGCTGTCAATACTGTGCAAGCTATAATAGCTATACCAAAATTTGTGCACGTGGTATGCGTGTTGATTATCGAAGCTATATTGAGTATGAGTGTGAAAAAGCTATACGAGATGGTTTAAAGATTGTAGTATTATATAATGCAGCTTCTGTTAATAAAGCGAAATGCCCAGAAATAATAAAGAATGTTGGTACACACAAAGCCATGTGTTATTATGAAAACGGAACTTATTACTGGGATTATCAAACAGTGAAAAATGCACTTGATGAATAGAATGATTTTAGAGGATAAACAACTTTGCCTAACAAACGCTATGTAAAATTGCCTAGTTTTGAGTAACTTGGTTGCGAATTTCTCGCTTGCATCCTTGTCCTAGCGGACAGAACGCGAACCACGAAATTCGGCAACTCTTACATAGCGCCAAACGTTAGCCGTCAGTGTAAAAAGACCGTGCTACATTTAAAACTGACATATAAAATGTAAATTTACGACTTAAAAAATAGACTTAAAAAATAGACTTAAAAGAATGACAGAGAAAGCACAGAATAAAAATCTAAATCAAGCGAAGATCAATAAAAAGGACGAGTTTTATACACAGCTTTCCGACATTGAAAGAGAGTTAAAGTATTACAAAAAGCACTTTAAAGATAAAGTTGTTTACTGCAATTGTGATGACCCAAGAGTAAGCAATTTCTTTCATTACTTCTCATATAATTTTGAAAAACTTGGACTTAAAAAACTCGTTGCTACTTGTTATAAAAACCAAAATATGGACTTGTTTAGTCAAAACGATGCTGAACAAGCAATTTATTTGGAATATACTGGAGACAAGAACGGCAATAATATTCCAGACCCAAACGAAATCGGAATGAAAAAACTCAAAGGAGACGGAGATTTTAGAAGCAAAGAATGTATTGAACTGCTGAAACAAGCCGACATTGTTGTAACAAATCCGCCTTTTTCACTTTTTCGTGAATACGTTGCTCAACTTATTGAAAATGATAAAAATTTGTTGTAGTTGGACACCAAAATGCAATTACATACAAAGAGATATTTCCATTAATCAAAGACAACAAACTTTGGTTGGGTTACGGTTTTAAAGGTGGTGCAGGACATTTTATAAACGAACATTACGAAGATTACGCAACAGCAACAGACCGTAAAGAAGGAATGATAAGAGTTTCAGGTGTTCATTGGTTCACCAATCTTGAAATCAATAAACGACACGAAGACTTAATTCTTTACAAAAATTACACAAAAGAAGAATATCCAAAATACGACAATTATGATGCTATTGAAGTATCTAAAACAAAAGATATTCCTATGGACTATGACGGAGTAATGGGAGTGCCAATAACCTTTATGGACAAATACAATCCAGACCAATTTGAAATACTTGGCGCAACAGAAAGTGAAGGAAAAGGATTTTCAAACGGTCTTTGGGACGAAACAAGTAAAGTTGCTCAACCTTTAATAAATCAAAACAGAGTTTACAAAAGGATTTTTATCAGAAATAAGAAAGTGCAAAAATGAAAATTGAACTTAAAGAAATAACAGTCCGTGACCTTACTAATGGTTACGAAGACAACCAAGAAAATGGGGTTATTGGTTACGGTGGCAAATTGGATATTCGCCCACCTTACCAACGTGAATTCATTTACAAAGACAAACAGCGTGAAGCCGTAATAGATACGATTACAAAAGATTATCCTTTAAACGTAATGTATTGGGCAGTTCGTGAAGATGGTAACTTTGAAGTAATTGACGGTCAGCAACGGACAATTTCAATAAGTCAGTTTGTTGAAGGCGATTTTGCCTTTAAAAGCAGATACTTCCATAACCTACAAAAAGACGAGCAAGAGCAAATTTTGAACTACAAATTAATGGTTTATCTGTGTAGTGGATTAGACAGCGAAAAATTGGAGTGGTTCAAAACAATCAATATTGCAGGAGAGAAACTTACCGACCAAGAATTGAGAAATGCAGTTTATTCTGGTTCGTGGGTTTCAGATGCAAAAAGATATTTTAGTAAAAATGGTTGTGCAGCATACGGTTTAGGTGGCGACTACTTGAACGGAACCCCAATCAGACAAGACTATTTAGAAACAACAATTAAATGGATAAGCAATGACGACATTGAGCATTATATGGCAAAACAACAACACGAGCCAAATGCTAATGATTTATGGTTGTATTTTCAAAGCGTGATAAATTGGGTTAAAGTAGTTTTCCCAAAGTATCGTAAAGAAATGAAAGGAATACAATGGGGATTTTTATACAACGAGTTTAAGGACAAAAAATTTGACCACAAGAAACTTGAAGAAGAAATCACCAAACTAATGCAAGACGAAGACGTTACTAATAAAAAAGGAATTTATGAGTACGTTTTGACACGCAAAGAAAGATTTTTAAATATTCGGGCATTTACAGACAACCAAAAACGTGAAGCATACGAAAGACAAAAAGGAATTTGCCCAGTATGCACCGAAGAATATAAAATTGAAGAAATGGAAGCAGACCACATTACACCTTGGCATTTAGGTGGACAAACAAGTGCTGATAATTGTCAAATGTTATGCAAAGACGACAACAGAAGAAAATCAGGAAAATAAACACCGAACGGCTAACACGCGGTATAGTTAATTGCCGGTGCAGTGGGTATTCGAGCAGCACAGCTCGTATCAAAAGTAGTTGTAACTTGATAGGAAAGTGCTTCGGAATCGGCAACTAACCATACCGCCATCCGTTATTGTTTAATGATGTAGTCGGCAAGGTCGTAGCCGTGGTGGGTTTGCTGGGGGGTTGCGAAATGCTCCAGGAAGGCGGAGACGGTGAGGTGGTGGGTGTGCTCGCGGTTGATCTGTTCTGCTTTCCGGAGCCACCGGTTGTAACAACCGGCGTCGGGATAGAGGATGACGGTTTTGTTGCGGAGCACTCTTGATTTTTCGACGTTGAGGCCGTTGAGGTTTCCGGCTGCAAGCCAATTATAATCCTGGTAGATAATGCTTGCGATCACCGCGGTTTTTTCAGCCTCAACGATAGCTACCGGCTTGTCGGGATAGAGACGGAGGAGGTGCTCACCAAAATAGCACTGTGAGAGGTTAAAGTCGGAGAATGAAGGGTTGGATTTCTTCAGCTTGTGGTGGACCCAGTTGATGCCACCATATCCGGTTTTGATGCGCCGACCGGTGGTTGGATTGTACTTCATGATCTTCCCGGTCCTAACTTTTCCATGGATATCGACCTGCCAGAATATCACTTCCTTATTTGTCGTGGCACCCAGCAGGTAGTTGTTGGCTGCCTCGGCAATCTGAAGATCGGAAAAATATTTGCGGAGGAACCGGACAAAGTTAGAGTTGTAGGAGAGTGAGCGTTTCAGGCATTTGAGGGGAATATAGTCGGGAGTTTTTGGTTGGGAGGGTTGAGGTGTAAGAAAGAGTGAATCGGGAACCGGGTATTGGTATAGAGGTAGGGGAACGGTTGTTTGGCTTTTGGAACGTGAAGTATGGAGATTAGATTGCAGGTGCAGAGATTTTTGATGTTGAGGAACGGGAGGGTGACTTTTGGGTTGTGAAGAAAAGTGATTGGAGTCCAGGGGCAGAGGTTTATCGTGTTGAGGTAATTTTGAGGGTGATATCATGGAGCCAGTAGTGGCATGTTGAGTTGAGGGAGAATGGAGATCTGGGTACCAGGGGTCGAATTGATTTGTGGTTGGGGCATGGGTTTCCTGGCGTTTGATATCTGTGAAGTATTGCCGGGGGGTGTAGTGATAGCCACACTTGATTTCGCGGTTGCAGCGGCCGACGGTGGGGTGGATAGGTTGATGGGTCTCCCCATCGAGGTATCGAGTGAAGCTGTAGGGAGTATTGCAGCCCGGGCAGGTGAATCGGGTGGACTTGCCGGCATACTTCTGGAGATAAGGGGGCTTGTACATCATACAGAATTTCAAGAGTGAAAGGTAACAGGGTGTTACCAATAAAATAGAGTCTAAACTCTGATATTCTTACAGTTATATAGATTGGTAACAAAGAAACATATATATAGGAGGGTTACCGATGTTACCAGTGTTACCAGTGTTACCAGTGTTACCAACAATGTTACCAATCAGAATCTTGAGGTTAGGATTGACAGGGACATGATAGTGGAAAATTTTACGGATTGGGACACGAAGGGAATTATTCATCTCCATTTAACCGATCAAAATCTTCGGATTTGAAAGGATCCTGTTGACCGGAATCTACTTCATCGCAGAGATTGACGTCCTGGATGATCTTCTTATAGATGCGCAGGATTTTGATCTTGAAGCTGCTGAATTTTTTCTCCTCCGGGCAGAGACGCTTGGCGATTGCGTAAGCGGAGATAGAGGGTTCTTCCAAAATGCATCCGCGAACCTCCTCCTCCAGGATCTCCCTGTCACGTTCCGTCACCATTTTGAGATGCTTATACTCACTGTCGAGATGCAAGAAGTTGAAGTGAAGGAAATTGTCCGGCTTTGTAATTTGGCAGACCATGATGTTGTAGCT
Source organism: Phocaeicola paurosaccharolyticus JCM 15092 (assembly GCF_000613805.1). Taxonomy (GTDB): domain Bacteria; phylum Bacteroidota; class Bacteroidia; order Bacteroidales; family Bacteroidaceae; genus Phocaeicola; species Phocaeicola paurosaccharolyticus. The sequence goes on along the minus strand of NZ_BAJR01000029.1, from coordinate 20,073 downwards.
GTCGTAAATGTGTTCGGTTGAGCGGACCTTGATCATCTTGATGTAACGGAAAGAACTATCGGAAGAGCTCTCTCCTATCGCGAAGCTGCTGTCGCAGAAGTTCATCAGCACCTTACTCCCCTGAAGGTCGTTCCGCGTGAGCGGCTTTGTGAGATCACGCTTGGGTGTGTGCGCCAAGACCAGTAGGGATAGGTTGTACTTGCTTTTGAGACGTTTCAGGTGCTTCATCAGCGGCAGCGCATCCTTTGCCCGTTCGTTCTCGTGGCGGAGGTAGGTGATGTTGTCGATGATCACGATCTTGGCACCGGTGTCGGTAATCACCCTCTCGATCGCGTTGCTGAGGGCAAACTCAAAAGAGGCATCCTCTGGAAAATCAGCATCCGGGTTGATCTCCACCCTGAGAAAGTTATCGCTGAATTGATAAGGATATTCGTAGTTGCGAGAGTACCGGCTCTGGAATTGTTTGTCGTTGAGCTCAAAATCGCAATAAATCACTTTCTGCGCTTTTGTTTCCAGCTTGAAACCCGGAATGGATTGTCCCCGGGATATGCTGTCGGCGATTTGTACCGCCAGGATAGTCTTCCCCACGTTGGTATCGGCAAAGAGGATGCAGAGCTCCTGTTCGAACCAGAACTCACTGAAGAGCATTCGGGGGATAGGTCGCCGGGAAGCCTGTTCGATCCACTTGTTTGCGGTTTTCACCTCGAGCAGATCGGCAGGTTTGGAAGCTTTAAGCTGTTGGAGGTTGTCGTTCAGATCATCCCCCAACAGCTTCACAAAGTTGTTGATCCTGAATTGTTCGATATCGACGTCCAGGATATCTACCGACTGACTTTTCATTTCATCGGCAGAAAGAGCGTTCGCTTTCATGCTAAAGATGTTGAATCATCGAAATTCTACATTGCAATCATTGAACTCCGGTAACAATGACTTCCTTGTGCCATTGTAATTTTTCTGGAGGATGAGAAGAATGTCAGACTTTCGATAGTAGATCTTTCCGCGGATGCAAGAGTAGGGCAAAACCTTGTTGGTCCGCCAGCTCTGCAACGTACGGACAGAGATGTGGAATTTCTGCATCACATCCTGAGAATCCACCCAGTCGGCCCACTCATAAAGAATGGCGTAGTGTTTTTCTTTTTTCATGATCTTCTTCTTTTTTTGTTGGTTTGTAAAACGGGATTCGCGATAATTTCCTGCTGCAGTTCATCGGTATGCAGCCACTCATCGATCTCACATTTCAGGAACTGGAGCTTCTTCCCCTTCTTGTGTAGGGAATCTTCTTTTGGTTGACCCAGCTATAGACCGTCTGTTTTGCCGGCCGGTCGGGGAGGTAATCGCAAAGCTCCTCAAGGTTGAACCAGTCATTCTGATCAGGTTGTTGGAAGGCAGAAGTTCTGATCATCTCCTCCAGGTCGTTCATCTTTGTGATGAGGTAGTTCATTGCCTCAGGGATGTCATTGAAGGTAATCGTCTTTTCATCCATGGTAAAAAATGGCAATTGGGTGTTCTTCCGTGCCAATAGAAAAGAGCACCACTGCCTCAACGGTGAGACAGTGGTGCAAATATAGAAAGCTAAAAAAGGGAGTTAGTGTGAAAAGGAGTGTAACAAAGTCACTACCATCACGTTAAATAATGTTATTTGCTATCGTTTTCTATTATTCCTGTGATTTGTGGCAGCAGTTCGCGGAACAGGTCGGCCATGATCCTGAGATTCTTTTTGGTTTTTGAGCTATCGAAATCGATATCGAGTTCTGTTTTGACATTTTGAATATGCTTACCGGTGACTTTCTGAATGAAACGGGCCCATTTCACTTTGGGTGTATTGTCGAAGGTGATGCCCAGTTCATTGAAAAGGTAATAGAAGACGAGAGTCATTTGAGCAAGTGTAAACCCTTTTGAATTGTAGTTCTCTTCATGTTCGTTGAGAACCGTCATCATGTTTCGGGTCTCCTCATCATGTTTCTCATGAAGAACTCTCAATTCTTCATTTTGTTGTGTGATGATCCGGGTGAGTCGGTCATTTTGTTCTTTCAGTTCATCCAAGGAAGTGTTCAGGTGTTCAATCATGCGTACCATGGGAAGTTGCTTTTGTGGTGGGTTGGGATTTATTGTGTTTGTGGAGGGAGCGGGTGAACCATTGCATCCCGGTGGGGGTTCATCTGACGTCAAGAGCTGCTGCAGTTGAGAGAAGCAATCGCTCAAATCATAACAGAAGAAATCGGGGTTTCGCTGATTCTCGGTGAGGTATTTCCCTTTGATAAGGTTCAGGATTTGCAGCTGCTGATCATAAGAGAGACCGGAGTAGGTGACCCAATTTGAGATGAGGTGAACATTGAAATAGCGTGTAGCTTTCATCCAGTCCACCTTAGCCAGGTTGAGGGAATGAATTCTGTCGAGATATTTCTTCTCAATTGTCAGCGTCTGCGGGTCGCGATGTTTACTGATGAAGAATGCCAGCAACCTGAACTTCTTCACCTGCTCCGGTGTCAGATCGTAGGAGTAGTTATCGATCAGAAGGAGTAGAAAGTCGAGTATTGCATCCTCCATCAGCTTGTCGCCAAAATAGATGTTGTTGGCTATATGATGGGCTTGCGAGGGATTTGCAGCAAATGTGCGAATGCGATCGAAGATCTCATAAGCCTTGTTGAAGATAAATAGCCACCCCTCATCATCGAACATCAGATTCAAGAAACGTTCGTTGTAGAATTTAAAATTCGCCTCATCGATCAGGTAGTCGCTCAAATTGTTCTTGGGATAGTCCTCCTTGTAGCTTGAGATCTCCTCCTCGATCTCTCTCGCGGAAGTTAGAGTTTCGGGTTTGAGTTGGAGACTCTTGCTCTTGTAAACATCGTTGTAGGGATTGTGATCCCGTTCGATGATGTTGTAGGCATAGATAAATGTTTTGTCGTCGCAGATGGCGTTTTGAATCTCCTTCCGGACCCTGTAGGAGATCAGGTGATCTATTTCATCATCGTTTTCATGGAAATTGACCGATTCATGATTGCAGTTGTTGATTTTGAAGATCTCCCGACACCTGGCATCGGCAAAGAGATGATTGTCGCAATACTCTTCTGTTTTTCGTTTGTTTGTTCTCAGGGGATAAAGATCGTAGATAGATTTTTTGACAAGCATGTAGAATTCGAATTCAGCTTTGTTGAACTCTAGCTTTTCTTTCGCTCTCATGGAAGGAATGTTAAGAATTAAATACGCACAGCAATTGATCTAATCCAAAGACCTCATGCTTCAATAGGAATTTTTTCAAAAAGTGAAAAAATATCACTCATCCGACAAACGCTGTAGCAATTACACCGCTTACCAGTTTACACGCTGTGCCGAGTGTTCTACAAGAGAACGATAGGGCACCAAGATAAAAAGACTAACGCCGATGTCTCAATTTCGGTAAAGTGCACCACCGAAAAATATATCTTACGTTTTGACCGACATCGCTACAAAAATAAGCATAAAAAACAATAAACAGCAAATGTGTTTGATTTTGTCAGGGATAAGGGAGTGAAGGTGTGACCGGTACCGGGGGAGTTGGTAACACTTTTTGGGGTTTCCATGGGGTTGGGAGGATGGCTGGGTGGTATCTTAATGGGTTGAATGGTTCGCTGAAGCTTGTTATGTAATTGGTTCTTTGTCTGTTTTGTGGATTTTGTAAAGGAGAGGAGTTTTAGTCAGGGGTTGTAACATTGTTGGTACAGGTAGTTATACTCCTAAATGTTACCAATGGGGGAAAGGGATGGATCGACGAAAGAAATGTGGGAGAGTTGGGGAAGATATAAAAATGAAAAACAAGTAATGTTGAAATCGTAGAAGCTAATATTCAATGAAAATAATTACCGATAGGAAGAGATGGTTATCGTTATTTTTATGAATATGTTTTCCCTATGTTTTCCCCAAAGAAAAAGCACTTATCGGTTAATACCGATAAGTGCTTGATGTTGAGGGAGCGGCAAACGAGACTCGAACTCGCGACCCTCAGCTTGGGAAGCTGATGCTCTACCAACTGAGCTACTACCGCATTTTTGTTTAGCAAATTTATAACATCTATATTAACCTAGCAAATATATCTTCAAGATTATTAAGAGTACTGTAACGATTTCTACTCTTCTGTTTACTGATGTTGCAGTTAGCATATCCTTGTATGTCAACTCTCTCTCATTATAACCAATATATGGTTTATAGACACTCTGTCCAAAGTAGTTGTGCGTACCACCAAACTTACAATTCAATATGCCTGCCAATGCTGCTTCAGGATATCCTGAGTTGGGGCTGGCATGTTCTTTACCAAATCTGAATACAAATCCAATCAGATTAGCTCTTCCTACAACAAGAATCATAAAAATAGCTGTTATACGAGCTGGTATATAGTTGGCGATATCATCAATTCTTGCAGCAACAGATCCGTATTCTATATATCTCTCATTCTTGTAGCCTATCATCGAATCAAGCGTATTTATCATCTTATATGCCATCATTGCAGGTATACCGCCAATTGCATACCAGAATAGTGGAGCAATAACACCATCACTAAGATTCTCTGCTAGAGTCTCAAGAGCGGCTTTCTTGACTTCTTCAGCAGATAAGTCTGCTGTATCTCGTCCTACAATCCTTGATAATTGCTCTCTTCCTCTATCAAGGGATACTTCTAAGGCATCGAACACCATCTTAACTTCATGGATTAGTGTTTTTCCTGCAAGACAGAAGAAGATTAGCAGTGAAGATACTGTTATTCCAATGTAGATATTTAAGTAAGATAACTCTATAACAAACTTTGTAAATATAAATGACAACAGTATAAGTAGAAGTGATATAACTGCTCCTTTAATAGTTATATTGTTTCCTTTATTCAGCCGTTTTTCAAAAAAGGAGATTGACTTTCCCATATATACGACAGGATGGGGCAGACCTACAGGATCTCCGAACACGATATCCAGAATATAACCTATAACCAAAGGCAATATCAATATAAGCTCATCCATTCTTCAATAGCCTTAATAAGTTGATTATTCTCTTCTGCTGACTGAACTGCTATCCTGAAGAAATGCGAATCCAGACCATGGAAATTTGATGCATCTCTAATCAACATTGAGTGCTCTTTAACAAGATACTCCTTTAGAGATGAAGAGTTACCACTGCGTAGCTGTACAAGCATAAAGTTTGTGTCTGAGCTCCATGGAACAACTCCGTATATCTCTTTTAAACGATCATGAACTCTTTCTCTTTCGATCATGATCGATGCTATATCCATTCGGTATAGGTTTTTATTTTCAATAAGATATTTTGCAGCCTCTATAGCAATCACATTGACCGACCAAGGCATCTTATGTAGAGTGAATTCATGTACGATGTTTCTATTGGCTGAAATATATCCGACTCTTAATCCCGGAATAGCAAATTGCTTAGTCATAGAGTGTATAAGAATCAGATTATCAAATGCAATAGCTTCTTTTTCTGAAAGTAAAGGTTTAAGAGTAAAGTTTTCGTATGACTGATCAATAACGAAGTAAGTTTTTGGATTTTTACTGATTATTCTAATCAAAAGATCTTTATCAAAAACCTCACCGGTAGGATTGTTTGGATTGCATATCCATAATACATTTCCTAATCTAACATTCTCATCCAATCTATATATGAACTCAATCTTATGAATATGCAGACGACATGCATCTGCATATTCACTGAATGTCGGTTCTAAAATAGTTGAGCACTTATTTGCGAAGAGTTGTGCAATGAGATATATAGCTTCTGTTGCTCCATTTGTCACAGAGACCTCCTTAGAATCAATATTGGCATCATCGGCAATCTTATTCTCTAACTCATATGGAATTGGAGGTGGATAGGAGTGTATCAGAGGTAACTTTTGACTAAGATGGTCGTATAGTTCTCTCTGCTCAGCGTGGTTATATATATTCGAGCTAAAATTTATCTTTATCTCATTACTAAATTTGTAGCAATCATCTCCATGTCCTTCAATCATAGCTGTTCAATATTTTATAAAATAAATCCATATCTATGTTCTCTCTGACATGTGAAGCTAACCTGTTATATTGATAATCTTTATACTGATCATAATCCATACTATCACTGCTTTCTAGAGTACAGTATTGTGAGACGAGTTTATCGACAATCACTTTATTGTCCAGAATGCCATGAAGGTATGTTCCGAAACATCTGTCGTTTATCATAACTCCATCACTACTTCCATCATCAAAAGCAGCTACTTTCATATAATCTTTATCATCAATGAGTTCACTATTACCCATATGAATCTCGTAGCCCTTACATCTCTGTTCACCTTCCATGAAACTGAACTCTCTCTGTTGGGTGATTTTCTCCTTAGTAATTGTGGTACGTATAGGAAGAAGCCCAAGTCCATTAACAAAAGCATTGTTACTCTCTATGGAGAGAGGGTCACTAATTTCCATACCCATAATCTGATAACCGCCGCAGATTCCTATAACGCTTTTGCCCTTTTTTGCATTATCAATTATAGCTGTGTCAATGCCTTTATTTCTGATTTCATTCAAGTCACTAATAGTGTTCTTACTGCCGGGTATAATCGTTATGTCTGCTTTAGCAATCTCTTCAGGTGAGTATGAATAGTATAAATTAATCCTTGAATCATGTTCCAGACGGGCAAAGTCAGTAAAGTTGGACATATGTGGTAATAAAACGACAACAATATTTACTTTACCTTGAGTATATTTTTTATTTCTCTTTTCTAAAGAGACCGAATCTTCTTCATCAATATCAATATCGTCTAAATATGGTATTATACCTAATACTTTTATTCCTGATGTCTTCTCTATAATCTCTTTCCCAGTGTTGAATAGTGATATATCTCCTCTGAACTTATTTATTATTACACCTTTAATCCGACGCCTGTCTTCAGGCTTCTGAAGCATCACGGAACCATAAATACTGGCAAATACTCCACCTCTATCTATGTCGGCCACAAGTATTATATTTGCGTCAGCATATCTTGCCATTGGCATGTTTACAAGATCTATATCCATTAGGTTCATCTCAGCAATACTTCCGGCACCCTCCATTATAATAGGATTATATTTAGATGACAGTCTGTCGAATGAGCTGTTTATCTCTTTTCTCAGTATATCTCTACCTTCCTGCCTGAAAAAACCTTTAGCGCTGCTGTTGCCGACAGGTCTGCCGTTAAGTACAATTTGGGATGTGAGATCCGAATTTGGTTTTAGAAGCAGTGGATTCATATCTGTTGAACATTCTATTTCCGCAGCTTCAGCTTGTACAGCTTGTGCACGACCTATCTCCAGTGAATCTGGTGTAGCATATGAGTTTAAAGACATATTTTGAGCCTTGAATGGAGCAGGAGAGTATCCATCTTGTTTTAAGATACGGCATATCGCAGTTACAATAATACTTTTTCCTACATCACTGCCTGTACCTGCAAACATGAGAGGTTTTAATTTTCCGTGTTCCATAGACTTAAAATATCATTTTCACCCCAATATATATTTGCAAGTGATGCAATACTGTTCTTATATCTGAATATATTGTCAGAAATCTCCATTCCTTTAGAATTAATCATCTTTATATCTGAGTCTCCCTGAGAGTATCCAGTTATATTACAATAATGGAACTCGTTACCACGGAAAACTTTATCCTTTGATATTATGTTTACATAACCACTATGTAGTTTGAGCCCAATTGTATCGCAATCGAATGGAAGATAGATGCCATCTCATATGCAGTACCATTCTCACGTATGGTGAGTGTAGATGCCAATATAGAAACAGAATTGCCCTCAGCAAGTATCATACCTCCCTGTTCAGCAAAGTCACGTATATCTTCCAACATCTTCTTGCGTCTGTAAATCTGTCGAGCAAAGAGTTCAGGGACTCCGTTTGGTAAATAAAGCATATCACATTTTGGGAGTTCATTGCTGTATAGGGGACTGAAATAAGTTATGTTACCAATCTTAGAGAGCTTCATCAGATTATCCCAATACATATAATTGAAAGCTACATCTTTTGCAACAGCAATTCTAATCTTTTTAACTCCAACATCAATATCATCATCATAGTCTGAAGTATAGGGCAACATATACAGACATGGAAAGATAAGTTTACATGATTCAATAATTTTGTGAACATCTACAGTCTGAGCTATCTTATCAGCAATTTTATCAATAAGACTATTTATCTCTTTCCTGGCACTTACAGTAATAGCGCTATGCTTAGATATAAATTTATCATCCGAGATATATGGAATATAGCCGAAGCACTCAACTCCTGTATCAATGCATGCCTGATAAAGATATTTATATTGAGCACCGGAGATTGTCTGATTGAATACAACTCCGGCTATCTTTAACTTAGGATTAAAAAGTTTGAACCCTAATATCATTGCAGCAACAGAATAACCTGCCATTCGTGCATTTATAACCAATATCACTGGAAGGTGCAGAAGCATTGCTATTTCAGAACAACTACCTTTACTTCCATCATAACCGTCGAAGAGAGCTGCAGAACCTTCCACTATACATAAATCAGCATTTTCACCATAGTTATTATATAGGTGTTGTATATAGTAGGGCGATGAGAGCCAGTTATCAAGATTTACTACCGGCTTATCTGTGCTCATAGAGAGATATTGTGGATCAATAAGATCTGAGCCACACTTATATGATTGCACACGCAAGCCTTTTTGCTGTAACAAGCGTGATATACCGAGAGATAATGTTGTTTTCCCGGCACCAGGAGTCAATGATGCAATTAAAAATTGTGGTTTCATCTGTTTTTTTATTAATATACAAAATTAGTAAATTCCACAATATGGCAATGAAAAACATGATTGTCATTTGTTGTGTATTTTCAAAATGATATACTATCTTTGCTTCATGAAAAACATAATTAGATTCATTCTCTTAATTACATTGGGATTTATCGCAGGTATAGTAATTGCAGGTATAGCAGTTATTTTTATTAAAGGAGTACCTGTAAATGTCTTTATTGATAAGCTTCTTAAAATCGATTTTACTAAGATAATAAAGGTCTTAGTAACATTGTCAATATCATCATTATTTGCATTATACTTTCACATAATAGTCCACGAAGGGGGACACCTTGTGTGTGGTTTGGCTACAGGTTATAAGTTTGTATCTTTCCGCATATTTTCATGGACACTTATAAAAGAAGAGAATAAATACAAGATTAAGAAATTCTCGTTGGCTGGAACAGGAGGACAATGTCTCCTGGAGATGCCAGATCTGCCTGAAGATAAGTTGCCTGTTGTTTGGTATAATATAGGAGGTGTTCTAGGAAATATCATTTTTTCTCTCTTAGCCCTTGCAATACTTTTGATTTTTAATAATGGTAAATATGTCTCTGCATCCTTAATAATCTTCATAGTTATTGGGCTATTTTTAGCACTAACCAATGGTATTCCAATGAAAATACAGGGTATCAGTAATGATGCTGCTAATGTATTATCATTGAGAAAACACCCTGAAGGTAAAATTGGTCTTAAGTTACAGTTGAGTGTCAATGCACAATGCCAAAGAGGTGTTAGATTAAAAGATATGCCTGAGGATTGGTTTATAGTTGATGATGATTTTAGACCAAGTGACACTATAGATGCAGGATTGGCTACGATGACTGCTTCAAGATATATTGATATACGTGAGTTTGATAAGGCTTATGATATTTTCAATAAAATTATAGCACCAGAGTCCAAAGCTATAGGTATATATGTAAAGGAGTCTATGTGTGAAATGGTTTTCCTTTCATTGTTGAAAGGCGACGAAGAGAAGTTCAATCAATTATATACTAAACAGTTAGAAAAATATATAAACCAATTTAAGGGTATCATGAGCAGTAAGATGCGCATACTCTTCACTATAGCACTCTTGCACGATAATGATAAGGCAAAAGCCGAAGAAATCTACAATAAATTACTTATTGATAGAGATAAATTTCTAATGAAAGGTGAGGTAGAGATGGATTTAGACCTTATGAAAGAGATTTTGACTAAATATCAATCTTAACAATTCCTCCATATGGCGTAAGTGATTCGAATGCCTCCTTGGCCTTTATCAATCCTGCATAAATCTGTGCGCATATTAGAACTCCACCATGGGCGAAGATAGCTACACTCTTATAGTCCTGTCTCTTCAGCTCATCTAAAAAAGATGCTACTCTGTTGTATTGGTCTTGAAAAGACTCTCCGTTTGTACTACGTACATTTATGTAATCGCTATACCACTTTTCTATATTTGGATCGTCTATCTCATCAAAACGTTTCATTTCCCAATCGCCGAAGTTTATCTCCATTAGCCTGTCATCTCTTAATGCATCTTTGTAACCACAAAATCCAGCAAGTTTCCAGCTTCTCGAGAGAGGACTTGTATAGACTTTATCAAAAATAATACTATCTAAATTTGCCGATGTTATTTTTGCCTCTTCTGTAAATGACGGACGAAGAGGAACATCGGTCTGGCCATAACATGTTCCAGGTTCTATATCTACCGAGGTATGACGTATAAGATATACTAACATAGATTGTAATTTAGAAAAACAACTACAATATAGAAAGATAATTCACAAAGTAAGAATGTTGCTCCACAACAGTCGCCGGTATAACCTGCAATTTTCTTATGCATTATATGACCCAAAGCGAAGAGCATAAATACTGGTGCCAACAGAGCAAACCAATATATTTTGTCTAAAAGAAATAGTGGAGGTATAATACCTATAACAGTAGATATGATAAAAGCCTTAAGAGTCATCCTGTCGTATACCACCTTTGCTTTTGCTGTCTCTTCATTACGTGCATAGGGCAGTATATTTATTATGTTTGCAGCACAAGCCTTACTCCATACATCTGCAGATATAATCACAAAACATAAAAGAGGAACTGATAGCGTGTACATAAGATTGAAGAGTAGTAGGAAATAGATTATTAGTCCTATAACTCCGTATGTACCAATGTGTGAATCTTTCATTATTGCAAGTGTTCTCTCTCTGTCAGTACCTCCGCCAAAGCCGTCACAGAAATCGGCCAAGCCATCTTCATGAAGAGCACCTGTAATGATTAATCTAGAAGAAATAGCAAAAATAATAGCTATCTCAATAGGCATAATAAGAGATGTGAGAAACAACACAAGAGCCATAATACCACCTGTAAGTACACCGGTTAATGACCAATATTCAACCAAACGCTTAAAATATTCTTTTGGTATATCTGCTATTCTCCAAAAAGGGAGACGTGTAAAGAAAACAAGTGCAGCAAGCAATCTCATAATCAGAAATATTTAGTTATAGACGCATTTGCAAAATTGTCCATTTCATTAATCATATTCACAGCCGACACGATGATAGGGTAGCAACATACAGAACCACTGCCTTCACCAAGTCTAAGTCCTAAATTCAATATAGCATGTTGATTCATGCTGTCTAAAAGTAGCTTGTGTCCTACTTCGTCACCTTGGTGACCAAATATTGCGTATTCTACTACTTCAGGGTGCATCTTTGATGCAGCAAGCATACATGTAGTCATTATGAAGCCATCTACAAGGATTATCATATTAAGTTCTGCTGCACGGAGCATTCCACCAATTGCCATAACCATCTCGAAACCACCAAACCAACTTATTATATCTTCTGTAGTTCCATCACCTTTGTAGTTCTCGACAGATCTCTTCAGAACATTATACTTATGATTTATTCCTATGTTATCAAGTCCGCTTCCGGCACCAACACACAGATTTAATGATATTCCTGTAAAAAGATGCATCCATATAGATGAGGGAGAGGTATTGCCTATACCCATCTCGCCAAAACTTACCACATTACAACCTGCATCGTGTACTTTTGAGACAACTTCAGCACCACGTTGCAAACATAACTCCATCTCCTCACGACTCATAGCTGGCCTATATAGGAAATTCTTAGTTCCTCTGCCAACGCTCATATTAACTATTCCACTCTCATAAGGCAGGTCATAGTCTACACCGGAATCCACCAATAAGAGTTTAAATCCATTTGTCGACAAAGAAAATTGATTCCTGCACCTCCATGAAGGAAATTACTGAGTTGTTGCCAAGTAATCTCTTTAGGAGATTTACTGACATTTTCTTCAACGATACCATGATCGGCAGCAAAAAGTATATTATGTGGATTAGATAGCGTAGGAGAGAGACTTTGTTGGATAAGTCCGATCTTAAGTGCCAACTCTTCAAGTCTTCCTAAAGAGCCTTTTGGTTTAGTAAGATTATTGATTTTGTCAACTAACTTATCATGTATGGATAGATTTGGCTTTTCTATAGTAAAATTCATTTCAGTCTTATTTAATTTTTAATGCTATTCCAGAGATCATGCAATAAACCTCATCAGCTTTTGACACTACATATTGATTCATCCATCCTAGTAGGTCAGTGAATTTTCTCTGAATCTCATTATCTGAGACTCCTCCACAACCTATTTCGTTGGTAACAAATATAAAAGTATCATCTTGATTGGTAAAGTCGTCGAACTCCTTTTTCAGTTGACTCAAAGATAGGTTAACATCCGATTTATTTTCGAAAAAGAAATTGGTAGACCAAAGGGTAAGACAGTCAATCAATATTGTTCTGCCTTGATATTTATGATTTGACAAAAACTTCTCCTCTTCAATATTTGTCCACTCTGAACCTCTTCTCTCTTTATGTTTTTCTACACGATTACGGAACTCATCGTCCCAAACATGAGCTGTAGCAATATAAATAGGGTTCTCACTTAAAGAGAGAGCAAGTTGCTCGGCATAAGTACTTTTACCCGAACGCTGTCCTCCTGTTATGAGAATTATCTTTTTCATTCCTCTTCGCTTCCTTCTGTTCGAAGAATTAGTGTTGTAGCTCCGATGGTTATAATAGAACCATCCTCAATATTTACCTTCTCTTTGTTTCCTAAGATCTCATTCATCAGGAATGTACCAGTCAGGCTATCATTATCAGATAAAGAATATTTTACTTCACCTTGTTTGTTCTTTCTCACATTAATTGTGCAGTGACTTCTGTCCATACTAGGGTCAGAAGTCTCAACAGGAATATCAACGACAGTACCTTTACTTCTTCTTCCTATAGTGTTATTGCCTAATTGGAGAGGAAATACCTGTTTAAACCCGAACACATTCTCTATAACGACAATGCTGCCTAAGTCATTTTCAGGACTGTTTTCATCAGGATTCTCATCCTTTTGAGTAGGTTTAAGTTTTGATTTTCCGATACGGATACTGAATTGTTTCTTGCAACTGTCACAGATGAATATCAATGATTGTCCATCACTATATTTTGTCTCATCAAAAGTGATATAGTTATCACATTTTGGACATCTTACTCTTTTCATTATATAAGCGGAATTTATTTTGAGCTTAGCACCCAAGCATCATCGAATGAATTGTTTGCTCTTAATTGATTTACCTTGTTATAAGCGGAAGATTCATCATCAACATTACATATTGATATTCTATACTTATAATATCCTTTTCCAAGAATAATTGCAGCATCTTTATAGCCCTTCTTAAGTAGTTGGCCTACAACACTATCTGCTTCTTTTTCTGAAGAAGTACTTGAAATTATTACATGGAATTTTTTATCTGCTACCAAAGGCTTTATTTCTTCTCTTGATATATTATCCTCGGCAGCTTTAATCTCTTCAGAACTATTAGGTTCAGAAGCTTTAGCAAATTCTATTTTTTCAGCTACATCAACTTTCTTCTCAACAGAGACTTTTGATTTTGTCTCCGATGATGGCATCTCAAATACATTAGCAACAAATGATTTTGACTTTATGGAATTAAAGAGACCGGCATCACCTAAATATGCATAGTTTTCATTATCTACATAGCTGTTCTCTACAGGAACAGAGAGGAAGAAGAATAGTAATAGTGCAACTGCTACACCTAAAGCAGAACCTAAAAAACTGGTGCCTATAGAGCGTCTACTATCTGAGTTAGTGGTTGTATATCTGTTCTTATCATCCTCATAGATCTGTACAACTCTTTTATTGCTGCTTTTAACTCTGAGGCATTGGAAATCAGAAAGACCATATAGGCTAGGAGTGTCAATAATCTTATCAGCTGCTACAAAATGTATAGAACCATCAGAGTTGCACGATAGACTACCAATATTAGCTAAGTTGACATTACCATCGCGATATAGCTGATCCTTCAACTCATCAACTTCATTTTCTATATGTAAGTTTGCATCTGAGAAGTCGGTGTTGAGAGCCTGCATATATGATTGAACTAACAGGCCATCGTTCATTATAAGTTTTGGGTTGAAACCAATAATACGTTGTGGAGGGAAGAAAGTGCTAGTCTTCTCGTCAAAATAGGCAGATTGATAGTGAGCTATAAATCCACCAAAATTTGGAACAACAACACAATCATTGTCCAGTAGCAAAGTCTCTATATGTTTAGCCAACGTAACCATAGTGCAAATTTATATTTTAATGCTTTAAATAGCAACTTTTGGCAAATAATTTGAAACAGAAATTTATTTATTGTACTTTTGCTTTAGTTACAATTTATCATTAAAAGCAAATTTATGAATATTGCTATTGTAGGCACCGGATATGTAGGATTAGTTTCCGGTACATGCTTTGCTGAGACTGGAGTTAATGTCACTTGTGTTGATGTTAATTCAGAGAAAATAGAGAATCTGAAAAAGGGTTTAATTCCAATATATGAACCGGGTATAGAAGAGCTTATTTCAAGAAATGTTAAAGCACAAAGACTTAGTTTTACTACTAGCCTTGAAGAGTGTCTTAACAATGTTGATATAGTCTTCAGTGCGGTGGGAACTCCTCCGGATGAAGATGGAAGTGCTGATTTGAGCTATGTATTAGATGTAGCCAGGACAATAGGAAAAAACATGAATAAGTACATCTTAATTGTTACAAAAAGTACTGTCCCTGTTGGAACTGCCCAAAAAGTAAAAAAAGCAATTCAAGATGAGCTTGATAAAAGGAATGTACAAATTGAGTTTGATGTAGCTTCTAATCCTGAATTTCTCAAAGAGGGCAATGCTATAGATGACTTCATGAAACCCGACCGAGTAGTCATTGGTGTTGAGAGTGAAAGAGCTCAGAAACTAATGAGCTCACTTTATAAACCATTCATGAGACTTAACTCTCGTGTTATATTCATGGATATCGCATCGGCAGAGATGACTAAATATGCTGCAAACTCTATGCTGGCAACAAGAATTAGCTTTATGAATGATATAGCTAACCTATGCGAGATAGTTGGAGCTGATGTTAATATGGTACGCGATGGCATTGGCTCGGATACTAGAATTGGTAGAAAATTCTTATATCCTGGTTGTGGCTATGGCGGTTCATGTTTCCCAAAAGATGTGAAGGCACTTATAAAGACTGCCGAATCTAAGGGTTATGAAATGAGAGTTTTGAAGGCTGTTGAAGAGGTTAATGAGTTTCAGAAATCCATTCTGTTCAACAAACTTAACAAGCATTTCGACAATAATCTTTCTGGTAAGACAATTGCTATATGGGGATTGTCATTTAAACCGGAAACAGATGATATGCGCGAAGCTCCATCTCTTATAATAATAAATAAACTCATTGAAGCCGGATGTAATATCAGAGTATATGATCCTATTGCAATGAATGAGTGCAAAAGAAGGATAGGAGATAAGGTCTACTACTCAAAAGATATGTACGATGCTACATTGGATTCGGATGCATTATTTATGCTTACTGAATGGAAAGAGTTCAGACTCCCATCATGGAAAGTAATCAAAAATTCAATGAAAGGTAATTTAATCCTTGATGGAAGAAATATTTATGACTTTAAAGAACTCAATGAGCTTGGTTTTGTTTACCATTGTATTGGAAAATAGAATCTAAATTATGTATAGATTTATTATATTACTTATCTGCTCTGCTCTATTGTTCTCTTGTAAAAAAGATAAGAACAAAAACGAGATGCAAAGAGAAAATATTGAGGCAAAAAAGATGTTACAAGGAGTTTGGACAGACGATGCCACTGGGACCCCTATAATTAAAATTAAGGGTGACAGCATTTTCTATACTGATCCATCTATTTCTCCTGTAATGTTTAAGGTAATAAATGATTCTCTCTTTACATATGGTAGCGTTGTAAATGGATATAAGATTGAGAAGGTTAACCAATACAACTTCTGGTTTGATTCGGAAACAGGAGATGTCGTTCAATTTAGTAAATCTGAAGATTATAACGATTTAAAGTTCTTTTCATTCGACAAGCCTACACTGAACAGTAAAAAGGTTATTAAAAAGGACTCCATTATTAATTTCAACAATGTCAGATACAGAGGATATGTGTATATAAACCCTTCTAAAATAAAGGTTACTCAGTCAAGAGTTTCAGATGAAGGTATCAATGTAGACAATTTCTATTACGATAATATTATACATATATGTGTATACGATGGAAATAAGAAGCTATGTTCAAAAGATATAAACAAGAACATGATGAGTGGAATTATTCCAGATGATTTCCTTCAGAACTCTATCCTTGCTGATATGGACTTTGTCGGCGTTAATTCTAAGGGATACCGTTATCAAGCTAAAGTTGGTATTCCTGACGAAGCCTCATGTTATCTGGTAGATGTTATTATCGATAAAAAGAGTAATGTGAAGTTCAACGTTGTAAAATAAGTATAAAAAAATCGCCTGATTGTATATATTCAACAATCAGGCGATTTCTTATAATCAACTCTTCTGTTTGTTCTTCCCTTGGAAGTGTTTCTTCTTGAAGTTTGATTTTCCATTTCTGTTATCCCCCTTAATTCCAGGCTTATATTCAATAGGTTCCAGCCCTGCTGGAAGAGGTATCTTGTATATTGTCTTCTCAACAAACTTCTCTATGGCGTAGAACTTAGTCTGCTCTTTCTCACTAACAAAAGTTATAGCACATCCGTCATTATTTGCTCTGGCTGTTCTGCCTATACGGTGTACATAGTCTTCACAGTCATGAGGTACATCATAATTTATTACTGTACGTATATCATCAATATCTATACCTCTTGCTACAATATCGGTTGCTACAAGTATGTTTATTCTTCCTGCCTTGAAATCGCGCATTATAGAATCTCTCTGTGACTGATCAAGGTCAGAGTGCATCTCTCCAACATTAAGATGCATCCTTTTGAGTGCAAGTGTTACCTCTTTTACTTTCAACTTTGAAGAGGCAAATACGATTACTCTTTCTGGAGTCTGATTTTTGAATAGCTCATTGATTATGGCAAGTTTCTGACTCTCATAACAGATATATGCAGTCTGAATAATCTTTTCAGCGGGCTTTGATACTGCAAGAGATATCTCTACAGGATTATTGAGGATAGTTGAAGCAAACTGTTTTATCTTCGAAGGCATAGTGGCAGAGAATAGGATTGTCTGTCTCTTACCAGGCAATGACTTAACTATCTGCTTAATATCATCAGCAAAGCCCATGTCAAGCATTCTGTCTGCTTCATCAAGTATGAAGAATGAGACTCTTGACAAATCAACATATCCCATGTTTATATGGCTTATGAAACGGCCAGGAGTGGCAATTACCACATCAGCACCTAGGGTAAGTCCTCTCTTTTCCTGTTCAAACCTGACCCCATCATTTCCTCCATATACAGCAACACTTGATATCGGAAGAAAATATGAGAAACCCTCCATCTGTTGATCAATCTGCTGGGCCAACTCCCTTGTCGGCGACATTATTATGCAATTGATAGAGTCGGCTGGATATCCTCCTTTGCTTAATTGATTGATGATTGGAAGGAGATATGCGGCAGTCTTTCCTGTGCCAGTCTGCGCAACGCCAATAAAGTCGCGACCATTCATAATCTCGGGAATGGCCTTCTCCTGAACAGGAGTACACTCTTTAAAATTCATGGCATCAAGTGCATCAAGCACACTCTCTTCCAGATTAAGTTCACTGAAATTCATCTATATAATTCTATATTTATAATTTACCTCTCTCTTCAAGATAGGAGTCTTTAAATCCTAAGAAATAGAGTACTCCATCTAGTCCTATTGTACTTATTGACTGTTTTGCGTTGGCCTTAACCTTTGGTTTTGCATGGAAAGCAATACCAAGACCGGCAGTAGCAAGCATAGGCAGGTCATTTGCACCATCACCGACAGCTATTGTCTGTGCGATATCTACCTTCTCAACCTGTGATATGAGTTTAAGCAGTTCTGCTTTACGCTTACCATCAACAACCTCACCTAAATAGTTACCGGTAAGTTTGCCATCAATAATTTCCAATTCATTGGCATAGACATAGTCTATTCCATATTTATTTTTTAGATAGTTTCCGAAATATGTGAATCCTCCTGAGAGAATTGCTATTTTATAACCGTATTTCTTCAATACGAACATAAGTCTGTCAACACCCTCTGTTATAGGCAGGTTTTCAGCAATCTCCTCCATAACACTCTCATCAAGTCCTTTTAGAAGAGCAACTCTCTCTCTGAAACTCTCAGTAAAGTCTATCTCACCTCTCATTGCTCTCTCAGTAATCGCTTTCACCTTGTCACCTACACCGGCACGAATAGCCAACTCATCTATCACCTCAGTCTCGATAAGAGTTGAGTCCATATCAAAACAGATAAGTCTTCTCATTCTTCTGTACATATTATCCAATTGGAATGAGTAGTCCATATCAAGATCGCTGCTTAATTTGAGGAGAGCTCTCTGCATCTCTTCCGAATCTCTAGGATTCCCTCTGACTGAGAATTCGATACATGCTCTCACATTAGCTTTACGCTCATCGAGCGGCATTCTTCCTGTCAGTCGTTTTATAGCGTCTATGTTTAATCCTTGATCGGCTATTATTCTTGTTACAGTGGATATCTGCTTTGCAGTCAATTTTCTTCCCAATAGGGTAAGAATATATCTGTTTTTACCTTGCATGGTAACCCACTTCTCATATTCTTCAACAGTAACAGGGTAAAATCTTATATTTATTCCAAGACTTGAAGCACTAAAAAGAAGGTCTTTCATTACATTACCCGAATTCTTCTCATCAGTTTTAAAAAGTATACCTAATGACAGAGTATTATGAATATCAGCCTGACCGATATCAAGTACAGTAACATTATATTTTGAAAGAATTTCAGTTATAGAAGCCGTAATTCCAGGTTTGTCAACGCCTGAAATACTAATAAGAATTAGTTCTTTATTATTATCCATACATGGCATAATTTGTAAAATACAAAAGTAGTCAAATTAATCGTTTTTTCAGCTCTTTTTGTAAGTTCTTTTTGATTTAGATGGTCACTTTACAAATTTGTCTTTACATTTTTTTAATATTAGAGAGTTTCATTTTAATAAAGAAATGCTATATTTGCATCAGATTTCCAATTATTTAGGGCTTTGTGATAAAGTTCTTAAGTAACAGTCCGAGTGGAAAATCACTGTTTGGCAGTCTCGGATAGTATAAACCAAAATCAAATTACATGATTAAAAGTGTAAAATCGATCTTTCTTTTTTTGTTGATTAGTTCAGTGATTTCACTATCATTTATTGATAAAAACAAATCTAATGTAGGTTTAAAAATAGGAGATAATGCTCCACAATTCTCTTTGGTAAATGAAAGTAAATCTATTGATCTAAAAAAGTTAAATGGTAATTTTGTGTTGATTAGTTTTTGGGCAAGTTATGATGCTGAATCTAGAGTAAAAAATGCAATATTAAACAATGCAGCATCAAAAATGAATAATTTGCAGATTGTGTCAGTTTCATTCGATGAATACAGATCTATATTTGATGAGACAATTAACAATGACCAATTAGATAAAGCTGATTGCTTCATAGAGCTTAAAGGAAATTCTTCAAATCTTTTCAAGTCGTATGAGCTTAACAAAGGCTTTACCAATTACCTACTCGATAAGAATGGTAATATTGTAGCCAAAAATATCGACTCAAAACAACTTTTTTCATTAATCAATTAATACGAGAAAATCTCTATTTGAAAAAAGTAAAAACATTATAATAAAAGGTCGCAATACATTCTAATGAGATTGCGGCCTTTTATTTTTTATAGAAAAT
>NZ_BAJR01000030.1 GCF_000613805.1 Phocaeicola paurosaccharolyticus JCM 15092 | reverse complement strand
ATAGAAAATATAATATGAGCAAGATTAGAAATATAATATTCGACTTCGGAGGAGTAATATTAGACCTCGACAGAGAAAATGCTGTGAGGAAGTTTAAGTCAATAGGTGTAAATAAGGCAGATGAATATCTGGATAAATATCATCAGAAAGGTATCTTCCTTCAGTGTGAGAATGGCGAGATAGGTGAGATGGAGTTTGTTGAGAAGTTAAGAGCACTTTGTAATAAAGATCTTACATATCAACAGGTTTACGATGGTTGGAATGCATTTATTGTAAATACTGAGAAATATAAGCTTGATTATATTCTATCACTACGTCAAAGAGGCTACAAGGTATTTCTACTTAGCAATACCAATCCTTTTGTTATGAAGTGGGCAAGAAGTAAGGAGTTTACTGAAGAGGGGCTATCTATAGATCATTACGTAGACAGAGCATACATTTCATACGAGATTAAGAGTGTGAAACCGGATAGAAAGATTTTTGAATACCTTATTAGCGACTCAGGCATTTTACCTGAAGAATCTCTTTTTGTCGATGATGGCGAACAGAATATTGAAGCTGGAAACAAGATAGGTTTCAAAACATTGCTGACAAAAAACAGGGAAGACTGGCGTGACAAGATTGAAAAGCTTTTAGAAAACGATTGATTATTCTCTTAATAGATAAAAGAAAGCCCCTTTATTTAGGGGCTTTTCTATATAAGTATATTGCAATAATAGTATAAAGAACATTTGGAATCCATACTGCTATAAGTGGCGGTACATTACCATTGATTGCGAAAGTTGCCGAGACTGTCTGGAATAGAATGTATGAGAAACTTAGCGCCAGGCCTATTCCAAGATGTAATCCCATTCCTCCTTTTACTTTCCTTGAAGATAATGAAACACCTATCGTGGTAAGGATAAATGCAGCAAACGACATCGCTATTCTTTGGTAATACTCTATCTCGAACTCCTTGATATTGGCAAATCCTCGTTTTTTCTGCTTAGTAATGTATTCACTAAGCTTAGGACTGGTCATAGTCTGTTGCTGTCCTTTCATGATTAGAAAATCATTCGGGTCCATATAAATTATCGTATCCTTGCGAGTACCTTTGGTTATCTTCTCACGCATACCATACATCTCCCTTATCATATAATCATTGATATACCATTTATCTACGCTTGTAGAATCATAGTTGATGCTGCTGGCTGTAAGATGTGATACAAGTTTTTTCCCTTCAAACTTATCAAGTGAAAATCGGTAACCTGTCTTATTGTAATCCTCATATCTCTCAATATATGCAATCGCTCCGCTGTCCACTTCCAGCTGGACGTTCCTAACGAAGTTCTGCTTCTTCTTTTTCTTATATCTATCTTCAAAATTCAGACGGGTTACATTGCCCTTTGGAATGACATATGCTCCAAGTGAGAATGTAACAACAGAAATAATCGCAGCAGAAATCATATATGGTCGCATCATCCTCTTAAAACTCATACCCGTTGAGAACATAGCTATGATTTCAGAGTTCTCGGCAAGCTTAGATGTGAAGTATATTACGGCAATAAATACGAACAGCGGACTGAACATATTCGTGAAATAGGGGATAAAGTTCAAATAGTAGTCAAATATGATAGCCTTCACAGGCGCATTGTTGTTTATGAACTTATCGATATTCTCATTTATGTCGAATACTACAGAGATCGTTATAATAAGCGCAATGGCAAAGAAGTATGTACCAAGAAACTTAACGATGATATATCTGTCAAGCCTCTTTATCCATCTTCCAAGAGTAAACCAATCCTTTTGTGGCTTAATCTTTTTCAGAGAATTCGTGAGTCTCTTTTTGAAACTCTCTTTCTTCTTCTCCTGGGACTCAGAATTTAACTTATTCTTTGGGGTTTTACCTCTTTTAAACCAAATTTTCATAAGAAATGTATTATAATCTTGTCGATACTCTTTTCACCATCATTGTTTTCCAAGTGGAAAAATCGCCTTCTATTATATGTTTTCTTGCCTCACCTACAAGCCAGAGATAAAATGCCAGATTATGTATAGATGCAATCTGCATGGCAAGCAGCTCCTCTGCATGGAAAAGATGACGCAGGTAAGCACGTGAATACATGGTATCAACATAAGATGCACCATCTGCTTCAATAGGAGAGTAATCTTTCTCCCATTTCTTGTTGCGCATATTCATTATACCATCCTTTGTAAAGAGCATACCATTTCTACCATTACGTGTAGGCATTACACAGTCAAACATATCTACACCTCTCTCAATACCCTCAAGGATATTTACGGGAGTTCCTACGCCCATCAGGTATCTTGGCTTATCTTTTGGCAATATCTCATTTACTACCTCAATCATCTCGTACATCACATCTGTTGGTTCACCAACTGCAAGACCGCCAATGGCATTACCATCAGCACCTTTAGAAGCAATATATTCTGCGGAACGCTTTCTAAGATCAGTGTATGTACAACCCTGTACAATAGGGAAAAGTGACTGTTTATACCCATACTTTGGATCAGTCTCGTTGAATCTTGTAAAACATCTGTCCAACCAGCGGTGAGTAAGTTCCATAGACTTCTTTGAATACTCATAATCAGAGGTTCCAGGAGGGCACTCATCGAATGCCATCATAATGTCGGCACCAATAGTTCTCTCAATATCCATCACACGCTCAGGTGTGAATAGATGTTTAGAACCATCAATGTGAGAGCGGAATTCCACGCCCTCTTCTTTAAGTTTTCTTATTCCTGAAAGAGAAAACACCTGAAAACCACCGCTATCAGTAAGCATAGGTTTGTCGAAACCATTGAATTTGTGCAATCCGCCAGCACCCTCAATAACCTCAAGTCCCGGACGAAGATATAGATGATATGTATTTCCAAGAATTATCTGTGCCTTAATATCATCTTTCAACTCATGAAGGTGTATACCTTTTACAGAGCCTAAAGTACCAACCGGCATAAATATAGGTGTCTCTATCTTACCATGATCAGTAGTTATTAATCCTGCTCTTGCATTTGATTTAGGATCATTATATTGTAGTTCAAATGTCATTTATCTTCTCTATTTTTCTTTCTTTATTTTAAAATCAATGGCATCCTTAACTTTATCTTCGGTAAGAGCCAATTTTATAACCTCTTTTATATCAGATACATAATGAAAGGTCAGTCCTTCAAGGTAGATAGGCAGAATCTCCTCTATATCTTTCTTATTCTCATCACATAGAATAATATCTTTTATACCTGCACGTTTTGCTGCAAGTATCTTCTCCTTAATTCCACCTACAGGAAGAACTTTTCCACGCAAGGTTATCTCGCCGGTCATAGCCAATTTGTCTTTCACCTTTCTCTGTGTGAAAGCAGAAGCAAGTGATGTCACCATAGTTATACCTGCAGATGGTCCATCTTTTGGTATAGCGCCCTCTGGAACATGAATATGAATATTCCAGTTATCAAAGATCGCTTCATTAATATCAAAAAGAGAAGCATGTGATCTTAAGTATTCCAAAGCAAGCATGGCAGACTCCTTCATAACATCTCCCAGATTACCTGTCAATGTAAGTTGAGAACCTTTTCCTTTGCTAAGACTTGTCTCAACAAATAGAATTTCGCCACCAACAGCAGTCCAGGCAAGTCCTGTAACAACACCGGCATACTCATTTCCCTGATACTTATCACGTGAAAATATAGGTGTGCCAAGCAGTTCTTCGACATCAGATACTTTTATATTGATAGCTGTCTGCTCTCCGGTTTTTGCAAAACGAAGTGCAAGCTTACGCATTATCTTATTTATCTTCTTCTCTAATTCACGAACTCCACTCTCACGGGTATAATTCTCGATAATATATTCAATAGCAGTTTTAGAGAACTTGATATTATCTTTATTCAAGCCACAATTATTAATCTCCTTAGGAATCAGATGGCGTTTAGCTATCTCTACCTTCTCCTCAGTGATATAACCTGTTACCTCAATAAGTTCCATTCTATCCAAAAGAGGAGCAGGTATAGTACTAATATTGTTGGCAGTTGCTATAAAGAGCACCTTTGATAGATCATAATCTGTATCGATATAGTTATCATGGAAAGTGTTATTCTGTTCCGGGTCAAGTACTTCAAGAAGAGCAGAACTTGGATCCCCTCTATGATCACTTCCCAATTTATCTATCTCATCTAGAATAATCACAGGGTTAGATGACTCTGCCTTAATAAGACTCTTAATTATACGCCCAGGCATAGCACCGATATATGTCTTTCTATGTCCTCTGATCTCAGCTTCATCATGAACACCTCCAAGAGACATACGTACATATTTTCTCTTCAGTGCAGAAGCAATGGATTTACCAAGAGATGTCTTACCAACTCCCGGAGGCCATATAGACAGACGATAGGTGACTTCATATCATCCTTGAACTTTAGGACAGCAAGGTGTTCAAGAATTCTCTCCTTTACCTTTTCCAAACCGTAATGATCCTTATTCAATACCCTTTCAGCATTACTTATATTAATGTTATCATGAGTATATACATTCCAAGGTAATGAAAGAAGTGTTTGAAGATAGCTCAACTGAACACTATAATCAGGAGCCTGAGAGTTCATACGTTCCAACTTACTTAACTCATGTTCAAATAGTTCAGCAGTGGTCTTATCCCATTTTTTCTTTTTTGCCTTCTCTTTAAGCTCATCAAGTTGATCCTGCTGGCTGTCACCTAATTCATTCTGTATATTCTTTATCTGTTGCTGCAGAAAATACTCTCTCTGCTGTTTATCAATATCCTCGCGTGTACGCATCTGGATATCCTGACGTATCACAGCGAGCTGATTCTCTCGGTTGAGAATTTGAAGAAGCTCGTATGCTCTTGATTCCAGAGAGTCTAGTTTAAGAAGACGTATCTTCTCTTCAACAGTGAAAGGGAAATTAGTACATATAAAGTTAAGGAGCATCTCAGCCGAATCTATATTCTTGATAGCTATAGCTGTATCAGGACTTAGTTTCTCTGAGATCTCTATATATTTATTTGCAAGCTCTTTGCAAGAGTCTATAAGAACTATAAACTCATCATTTTTCTTGCTATTATTATCTTCCGGAATGAATGATATTCTACCCATAAGATATGGAACAGACTGAACAATGCTTTCAAGTTTTATCTTTGGTCCTGCAGATTGAACAAAAACGGTCATGTTTCCACCAGGTATATCGAAAATTCTCAGAATCTTCACTAGTACACCTATATGATAAAGATCTTCAAATTCAGGATATTCAATATCACCATGTTTTTGGCAGACAACAGCCACCAACTGACTATTTTTAAAAGCAGCGTTAACCAGTTTCTGAGTGCTTACTCTCCCGACAGTAATAGGCATTACAACTTGGGGAAACATTACCATGTTTCTTAAAGGGATAACGGGAATATCTTTATTAATATCGATTTCAGTTTCTCCCTCTAAAGCCTCTGTCTTAATCTCAGCAAGCATTGAAATTTCATCATTGTCAGAGTTGAGGAATAAATTATTGTTTTTTCTTTTCATGTTAATTTCTCTCTTTATCCTTTTATATAATAAAATAAAGCCTAAATAGCTGCAAATTTAATGATTCAATCTTGATTTAGGAAGTATGTATAACAAATAATGGCTTTTAAGTTCAAATAAATTTGATTAAATCTCTTTATTTTTAATCTTTGAACTTTTTTTAAAATATATGGCAAACAATTTCTTTAAATTCAAACAATTTACGATACATCAGGAGAGGTGTGCAATGAAAGTCGGTACAGACGGAGTACTTATTGCTGCCTGGGCAAATTTTGATAATGCACGAACTATATTGGATGTAGGATGTGGAACGGGATTAATATCTATTATCGCTGCACAACGTAATCCATATGCACGTATTACAGGTGTTGATATAGATTCCGATGCAGTTGAACAGGCCGCTCAGAATGCATATGATACAGAATGGAGAGAGAGAATAGAGATAATAAACAGCGATTTCTGCCTGTTCGACAACGTCAGATATGATGTGATTGTTTCAAATCCACCATATTTTACTGAACAGATCAAGAGTCCCGACAAGTCCAGGAGCATAGCCAGAAGCTGTGATACCTTGGATTATAAGCGACTAATAGAAAAATCAGCAGAAATTCTTAATGAAAGCGGACGACTGTCAATCATATTACCTTACAATTATTATGAAGAGGTGATTGAGCATGGTATAAATAACAAGTTATACCCCGAGAGAGTGGCAAAGGTCTATCCATTACCCGATAGCAACGTTAAAAGAGTGATGGTAGAGCTTAGCAGAGACCAAAAAGATACTGTATATGAGGATATTGTGATAGAAAAATCACGGCATAACTATAGTGATGAGTATATCAAACTCACCAAAGATTTTTATCTTAAAATGTAATTCCTATTTTTTAGAAAGACGTCGGAGTAGTTGCTTATTTAGATTAAATAATCTGCTATACTTTATGTTAAATGCCTCTTTCTCTATTGGAGTCAGTTCATTGAAATATTCCAACATCTGTTGTATTACATTTACTGATGGTTCATCTTTACTCTTCTTTCCAACGATAACATTTAAGCCTTGAGGTATGATCTCTACCTCAAGATCCTTATCTTCTATAACAGGGTCACCATCGAAATGAATTACTCCAACAGAAGAGCGATGAATTTTAATCTTCTTCGATTTCATAGTCTTTATTCTACTATTCTGATCGATTGTCTTATTAAATAGTTGGAAAGATAGTGATGGCACATCAAGAACTGTAAATGGTTCCATGATTGTTATATCCATCAGCCCATCAGTAAGTGATGCTTGAGGAGCAATATATGCATTATTACCATATTGAGATGCATTAGCACAGGCAATAAGAAAAGCTTTATACTTTATTGTTCCCTCTTCATTCTCTATCTCATATGTCTCAGGAACATAAGTGAGGCTCTCGTGTAGAGTATTCTCAAGGTAGGTGAGGAGTCCTCGTTTTTTAGAGTCTGCAAACTTTAAGCTTACAAAAGCGTCGAAGCCTACGCCACAAGTGCAAAAGAAGAGTCGTGAATTAATTTTACCATAATCTATACATACAGTCTCGCCATCATTGATAATGTCAACAGCACCTTTAATTTCCATAGGAATTCCAAGATGCCTTGCCAATCCGTTACCAGATCCACATGGTATAATACCTAGGGTAGTATTTGTATGAATAAGAGAACGAGCTATCTCATTGACAGTCCCATCACCACCAATTGCAACAATAACATCCGCTCCGTTATCTGCTGCCTCTTTTGCAAGGTCAACAGCATGTCCAGCATGTTTTGTCTCAACAATAACATAATCAATAGTCTTCTTATCGATGCGCTCTTTAATAATCTTAATGATATTTTTTTTACCCTGAGTTCCTGATTTGGGATTAACAATAAAAATTATCTTTTTCTTCTTGATCATATCATATTGTATAGTTGATTACAATGCTTGCAAATGTAATATATTTCGCTCATATGGGAAATCACAAAATGCATCTTTTGAATGATATAAAGTTTTTTAAAAAAAAAAGTTCAGAAATATTTTTAATTCACTATATTTGCAGCCTGCTTTTTGAGCAATAAAGATTAGAAAGCAGAATGTATTTAAAATTCATACATTTTCTATTGTAAGTACATTATATTACTTGCAAAACACAAACTTTAATATGGGATTATTACAGGAAAAATTAAGTAAATTTAGATTGCCTCAATATTTTATGGAAAGAGGCGTTTACCCTTATTTTCGTGAAATTGACAGTGCACAGGATACTGAAGTAACCATGGATGGTAAGAGAATCCTAATGTTTGGATCCAACTCTTATATGGGTCTAACTTACCATGAGAGAATCATCAATGCCGCAATTGAAGCTACTCGCAAATATGGTACAGGATGTGCAGGTTCACGTTTTCTCAACGGTACATTAGATTTACATGTACAACTAGAAAAAGAATTAGCAGAATTTGTTGGAAAAGAAGAAGCACTCGTTTATTCTACAGGTTTCACTGTAAACGAAGGTGTTGTATCTTGCTTGACTGACAGAAATGATTATATCTTATGCGATGATAGAGATCACGCTTCTATAGTTGATGGTCGTCGTCTTTCATTTTCAACTCAGTTAAAATATAAGCATAATGATATGGCTGCTCTTGAAAAGGAGTTACAGAAATGTAAGCCGGATGCTGTAAAACTTATCGTTGTTGACGGTGTATTCTCTATGGAGGGTGATTTAGCAAATCTTCCAGAAATTGTAAGATTAAAAGAGAAGTACAATGCATCAATCATGGTTGATGAAGCTCATGGTTTAGGAGTATTCGGAAGAGATGGTAGAGGTGTTTGCGACCACTTCGGATTGACTGATCAAGTTGATGTTATTATGGGCACCTTCTCTAAGTCACTTGCTTCAATCGGTGGATTTGTTGCTTCTGACAAAGATACTATTAACTGGCTTCGTCATAATTCTCGTTCTTATATCTTCTCTGCAAGTAACACTCCAGCTGCTACTGCTGCTGCTCGTGAAGCTCTTCATATCATTCAGGAAGATAAACAACGTAGACAGAATCTTTGGGACATTACAAACTATGCTCTTGAGAAATTCCGCGCTGCAGGATTTGAAATCGGTGAAACAGAGAGTCCAATTATTCCTCTTTATGTTCACGATGCAGATAAGACATTCGAGGTGACTAAACTTGCATTCGATGAAGGTATCTTTATCAATCCGGTTATTCCACCAGCTTGTGCTCCTCAGGATACATTGGTTAGAGTAGCTTTGATGGCAACTCATACTAAAGAACAGATTGATTATGCTGTTGAACATTTGACTAAAGCGTTCAAAAAGCTTGATATAATTAAATAAAACAGAAAAAGAGGTTGCTTATGAAAGCAACCTCTTTTTGTATATATTGTTGTTATAAACGTCTCACTCCGTAACTTTGGTGATTTTACAGATTCTATTTCTTCTTGATTAATGATATTTCTTTGTTTCATGCAAAGGAAATGCAGAATCAACTATTTTCATTGTTCAGGAAATGAATCATGATAAACTGTTCAACCGATCATAATTAATTGACTAACCGATCACGATTCATTGATTAACCAATCACGACAGATTTTGAAACACAGATAATAAGCCTTATAAACTCTTGTTTATCTCATCAATATAGTCTAGTATCTCATTTCTTCCCTGTCTCTTCTCTGCTGAAGATACAAAGTACTTTGGAAGTTCTTCCCACTGTTCTGTGAGTTTCTTCAAATAGGTATTCACATTATTCTTAGCTTGCGAAATGGTGAGTTTATCTGCCTTAGTGAATATTATAGCAAAAGGTATTCCATTCTCTCCAAGCCACTCCATGAACTCTAGGTCGATCTTCTGAGCCTCAAGACGTATATCAATGAGAAGGAAGAGGCACGTCATCTTCTCACGCATAAGGATATAATCCTCTATAATCTTCTGAATCTTCTCAACAGCTTTCTTTCCTCTTGATGCATAGCCGTAACCTGGCAAGTCAACAAGATACCACTGCTTATTTATTAGAAAATGATTTATAAGCAAAGTCTTTCCGGGAGTAGACGATGTCATGGCAAGTTTAGTCTTTTTGGTAAGCATATTTATAAGACTAGACTTTCCCACATTCGATCTACCTATAAAAGCATATTCTGGTAATCCATCTTGTGGACATTTTTCAACTTTAGTGTTGCTGATAACAAAATCAGCACTTAATATATCCATTATTTTTTGTTTTAATACTTAAACAACATAATCCTACAAATGTAATAAATCCGTTGAACATTAACATCTCATATCCGAATTTATAACCGGTATAGTCATATATTAAAGTATCGATTATAAAACATATTATAGGTGAGGAGATAGCCACATAAGGTACATATTTATCTCTTGGGTGAAGCTTTGTAAAGAGTCCGAACCCGAAGAGTCCTAGAAGTGGACCGTATGTGTAAGAGGCGATGGTATATATAGCATCTATTACACTCTTATCATTTATAATTCTGAAAAGTATGATGCATATAATGAATATCACTGCCATAATAAAGTGAATCTTCTTCCTCTTTCTCTCTGCACTTTTCTCATCAAGTTTAGAGATATCTAAAATATCAATACAGAAACTTGTTGTAAGAGCTGTAAGAGCAGAGTCAGCACTAGAGAAGGCAGCAGCAATAATACCGATAGTAAAGAATACCAGTACTCCGAATCCAAGATAGCCATCTACAGCAAGCATAGGTAGAATCTCATCACCGGCTTTAGGAAGAGTGATACCATTCTGCGATGCAAATATAAGCAGAAGTATCCCCAAAGAGAGGAATAGAAAATTAACTGGTACGAAAGAGATGCCGTAGCAATACATGTTCTTTTGTGCCGATTTCAAGTCCTTACATGATAGATTTTTCTGCATCATGTCCTGATCGAGACCTGTCATAACTATTGTAATAAATATACCGCTGAAAAACTGTTTGAAGAAGTTCTGTTTTGAGTGCCAATCATCAAAAACAAAAATCTTGCTGTGGTCACTATCTCTAATTACATTTATCATATCCATAGTTCCCAAATTCATCTTGGTAGATACCTGAAATAAAATAAGGCCAAGAGCCAACAGCAGACATAACGTCTGTAAGCTATCAGTCCAAACAATTGTCTTGATACCACTACGTCTTGTATAGAGCCATATCAAAAGTACAATAATTGTTACTGTAATAGGAAAAGGTATACTGAACTGAGTAAATACAAACTCCTGTAGTATCAGGCATACAAGGTACAGCCTTGCTGCTGCACCAATAATTTTAGAGATAAGAAAAAACGAAGAGCCGGTCTTGTATGATCTTCTTCCTATTCTGTCACCTAAATATGTATAAATTGATATAAGATTTAATTTATAATATAGTGGCAATAATAGTTTTGCTATAATAATATATCCGAAAAAGAATCCGAAACAGGTCTGCATGTATGTCATATCTATAGAGCCCACCATGCCGGGTACTGATACGAAGGTTACTCCTGATATAGAGGTACCTATCATTCCAAAAGAGACAATATACCAAGGTGATTTTCTGTTACCTTGAAAAAAAGCAGCGTTCCCACTATTCTTTCCAGTGAGATAAGATACTAAAAGAAGAACTGAAAAATAAAAGATAATAATTAGCAGTATATATATTCCGTTCATATAATTTTGCTGCAAAATAGTCAAAATCACTTAATTTATTTATGTTTGCACCATATTAAATGTGATTTCAAATGAACCAACAATATTCTTCCCAACTACTCGAAAAAGCTGTAGAAGAGTTTGCAAAACTACCGGGGATAGGAAAGAAGACGGCTATGCGACTTGTCCTTCACCTACTTAAGCAAGAAAAAAAGAGCGTTGAATCCTTCGGAAACTCTATTATAACATTAAAAAATGAGGTTAAGTACTGTAAAGAGTGCCACAATATCTCAGATACTGATACATGCCTTATATGTTCCAACAAATCCAGAGACAGATCTACTATATGTGTTGTAGAGAGCATACGGGATGTTATGGCTATTGAGGCAACACAGCAATACAACGGACTTTTCCATGTCCTGGGTGGTATTATATCACCAATGGATGGAATAGGACCCTCTGACCTTGAAATAGAGAGTCTTATTGAGAGATCTAAAAGAGATGAGGTTAAGGAGGTTATATTGGCACTCAGCACCACTATGGAGGGTGACACAACAAACTTCTTCATCTCACGCAAACTTGCAGATGTAGATGTGATATTATCGGTAATTGCACGAGGCATATCAATTGGTGATGAATTGGAGTATGCTGACGAAATAACATTAGGACGTTCTATAATAAACAGAACCCCTTTCAATACAACAAAATAGATTATTATGAATGAAAAAATTGACAAACTGCTTGCTACATTAAAGATAGAGTACTCTTTCTTCTGGATAGGATCGTTATCACTTATTCCACTTTACGAAAGCAACATTATTCAAGAGGGTATTTATACCGATGATGTAAAGATTAAGTATATACTTTATACAGTAGGAATTCTTCTCTCAGTAATTCTTATCCCTTTAGCACTAAAATTATTCTCCCTTTCATTAGTGAACCGTATACGTAACCTCTCTATTGATGATGCCATGAAAAGCTATAGGAAATGGAGCGAGATACGTCTGGGACTTCTATTTATCCCGGCTATACTGAATATATCATTCTACTATATGACTATGGATACAACAGGTATACTTTGCGCATCTATGGCTCTGATTGCATCTCTTTTCTGTGTACCCGATAAGAAGAAAATACTTAACGAACTTGATATTGAACAGTAATATGATAGGAAAACTCTCTACATCAGATTTTATCCTAAGAGCTCCTGAACCTGAAGATCTGGATTGTATGTTGACTTTTGAAAATGCTGCTGAACAATGGAGCAGCAACGCAGAAGCAGCAGGCCCATATTCCCGGTTCCAGATGAAACTGTATATCGAAAGTTGCACAAATAATATATATGAAGACAGACAGCTGCGCCTTCTCGTTGAGAACAAAGAGAAGAGAGTAATTGGCATTGTAGATATATTCAACTATGAACCCTTTGCAAATAAGGCTGAGATAGGTATTATCGTCATTCCAGAATTCCGTAATAAAGGAATAGGTGAAAAGATACTCGCTATTTTCAGTGAGCATTGTTTTGTTAACTTGGGCATACATATGCTATATGCATATATTGCTGAAGAGAATCTGGCAAGCAGAAGGTTATTTGACAGATGTGGCTTCCGTGAGACAGCAAAAATTATTGACTGGGGAAAGATTTACGGCAAATATTACAACGCAATGTTGGTACAGAAGGTAAATCCGAGCTAGTTCAATATAGGATATTTAGGATATTTGGCCCATATACTATATTTGCCACCTAAAGAATCAAGACTTATACCCCAAATATCATTAGGTTTATCATCAAAAATCAGTTCACGGTTACTTGAGCTTACTATCCATGAATTTTCATTTATCTCACGCTGAAGTTGTCCTATCTGCCAGCTTGCATAGCCGCAGAAAAACTTTATGTTATTTTGGTTATAATCATCTCTGTCAATATAGTTCATTATATCATTGAAGTCTCCATTTATGAAAACCCCATCACCTAGAGGAATAGCATTATGAATAAAGTCTAATTTGTGTATATAAAAGAGTGAGTTTCTCGCAAGAGGGCCACCTTTAAATAGAGGAATTTTCACCTTTGATTTTATATCAGGAAATATATCATTTAGAGTGATATTATATATGAGTCCCTTGTTGATGACAATACCCATGCTTCCATCATCACTATGCTGGACTAACAATATAACTGATCTACTAAAATTATAATCCATCAAAAATGGTGATGAAATAAGTATTCTTCCTTTGCAAGGAACAATATCATTGGCTTCTATTTGAAAAATCTTCATATCCATAAATCTTTTCCAAGAGGTTTATGCTAATAAAACAATAAAATTTGTCTTTTCAATAAATCAATTTGAAATAATTCTTATAGTGTGTAAAAAAAATAGATAATTTTGTAATAATTCATAATATGTCACGTCTAATTAGATGTATACAGAAATCAACAACAAAATGGAAGCTAGCGAAGCCTATTTCTCTAAAATCATTAAAGAGAACAAGAGTACTATCTTTACAGTGTGTTATATGTTCTCTAATGATAAAGAGGAAGTAAATGACCTTTTCCAAAATATACTTATCAATATATGGCAAGGTCTTTCGAAATTTGAGGGTAGGAGCAATATGAAAACATGGATATATAGAATTAGCTTGAATTCATGTATCTCCTCCTCAAGAAAGAAGAAGAGAGATGACACGATACCTTTGAGTATGGATATCGATCTGTTTGATAAAAGCAATGATGAATCAAACAAACAGATAGAGTTACTCCATAAAAGGATAAGTAAATTACAACCCTTCGACAGAGCCATAGTACTGCTCTGGTTGGAGAATATGCCGTATGAAGAGATTGGGCAGATAATTGGAATCTCAACAAGGAATGTAACTGTACGTATGTTTAGAATACGTGAACAATTAAAAAATATGTCAATAGAATAAATATCAAGAGCAATGGAAGAAAATAATATACAAGAACTCGAAGAGATGCGTCAGCAACTAAATATTCTTCAGGAAAAGCTTGATCAACAAGACATAGTAAATGAGAAGCTTTTAAAATCATCTATGAAGAGTAAGATGTCGTGGATAGTGAAATACATTATAGGTGAAGTTATAGTTATTCCTATTCTAGCAATAATGTTGTCCGGAATATATGTTATGTTTAACTTACCATTCTATAGCTATATATATATATTGCTAATCTGTGTAGCTGATATATATATGGATTACAGAATAAATATATCATCAATGAAACCTGCGGATTACGAAAAAAACAACTTAATGCAGACCGTGAAGAAACTCATCAAGATGAAAAAAATGCGTAGCTACCAAACATTATTTGGATTTTTACTTACATGTATATGGTTATTTTGGTTAGGTTATGACATGTGTCATTTAACAGGAGTCCCAAACACCGAACTTTACAATGGATTAGTTCATGGTTGTACTATAGGAATGGGTATTGGTGGAGTGATAGGATTGGTTATTGCATATTTTATATATAAAAAGATGCAATCGACAAATGATGAGATTATAAAAATCATAGAAGCTATAGATGATTTAAAAGATAATAAAGAAAACTAATATAAAAAGAGGGAAAATTTTTCCCTCTTTTTATAAAACGATTTTCAATAAAGTAATGATTTATCCCAAACAATTACTTCCCATAGTTCTAAACTAATATTATGAAAACTTATTATTATAACAATGATGTGAAGTATGTTGTTCGTTCAAAAAAATGCTTTTCCAACCAATTACACAGGTAGTTTTTACGAATTTCTCCGTTTTTGTAATAAAAGAGACAGATGAAAAAGAAAAATTTGTTAAAACCGCGTGTAAAAAAGGCTCTGTGAGTATGATTATTGATAAAAAATAATTTATTTTGGTTCGATTTAATAATTTTTAAAAAACATATATATTATGAAAGAATTAGTTGCTAAAATTGCAGAACTTACAGAAGCTTTCCAGAAAGATGCTCAAGCTCAAATTGAGAAAGGTAACAAAACAGCAGGTACACGTGCTCGTAAAGCATCACTTGACATCGAAAAGTTAATGAAAGAGTTTAGAAAAAAATCTCTTGCTGCTTCTAAGTAATTATTTATTGATAAATAAAAATAATAGCTGCTTAAAACAAGCAGCTATTATTTTTTATCAGAATGGATTATCTCTTCCTCTTTGTACCTCAACGCGAACTCCAAAACTTCCATTTTTTGTTTTCATTTCGAAAGCCCCTTTGAAATTATTCTTTTGCCAAGGAAGCAGATGGATTATTCCTTTTGTAACCATCGGCATCATACTCTCCGTATGTATTAATTTTCATACCATTTCTTAGAGAATAGGTTGCCTTATTAAGAGTAGTACTATTACCGAAACCAAACGGAGAAAAGTTGTCGGATAACGAGTAATATTCCGACCTCCCATATTTTACATTCTTCCTATAGAAGAAAGTTTCATCAAATCGATTGTCTTTTTTCATCTCTCTCCAGTCAAAAGCAGGAACTGCAAGAGTAGGCGGTGCAGGCAAGATAGACCTCATATCAAGAAGATAGCCATCAGGTATTACCAAATCATCAATATTGATTTTGAGATCCTTATCTAATTTCTCTACATCTTGGGCAAAGAGATTAGAAGTGGCTAAAAAAATGAATATAAATAAAGGTATTCTTTTCATCTGATTTCTTTTAACATTTACAAAGATAGACTATTTTTGCTATTATAATATTTAAATAAATGAAAAGAGAAGATTGGGGTATTGTACCTTATGAAATAGCATGGAAGAGACAGGAGGAACTGTTCAATAGCCTCGTTCGTTCAAAACTTGAGAAAAGTAGCTATACAAATCATATTGTATTTGTAGAGCATCCACATGTATATACTATAGGAAAGAGTGGCAAAGAGTCGAATATGCTTATGAGCAATTCATTTATAGAATCTATAGGTGCATCAATATATCATATCGACAGAGGGGGAGATATTACTTATCATGGCCCCGGGCAGATAGTGTGCTATCCAATAATTAATATAGAAGAGTTTGACCTGAAACTAAGAGATTATATCTATCAGATAGAGCAGGCTGTTATTGAAACTTGTGCTCATTATGGCATAGAGGCAACACGAGTTGACGGCGCCACAGGTGTATGGCTTGATAAGGGAAAAAGTAGCGAGAGAAAGATCTGTGCAATAGGGGTAAGGTGCAGCCACTTTGTTACTATGCATGGATTGGCATTCAACATAAATACAGATCTTAATTATTTCAGCTATATCAATCCATGTGGTTTTGTCG
The DNA here is from genome assembly GCF_000613805.1 of Phocaeicola paurosaccharolyticus JCM 15092. Taxonomy (GTDB): domain Bacteria; phylum Bacteroidota; class Bacteroidia; order Bacteroidales; family Bacteroidaceae; genus Phocaeicola; species Phocaeicola paurosaccharolyticus. The sequence goes on along the minus strand of NZ_BAJR01000030.1, from coordinate 24,400 downwards.
ATAAAGGTGTAACCTCTTTACAGAAAGAGCTAGGTCACGAAGTGGATATTAAAGAGGTTACAAATATTCTTTACGAAAGATTGATAACAAACATCACCAAAAAGAGATTATGAATATCTCTTCGGGTAACGGAATATAATGCTCAGTATTGACATAATTCCTATAGCTATCGGGTAATATAAATATCCTATTATATTCAGCGGTGACATATTAGCGAGTTTCGCTGCAATAAGCATCTGCGCCCCATAAGGTATTAATCCCTGAATTACACATGAGAAGGTATCAAGTATACTTGCACTCTTTCGGCTATCTACACTGTATCTTTTAGCAATATCTTTTGCTATAGGGCCAACAGTTATTATGGCAATAGTATTGTTGGCTGTGCATAAGTTGGCAACGCTTACAAGGGCAGCTATACACAACTCAGCACCTCTTTTACCTTTGATATGGCGTGTAAGTAGAATAATGATATATTCTATACCTCCATTGAATCGTATCAGCTCAAGCATTCCTCCGGCAAGTAGCGTTACAACAATCAAATCACCCATTCCGGCAATTCCAATACCCAGTGAGTTGAATATGCCAAACATAGTGATACTACCTGTCAACAGACCAATAATTCCTGTTGAAAGTATTCCTAGCAGAAGAACAAGAGTCACATTAACTCCGGCAATAGCTGTGACTAAAACCACTACATATGGTATTATCTTTAGCCACTCAATATCACCAACCTCTGCTGTAGAGTACATATTTGCTCCAGCGAATAGGTAATATATCAATACTGCTATAGCAGCAGGAAGAGCAATCAGGAAATTTGCTCTGAATTTATCTCTCATACCACAACCTTGAGTACGTGTTGCAGCAATAGTAGTGTCGGAAATGAAAGAAAGGTTATCACCAAAGAAGGCACCACCTACAACGATGGCAACAATAAATGCCATGTCTGCTCCAGTCTTTGAGGCTATAGCAGCCACAACAGGAACAAGAGCTACGATAGTACCCACTGATGTTCCTATAGATAGTGATATGAAGCAGGTAGCAATAAAGATTCCTGCATAAAGCATGTTACCAGGCAAATATTTCAATGTCATATTCACTGTAGCATCTATAGCACCTATATCCTTTGCACATTGGGCAAATGCACCAGCCAGAACGAATATCCATATCATAAGCATGATGTTCTGGTTGGCTGCTCCCGATGAGAACTGACAAATTCGCTCGTTTATAGAGAGCCCTTTAGTAATAAAAATGGCATATATAGATGATACTAGAAAAGCTACCGTTATAGGTACTTTATAGAAGTCGTTTACAATTATAGATGTTACTAAGTAGAGGCAAAGGAATACCAGAAGAGGTGTTAATGCCAACAGGTTGGGTTTAGACTTAATGTCGTTTATATTATCGTTATTCATAACTATTTCAAAATTAGCTGCAAAGATATAAAAAGAATTGCTTACAGATAAATATGATATAGGAGAACCTTATTTCATATTTATAGTATCTTTTGAAATAGAAATGATAAGGGACTGGCAGTTAAAGAGTAAAGTGCAGTTTTATAAATTAAAGAATCAACTAAGTAGAGGATTATAAACTATCAAATCAGAGAAAGCGAAAGCTACATTATCAATCTAGTCGATAATGTAGCTTTCGCATTCTTTATTTTGTTTTTATTTGTCAGAATCCAGATAGAACTCCAGATTGTCATTATTAAGAAGTGTTATAGGCATATAATTATCTCTTTTCACATCCTTCTTTAATATTAGGTGATTACAGAGGCTCTCTATACTTTTGTATCCTTGTGTAATAGGCTGCTGTGCAATAAGAAAATCTACGTATCCCTCTTTCAGACAAATAACATTTCTATCAAGAAGGTCATAACCTATTAGTTTGAAGTTCTTTATCTTATTAGACATAAGATATTCACCAACAAGATATACTTTAGAATTAAAGGTTATACCACATTCAACATCCGGATTTAGTATAAAAAATTCATCCATCAACGCTTTATACTCCTCCAAATCATTAGCCGAGAGATTCAGTTCCATTATTTTGCAGCATGGATAGTTCATCTTCATAAACCTTCTGAATCCATTTTCTCTTTTCTCCTGCTGGTTTGAACCAAGTCGACCATCAGTTATCTGTCTGAAAATAACGATCTTTTTAGGGTTCTCAGCAATAAGCATTGCTATTCTAGCTGCAAAATATCCACTTTTCTCAGAATTTGGCCAAAAAGGCAAGAGGTTGAAGTCCGTCAATGTTTGAGTCTATAAATATATATGGTATATTAAGTTTCTTGACCTCTTCAATATAGCGCATTGTGATAGATGCTGTAGTAGGCGAGAGGATTATACCATCAGGTTTGATATCAATAACCTGATTAGCTACATCCAGAAAAGAGTTGAAGTTGTATTGATCATAATATACTATTGTCAGAGTTATATGGAAGTCAGAAAAGTCAGATACTGCTTTTTTCATTCCTTCCTCAACAGATTCCCAATATTCACCTACAGAGTGTTTAGGAACAATACAAGCAAAATGATATTTTTTGTTTGTTGCCAAAGCGCTGGCATACATATTTGGTTGATAATTGAGTTTCTCAAGAATCTCTTCAACCTTTTTTTTACTGCTTTCAGAAACTCCGTTTCTTCCATGTATTACTCTGTCTACAGTACCTACAGAAACGTTTGCTAACTGTGCAATATCTTTAATTCTAACTCTTTCGGGCATCTTATTTATCTAATATTCTGTGTTAGTATATAAAATATCTAGATCAAAAAATTATACCACAAATATATAACATATTTTTGGTAATAAAAAAATATACTATATCTTTGTGTGCGTACACGATGTGCGTTTTGCAAAAAACATGAGGCAACAAATTTAAATTAATAAAAAATACTTATAAGAAATGGGAAAAGTTATTACCCTTGGAGAGATTATGCTCAGACTCTCTACTCCTGGAAACACCAGGTTCGTTCAGTCTGATTCATTCGACGTTGTTTATGGAGGTGGTGAAGCAAATGTGGCTGTTAGCTGTGCTAACTATGGTCACGATGCATATTTCGTAACAAAACTCCCAACACACGAGATTGGACAATCTGCAGTTAACGCTTTGAGAAAATATGGTGTTAAGACAGATTACATTACTCGTGGTGGTGATAGAGTAGGTATCTATTATCTTGAGTCAGGAGCATCAATGCGTCCAAGTAAGGTTATTTATGATCGTGCACACTCAGCTATAGCAGAGGCTGATCTTAAAGACTTTGATTTCGATACAATAATGGAAGGTGCAGATTGGTTCCATTGGTCAGGTATCACACCTGCTATATCTGATAAAGCTGCAGAGTTAACTCGTCTTGCTTGTGAAGCTGCAAAAAGACATGGAGTAACTGTTTCAGTCGATCTTAACTTCCGCAAAAAACTTTGGACAAAAGAGAAAGCACAATCTATCATGAAACCACTTATGCAGTATGTTGACGTATGTATAGGTAATGAAGAGGATGCAGAACTTTGTCTTGGATTCAAGCCAAATGCAAATGTTGAAGCAGGAGAGACAAATGCTGAAGGATACAAAGGTATTTTCATGGAGATGGCTAAAGAGTTTGGTTTCAAATATGTTGTTTCAACACTTCGTGAGTCATACTCAGCAAGTCACAATGGTTGGAAAGCTATGATTTATAATGGTAAAGAGTTCTATGAATCTAAACATTACGACATTGAGCCAATCATAGACCGCGTTGGTGGTGGCGACTCATTCTCAGGTGGTATCATTCATGGACTGCTCACTAAACCAAACCAAGGTGAAGCTCTTGAGTTTGCCGTTGCAGCATCAGCTCTTAAGCATACAATAAACGGGGATTTCAACCTTGTATCGGTTGCTGAAGTTGAAGCTTTGGCTGGTGGTGATGCAAGTGGTCGCGTTCAAAGATAAATAGATATATTATGGCAAAATTTGATAAATTAGCTGTCTTAGATAAGATTGGCACAACAGGTATGGTACCTGTTTTCTACAATAAAGATGCAGAAGTTGCAAAGAATGTAGTAAAAGCTTGCTACGAAGGTGGTGTGAGAGCTTTTGAATTTACAAACAGAGGTGACTTTGCTCACGAAGTATTTGCTGAGGTGGTAAAGTTTGCTGCTAAAGAGTGTCCAGAAATGGCAATGGGTGTTGGCTCTATTGTTGACCCAGCTACAGCAGCTTTATATATACAACTTGGTGCCTGCTTTGTAGTTGGCCCATTGTTCAATCCTGAGATTGCTAAGATATGCAACCGTCGCCTTGTTCCTTATACTCCAGGATGCGGAAGCGTATCTGAAGTAGGTGCAGCACAGGAGTTAGGATGTGATCTATGCAAGATATTCCCTGGAGATGTACTTGGTGCAAAACTTGTTAAGGGATTATTAGCACCTATGCCATGGAGTAAACTTATGGTTACAGGTGGCGTTGAACCAACACAGGAAAACCTTACATCATGGGTTAAAGCAGGTGTATTCTGTGTAGGAATGGGATCTAAGCTGTTCCCAAATGATAAGGTAGCTGCTAAGGATTGGCAATATGTAACCGACAAGTGTAAAGAGGCTTTAGGTTATATCAGCGAGGCTAGAGCAAACAAGTAGAATCCATATTAGCATGCCTCTGTTCAATGTTAGTGGATGAATTCAAAACAGAGGTAGCTATTTGCTATATTTACTAATGAAGAATGAAGAGACCGATTATTTCGGTCTCTTTTTTATTGCAATATTTCTATATCTGTTTTTTTTCTTGTAAATTTGCACCTTAAATTTTGAAGAATAGTAAAATATAAGGAATCAACATATAATTATGAGTAAGAAATTTGCAGAACACTCTCAACTCAACCTCTCACAGGTCAATAAAGATGTATTGAAAGAATGGGATGAAAACGATGTTTTCGCCAAGAGTATGACAGAACGCGAAGGCTCACCTTCATTTGTTTTCTTCGAAGGTCCTCCTTCAGCAAATGGTATGCCTGGTATTCATCATGTCATGGCTCGTACCATTAAAGATACATTCTGTCGTTACAAGACCATGAAAGGTTTTCAGGTAAAGAGAAAAGCAGGTTGGGATACTCATGGACTTCCTGTTGAGCTTGGTGTAGAAAAGTCACTCGGCATCACAAAAGAGGATATCGGCAAGACTATCTCTGTAGCTGAATATAATGCAACATGCCGTAAGGATGTCATGAAATTCACTAAGGAGTGGGCAGACCTGACTCATAAGATGGGATATTGGGTAGACCTTGAAAATCCATACATCACATACGATAACAGATACATTGAGACTCTTTGGTGGTTGCTCAAGCAGCTTTACAACAAAGGTCTTCTATATAAAGGATATACTATTCAGCCATATTCTCCGGCAGCAGGTACCGGACTTAGCTCTCATGAGCTTAATCAGCCTGGTTGCTACCGCGATGTAAAAGATACAACTGTTGTAGGTCAGTTCAAGATGAAGAGCCCTAAAGCAGAGATGGCACAGTGGGGTACTCCATATTTTATAGCATGGACAACAACTCCATGGACTCTTCCTTCAAATACCGCACTATGTGTCGGACCAAAGATTGACTATGTAGCAGTACAATCATACAACAGTTACACTGGCGAACCTATTACTGTAGTTCTTGCTAAGAATCTGCTTTATACTCACTTCAACAAGAAAGCTGAGGAGATAGCACTTGAAGATTATAAGCCGGGTGATAAGTTGATACCATTCAAGATAGTAGGTGAGTACAAAGGCACAGACCTTATCGGAATAGAATACGAGCAGCTCATCCCTTGGGTTAAGCCTGTCTCTGTAAACGAGAAGGGTGAATGGACTCCAAGTAATGACGGTTTCAGAGTAATCTCCGGTGACTATGTTACAACAGAAGATGGTACAGGTATAGTACATATTGCTCCAACATTTGGTGCCGACGATGCCTTCGTTGCACGTGCGGCAGGTATCCCTTCACTCTTCATGATAAATAAGAAGGGTGAGACTCGTCCTATGGTTGACCTTACAGGTAAGTTCTATCTGCTTGACGAACTAGACGAGAGATTCGTAAAAGAGTGTGTCGATGTAGAGAAATATAAAGAATATCAGGGTGCATGGGTTAAGAATGCATACGATCCCCAGTTCACAGTAGATGGTAAATATGATGAGAAAGCTGCACAGAATGCAGAATCTCTTGATATTGTTATCTGCATGATGATGAAGGGTGCCAATCAGGCATTCAAAATTGAGAAGCATGTACACAACTACCCACACTGCTGGCGTACAGATAAACCTATTCTTTACTACCCATTAGACAGTTGGTTTATCCGCTCTACTGCTTGCAAGGAGAGAATGATTGAACTTAACAAGACAATCAACTGGAAACCTGAGTCAACAGGTACAGGCCGTTTCGGTAAATGGCTTGAGAATCTTAATGACTGGAACCTAAGCCGTTCACGTTATTGGGGTACTCCATTACCAATATGGCGTAATGATGATGGCGAAGAGATCTGTATAGGTTCTGTAGAAGAGCTATATAATGAGATTGAAAAATCTGTAGCAGCAGGATTTATGAAATCTAATCCTTATAAGGACATGGGATTTGTTCCTGGTGAATACAATCAGACAAATTATGACAAGATAGATCTTCACCGTCCATACGTTGATGATGTAGTTCTTGTATCAAATAGCGGAAATGTACTTAAACGTGAAACAGACCTTATTGATGTATGGTTTGATTCAGGTGCTATGCCTTATGCACAGATACACTATCCATTCGAGAACAAAGATGCTTTAGATAATAAGGATGTATATCCTGCTGACTTTATAGCTGAGGGTGTTGACCAGACTAGAGGATGGTTCTTCACACTTCACGCTATTGCAACTATGATATTCGACAGTGTATCATACAAGGCAGTTATCTCTAACGGATTAGTATTGGATAAGAATGGTAACAAGATGTCTAAGCGTCTTGGTAATGCTGTCGATCCATTCAATACAATTGATAAATACGGTTCCGATCCACTTCGTTGGTATATGATTACCAACGCTTCTCCTTGGGACAACCTTAAGTTCGATACTGAAGGTGTTGACGAAGTAAGAAGAAAGTTCTTCGGAACACTTTACAATACATATTCATTCTTTGCACTATATGCAAACGTGGACAACTTTACATATAGTGAGGCTGATGTTAAGATGGAAGATCGTCCTGAAATTGACCGATGGATACTCTCTGTACTTAACTCACTTATAAAGAATGTTGACGCATGTCTTAACGATTATGAGCCAACAAAGGCAGGACGTCTTATAACAGATTTCGTAAACGACAACCTTAGTAACTGGTATGTTCGTCTGAACCGTAAACGTTTCTGGGGCAATGCTATGTCAACCGACAAGTTATCTGCTTATCAGACACTCTATACATGTCTTGAGACAATAGCTAAGTTGATGGCACCTATAGCACCATTCTATGCAGACCGTCTCTTCCTTGATCTTGTATCAACAACAGGTCGTGATAGTGCTGTATCAGTACACTTGGCTAAATTCCCTATTTGTAACGAGTCTCTCATCGATAAAGAGTTGGAGGCAAGAATGCAGATGGCACAAGATGTTACATCTATGGTATTAGCACTTCGTCGTAAAGTGAACATAAAAGTACGTCAGCCACTACAGTGTATTATGGTACCGGTAGTTGATCAGGCTCAGAAAGAGCATATTGATGCTGTTAAGGATCTTATCATGAGCGAGGTTAATGTCAAGGAGATAAAATTCGTTGATGGAGCAGAGGGTGTCCTAGTTAAGAGAGTAAAATGCGACTTCAAGAAACTTGGCCCTAAATTTGGCAAGCAGATGAAGGCTGTAGCTGGTGCCGTAGCAGAAATGTCACAGGAAGCTATCTCACAATTGGAGAGAGATGGTAAATATACTCTTGATCTGAATGGAGAGTCTGCAGTTATCGAAACATCTGATGTTGAAATATATAGCGAAGATATCCCTGGATGGTTAGTAACAAATGAAGGCAAACTTACTGTTGCTCTTGAAGTTACTATAACAGATGAATTACGTAAAGAGGGTATTGCTCGTGAGCTTGTAAATAGAATTCAAAACATACGTAAGAGTAGTGGATTTGAAATTACCGATAAAATCAGCATATTATTGAGCAAAAACAATAATACAGATGATGCGGTAAATGAATATAATAGTTATATTTGTAATCAAGTACTGGCTAATTCATTGCAATTAGTAGATGATATACAAAATGGTACAGAACTTAATTTTGATGACTTCAATCTTTATATAGAAGTTACAAAAGAATATTAACCTGTTAAAATATAGTATTATGTCTGAAAAAACGAGATATTCCGATGCTGAACTTGAAGAGTTTCGTGCTATAATTATGGAAAAGCTAGAGTTGGCTCAACGTGATTATGACCGTTTGAAAAGTAGTATCATGAATAAGGATGGTAATGATACAGACGACACATCTCCAACATACAAAGTATTGGAGGAGGGTGCAAGTACACTTTCAAAAGAGGAGACTACACGCCTTGCTGCTCGTCAGTTGAAATTTATACAGAGCCTTCAGGCTGCTTTAATAAGAATTGAAAACAAGACTTATGGCATCTGCCGTGAAACAGGTAAACTTATTCCTGCAGAGAGACTTCGTGCCGTTCCTCATGCTACATTGAGTATTGAAGCAAAGAATGATGGAAAAAAATAATTAGTGAAAGAATACTGATTAAATATATAAGGACAGAAAAGCATGCTATAGTCAATCACTTATGACTATTGTTGATGTTTTTCTGTTCTTATTTTAATGATAGGCAAATTATTATCTCACAAGCAGAATGAAGAAATTTTTTACTAAGGGGCGAATAGCTGTTATTATTGTTTTATCTGTCTTGATCATAGATCAGGTTATTAAGATATTGGTAAAGACAAATATGTACTGGCACGAAAGTATACATATTACTGACTGGTTCTACATATTTTTCACCGAGAACAACGGAATGGCTTTTGGAATGGAGTTGATAGGTAAACTGTTCCTATCTACATTCCGTATTGTAGCTGTAGGAATTATTATATGGTATCTCAATAAGTTTATCAAAAAGAATTACAATACAGGGTTCATTGTCTGTATATCACTTATTCTGGCCGGAGCTATGGGAAATATATTCGACAGCGCTTTCTATGGTTTGATATTCAACGAAAGTACGAATACATCCATAGCTAAGTTCGTACCTTTCGGTCAAGGCTATGAGTCATTCCTTCACGGAAGGGTAGTAGATATGTTCTATTTTCCAATTATTGACACAAATTGGCCTGAATGGTTACCATTTATTGGAGGTGAGCATTTCATCTTTTTCAGTCCTATATTCAATTTTGCCGATGCTTCAATAAGCTGCGGTATTATTGCTCTTCTCTTGTTCTATAGCAAGACGCTAAATGTTGGTTCTCATCCAAAAGACAAAAAACTTTAGTAAGATGTTTCATAGATCACATATATTCATATCAATAGCTCTTATATCAACATTTCTCTTTGGCTGCGGCAAGCAGATTCCTGATGATGTTATAGATCCTTCTGAGATGGAGGATATTCTATACGATTATCATCTTGCCAATGTTATGGGTGATGAACTTCAATACAATGAGTATTATAAGAAAGAACTATATAATAAGTATGTGTTCGAAAAGTACAATATAACATCCGAGAAGTTCGACTCATCTATGTTGTGGTACTCTAAACATGCTGATGAGCTGACTAAGATTTATAAGAATGTCGACAAGAGATTTGCAAAGAACAGTAAACTCTTAGAGGATGCTACAGCAAATCTTAATGTTAAGAAAGAGAAGAGTTTCTCAGGCGATACAATAGATATATGGAATAAGAGTGATCTTGTTTGGCTTACATCATCCGAATTGACCAATAAGGTTCTCTTCACCACTATTGCTGATACATCATTCAGAGCAAATGATATGTACATAATGGATGGTGATTTCCATTTCCTCAGTTCAGGCAAACAGATCGCAATCATCTGCGTAAATATCACCTTAGACAATGATTCAGTAGTAGGCCGCACAGAGGAGGTCAATTTTTCAGGTCATCGTACACTCTTCCTCAGTGCAAATGTAGCACCATACAAAGTAAGAAGTGTAAATGGTTTTATCTATTATAAAGGTAACAGGAAATTATCAGGTATGCTGGCAAATAACATATCACTGTTGAAGATACATAACAAATATGCGGTAACACCGGCAAATGACACAACTTCAGTATCAAATCCTGCGCAAACTATGCCTACTGAAACATTGCAAAAGCCAACGCTTGATTCAGTCCAGAAAATAACGACGACTGTCGATAGTTCTATGATTAATCAGATACAGCCTCTGAAGAACGATCCACTTTCTATAAAGGCAAGAACACCAAGGAAACGAAGACAGGTAAACTGATGAGAAGAGTAGCAGCAAATATCATAATAAAAGATGCAACTACAAGGTTAATCAATCATGTCATTGAACTGGAAAATGGAGTTATAGTAAATGATTATCCGCTGCAGGTTGAGAGAGAGGCAGTAGAGTGGATAGGAGGTATGATTGTATGCTCACCATCCAATAAGATAGACAATTTCACCAATCTAAGAATCAGCGAATTTATAGATAAAAATGTAAACCGTATATATTCCGGCAACAGTTATGCCTGGCATATATAGGTTTAGATATTACTTCGGATTCAATCATAACAGAGAGAAACATCAGTCTGCTGAAATAAACCTTCAGAACTTATCTCTTTATCCTTCTTCTGAACTCGGCACAGATTATACCTGTTGCCATAGCAACATTCAGAGATTCCGATGTTGTCCTTCCTACAGGATAGTTTGGTATTAATAGCTTGCTGTTTACCATCTTCTCTATCTCGCTGCTTATTCCGTTGCCCTCATTACCCATTACTATAAGCCCATTTTCAGAGATGGCAGAGTCATATAGATTCTCTCCATCAAGGAAAGTACCATATACCTTCACACCTTCAAGTGATGAGATGAATGCAGGTAAGTCACAATAGTGAACCTTTACTCTCGATATAGCTCCCATTGTTGCCTGAACAGTCTTTGGATTATAGATATCTGCCGTTCCCAAAGAGCAGAATATATTCTCTATGCCGAACCAATCTGCAACACGTACTATTGTTCCAAGATTACCCGGGTCCTGTACCTCGTCAAGTGCCAGACAAAGACTATTCTTAGGAAGAGATACGTCTAACTTATATTCAGGCTGCTCAAATATAGCAAGAACCTCTTGAGGACTCTTCAGAAAACTCGCTTTAGCGAGTTCATCATCACTTACCTCAATAATCTCTTGAGCTTTTATATCATCATGCCTACTGAGCCACTCACTTGTTGCTACAATCAACTTGCATGAAAAGCAGTCAAGCAGTTCATCAACACTCTTATGACCTTCTGCTACGAATACTTTCTCTTCCTTTCTGTTTTTTTTCAGTTCAAGCGATTTAATATATTTTATTTTGTTCTTGCTGAGCATATAATTCGGTTAAAAAACAATATTATAAAACAAAGCTAATAAGATATTTTCAATTAATATCTATCTTTGTGTACAATTGTGATGTGTAAAGATTTATATGAAGAAAAGCGCGTTAGTTTATACAACAATATTCTCAATGTTCCTATTTGCCTCATGCTCAGTAAGTAAGTTCATTCCCGAAAAGAAGTATTTACTCGATGAAGTAAAGATTGAGACAGACAAAAAAGAGTTGAAACCTGCTCTTTTCAATAACTATATACGTCAGAATCCAAATGCTAAGTGGTTCAATATAGTTAAAATACCTATGTATATCTATTCCGCCTCAGGCAGGGACTCCACTAAAGCTATCAACAAATTTTTCCGTAAAATTGGTGATGCACCCGTTATATACGATGAAGCTACAGCCATCAAGACCAAAGATGAAATGCAAAAAGCTGCACGAAACTTCGGCTATATGGGTGCTACAGTAAATATGGAGAAGAAGGTAAACAAAAACAAACTCAAGCTTACTTATAAGATTATTAGCGGACATCCATATTATATCCGTCAAATAGCATATGACATCAAAGATCTTAAGATTGGAGAACTGATATCAGGCAGTCAAGAGCAGAGTCTCATAAAAGAGGGAATGCTCTTCGATGTAAATGTACTCAATTCCGAGAGAGACCGTATAAACAAACTTCTTCAGGATAATGGCTATTATAAATTCACTAAGGATTTTATAGTTTATCAAGCTGATACGAGCAGAAACATCAATCAGATTGACCTTACAATGCGTCTTCTTCCTTATCAAAAGAGGAAAGAGGATGCACCTACAGATCATAGTCAGTATAAAGTCAACAGCGTCAATTTTGTTGCCGACGATAACATACCTCGCATTGATGAGTCGACATTGAGTAGTTACGACTCTATCCAGTACAAAGGCAGAAATATCTATTTCAAGGAGAATTGCTACCTAAGGCCAAAGGTGATGAACAATGCCAACAGAATTAAGGAAGATGGTTTGTTCAATGATCAGGATGTAAGAAATACTTACTACTCATTAGGACGACTTAATGCCTTGAAATATTCAAACATCCGCTTCCTTGAGAATGATTCACTTCCTAACAGTCTTGATGCATACATTCTTATGGCAAGGGCCAACAATAAGTCCCTCTCATTTGAGCTTGAAGGTACAAACTCGGCTGGAGATATTGGTGCAGCAGCATCAGTAGCCTTTATGCATAAGAATTTATTCAGAGGTTCCGAGTCATTTATGATTAAGCTAAGAGGAGCATACGAGGCCATCACAGGACTTAAAGGTGGATATGCCAGTGACAACTATACAGAGTATGGAATAGAGTCAAATCTTAACTTCCCTGAGTTTATGTTCCCATTTCTCTCTTCATCATTCAAAAATAAGATTAGAGCTACATCCGAATTGGGAATTAAGTTCAGTTCACAGATACGTCCTGAGTTCTCACGTACATCAGCATCAGCATCTTGGAGTTACCGTTGGAGCCGTCTTAGAAATATCCACCGTTTCGACCTTATAGATATCAACTATATCTATATGCCAAAAATCTCTGATGAGTTCCGCGACTATCTGGATAATATGACAGGATCAAACTCTCTGCTGAAATATAGTTACGAAGACCAACTTATAGTAAAGATGGGGTATAACTACACCTTCAACAGTCTTGGGACATCTGTAAACAAGAATCCTACTAAAGATTCATACACTATACGTTTCAGTTTCGAAGAGGCAGGAAACCTTCTTTATGCAGCTTCTAAGTTGGCTAATGTTGCACCAAAGAACAATGAAAGCTTTGTTTTGGCCAACATCCCATTTGCACAATATGTAAAAGCCGATGTAGATTATACAAAGAATTTCGTAATCGACCCACGCAACAGTCTGGTATTCCACATAGGTGGTGGTATAGCTGTACCTTATGGCAACTCAAAGATGCTTCCATTCGAGAAGAGATATTTCTCAGGAGGTGCAAACAGTGTTAGAGGTTGGACAGTACGTTCATTAGGTCCAGGTGCATTCCAGGGAAGTACAGACGGCAAGCTCGACTTCCTGAACTATACAGGTGATATTAAGTTAGATGTGAACCTTGAATATAGAACACATCTATTCTGGAAGTTCAATGGTGCAGCCTTTGTTGATGCAGGAAATATATGGAATATGAAAGAGAACTCCGACCAGCCTGGTGGTGTCTTTAAGATAAACAAGTTCTATAATCAGATAGCTGTAGCTTATGGTTTAGGTATTCGTATGGACCTTGATTATCTTATTCTCAGATTCGATGGAGGTATGAAAGCGATTAATCCGATGCGTACCGGGAAGGAGAAATATCCAATCACACGTCCTGATTTCGGCAGAGATTTTGCCTTTCATTTTGCAGTAGGTTATCCATTTTAATAATAAGAATAATGGCACAGGAAAAGAAAAAATATACTCTAGAAGAGATAGATGCTCTAAAAGCTTGGTTTGACCAACAGAAGCTACCCGAATCTATGCAGATCACCTCATCTGCATTCTCTCCGGACCTTAAAGAAACAGTAGCCCATCTTTTCGAACAGGCATACGATTGTTATGAGAATCCTAAGATGACAGGTTCTATACGAATATTGGAAATAATAAAAAATAATCTTGAAAAAAATAATATATAGAAGATGACTCATCTTCTATATATTATTTTCTTGTTTGGAATATCATAAATTTCAACCGATGGTTTCGGGGCAATACTATTTTCTATCACATATCTATTCATTTTAGGATATACCTTAATAAGACCGAGTATAACAGATGGAAAGCCTTTGAAAGGAAATTCAGTGACAGCTGACTCCTGGACGGGTAACTTCTTTATTTTATATTTACAATCAGCATTCTCCAACTTTTCAATATCTTCAGGTTCTATTATGCATCCTACATCCGATTTCAACTCTTCTTTCTTCACCTTCTTTGGATCGTCGTAGTATAAACCTATTCCTTTATAAGTAACAATCTTCAACTCATCCTGAAGATAATAATAGACTTCGTCAGAGACAGATGCCGTCTGTCTATAATCACCTAACACACTCTTATATACCACAGTCTCACCACCGACATTCTCCGTCCGGATGGTAACATTATGGAATGCTCCAAAATATGCCAATACAACAATAATAGTAGCAATGATAATCGATACAATAATCCAAATCATAGCCTTAAATTTTAGTATGGACAAATTCTCCATCTATCCAGATGGTAGCATTTTTGCCAATAAATTTCAAAAGTATATAGTTCTCATCTTCAACTCCCTTTGGGAAATGTTCGATGAACCAATCCTGCCAAAATTTCTTCTTAGATTCTATATCTGAAACTATCTCAGTTATGCCCTCCATAGCTATGCTATTCCCTTGCTCGTAAAAGCAGACTCCCGATTTATTGTTAGTAGAGAAGTCTCTTACCTTAACAGAACCTTTACCTGTTGCAAACCAGATTTCATTAAGTCCGTTACTACTAATCTTCGAAAGTGGTACTGGTCTTGGAAAACCTTCACTGTTAACTGATGTAAGTACAACTACATCACATCTTTGCAAAATCTCATTTGCTTTCTCTAAAATAGTCTTCATATTATATTGTTTAATTTATATTGACAAAATTATAATCTTGTGAATAGACAATGTTGTATAAAATCGACTTTATAGTCCATAATATGCCAACGACTCATCTAGCGGTTGAGGAGATGATATAAATGAAGTAGGAGAAGAACCTGATAACTTCTTGACCTCTCTAGATAGATGAGCCACATCATAATATCCTGCCTGGACAGCCACAGATAGTAGATTATCATATTCTGTGCCCGACAGCAAATCCATAGTTCTTTTAAATTGGATAATCCTGCTATACTCCTTGGGAGAGAAACCTGTATACATCTTGAATTTCCTTTCAAGATGTCTTTGACACATGTTTATACTATCCGATAACTTATTTATTGACAGTGTCCCATAACTCGAATCTATCTCCTTTACAGCTAGCAGGATCTTACGATCTATCTCATTACCTCTGTTATAATAGCGACTAATGAGAAGTTTTTCCAAGAAATCTATTTTCTCTCTGATATTCTTCTTTTCACACAGAATTTCAGTAATGGAATTATCAAATAGGGCCTCTATGTCGGAAAAGAGCATTCGTTTATTGCGAAGTTCATTTAATGGTATATAGACAAAATTGCTCAATCCGCATGGTCGGAAACGTATGCCAAGCATATTTATTGTATCCGAATCAGTAATCAGTTCAGAGTATTGTGACATCGGACCGATAAAATAAGTATTGTAAGGCCGCAGCCTTATATCATCCCCACATGCATTTGCTACATCTCCAAGAGTAAAAATAATGTCAGTGCATCCGTCGGGAAGTATATTAAAATGCATGCCTTTTGTTATATTGCCATTAAATTCCCAAAATCGATGAATAAATGGAGACAATAAATCGCAAGGCCTGTATTCATTATACATAATGTATATATTTAATCTTTAAACTGACTTCAAAGATAGGCAAAATAACTAACTATTATTCTATTATTATCTTTTTGTTATTCAAAACTATACATTGTAATAATTGACAAAAAAAGAGAGAATCTTAATCAATAAAATAGCTTATTGATTGATGTAGGAATAGGTGTAAAATATATAAAGGCATAAAAAAGAGCTCTATAGCATATGCTATAGAGCTCTTTCAAAATATTTTCTACTATTATTTGCAATCTTAACAAGAATAAGCATCACAGGTACCTCAACAAGCACACCTACAACCGTGGCAAGTGCAGCACCAGACTGTAATCCAAAAAGTGAGATAGCTACAGCCACTGCCAACTCAAAGAAGTTACTTGCACCAATCATACCTGCCGGTGCAGCAACATCGTGAGGAAGTTTCCACCATTTAGCCCATCCATATGCTATAAAGAATATAAGGAATGTCTGCAGAATTAGTGGCACAGCAATAAGCAGAATATGAAGCGGATTATTCATAATCGTCTCACCTTGGAAAGAGAATAATATAATAAGTGTAAGAAGAAGTCCTCCAATAGTATAGTTATCAAATTTCTTAACAAATACATTATTGAAGTATTCTATTCCCTTACGCTTTACTACATAAAGACGTGTTAATACACCTGCTGTAAGAGGTATTACAACAAACAACAATACAGAGAGTAGGAGTGTGTCCCAAGGTATTTCAACTCCACCAATACCCAGCAGAAATGCTACAATAGGAGCAAAAGCCACTAATATTATCAGGTCGTTTACAGCTACCTGTACCAACGTATATGCTGCATCACCCTTAGTAAGATAACTCCATACAAATACCATAGCAGTGCAAGGAGCAGCACCAAGCAGCACAGCACCGGCAAGGTACTCATTAGCCAGTTCAGCAGGAATAAGAGCCTTGAATACAACAAAAAAGAAGATCCATGCAAGACCGAACATTGTGAATGGCTTTATTAGCCAGTTTGTGACACATGTTATTATTATACCTTTAGGACGTTTTCCCACATTCTTAACACTCTGAAAGTCCACTTTCAACATCATAGGATATATCATCAACCATATCAGCAATGCTACTGGAACTGAGACATTAGCATATTCAAACTTACTTAGTGTATCAGGTATGGCAGGAATACATTGTCCCACAGCGATACCTATAACAATGCATAAGACAACCCATATAGTGAGGTATTTTTCAAAAAAGCCTATTCCTTTTTTTTCTTCCATGATATTTCTATTTAAGTTGAGGTTTTACTTCGTTGATATAAAAGTCATAGAAACGCTCTTTTATCTCATCACATACTCTATGAAACTCGCTATCTATAAATTCGACACTGCCTACAGCTTCAGAAGGATCATCAAATCCGATATGCAGTCTGTTCTTTACTTTTCCTGCAAAAGTAGGGCAACTCTCCATAGCACCACCACAAACAGTTATAACATAATCCCATGGCTCATCAACGTAAATGTTTACATTCTTAGGCTTATGCTGAGATATATCTATACCACACTCAGCCATCACCTTCACCGCCATAGGGTTTACCTTTTCAGCAGGTTTGGTACCTGCCGAAAAGACTTTAAGATTTTTATCGAATGATTGCATGAAGCCATGTGACATCTGGCTACGGCAACTATTTCCCGTACAAAGAATTAATATTTTCATTGTTCTAACTATTTTTCCAAGCTATAAGTGCTGTATTGCCATTCGACAATTCCTCAACCTTTTTTATCCATATCAACTCATTCTGAGCTTTTGTCTGCAGGAACTTATTTTTTGTCTCTGTAAGTGAAAGACAAGCATTTACTACCCACCATCTGTTATGTATACCGGCACGTTTCAAGTCAGCTTGCAGTCTCTGAGCCTCGAAAACAGGAGTTGCCTCAGGCAATGTCACTATAACCACCTCAGTTTCCTTCTCATTTCTCAGTCTTGGAAGCAATTTCTTTACCGATTCAGGAGAATCCCCATGAGTACGTTCCACCTCTTTATGGTAACTTTCAGTAGCATCCAGTAGTAACAAAGTATGCCCCGTAGGAGCAGTATCAATAACCACCACCTGATTTTCTGCCTTGTCAACTATCTCTGCAAAGGCACGGAATACAGCAATCTCTTGAGTACACGGAGAACGAAGATCCTCTTCGATATACTCCATATCCTCTGCTGTCATCACTGATGCCGCCTTACTTCTTACCTCATTTTTATAAGCCTCTAATACCTCCTCTTCATCAATCCTGCTAACAGAGATTCCCGCTTTTATAGCAGCTTCATAGTTGAGGTGATTTGCAGGATCGGTCGTTGTAAGGTGTACACTAGTACCCATGCTCTTCAGTTTAAGAGCAATTTCTGTTGCTATAGTTGTCTTACCTACGCCACCTTTTCCCATTGTAAAGATGACACGCTTACCACTTTTGTGCAGATCGGCAACCAATGAATCCAAAGTATGCGAAGGAGTGAGCGGAGTATAACCATTTACATCCTTTATCTTATCATCAAGCAACATACGTCTTATATTCTCAATAGATGAGAGGTTGTATGAGCGTAACGGAACAAAGTCGATAGGATAACCCTTTAGTGTATCAGGAATATTATTCATTGCACCATGTTGACGTTCATAGATCTGTGACGAGAGAGTATCCATTTCGTCTGTCTCTTGAAGCAATCCGTTTATTACCAGCAGCTGGTTCTTAATACCCAATAGCTGAAGCTCTTTTGAAGAGCGAGCGGCCTCCTTAAGAGGAGCAGTATCAGGACGGCTTACCAATACAAGACGTGTTGCATTTCCATCTGCCAGAGTATTTACAGCTTGCTTATATATCTCTTTACGAGTTTCCAATCCTGAAAGTTGTCCCAGACAAGATGCTCCGTGAGTACTCTCACTTATAAAAGTGCTCCATGCAGAAGGAAGTTGTAACATACG
Organism: Phocaeicola paurosaccharolyticus JCM 15092; assembly: GCF_000613805.1. Lineage (GTDB taxonomy): Bacteria > Bacteroidota > Bacteroidia > Bacteroidales > Bacteroidaceae > Phocaeicola > Phocaeicola paurosaccharolyticus. Next base: position 5,440 of record NZ_BAJR01000030.1, on the reverse strand, counting down.
CAGAGTATGCCCAGTAGGAGCAGTATCAAAAATAATATGGTCATACTCCTTGCACTCTCAGCCGATGTAATAAAATCAGAAAATTCATTGAATGCAGCAATCTCTACAGTACAAGAGCCTGAAAGTTGTTCTTCCATATTTTGTATCACGCTCACAGGAAGAAGTCCCCTATATGGAGCTATCACACTCTCTCTGTACTCAGCAGCAGCCTGCTCAGGGTCTAGGTTTACCACTGTCAAACCAGGTACCTCTTTAATCTCGGTACCATGTCCATTCAGTGACTCATTAAATACATCTTGCAGATTGGATGCAGGATCGGTGCTGATAAGTAATATTTTCTTACCTCTGTCAGCCAGTCCGATTGCTGTTGAACAAGCCAAAGATGTCTTACCCACACCACCTTTTCCGGTAAAGAATAGGTATTTGGTGAGTTCCATATCATTAATATTAAATTCTTTCATCTCAATTACTTATATGCAGGCATCAAATCCAGGTTAATTCCGGTCCATTCACTCATCTGTTTGGTTGTTGGATATCCTTTTGATACAGCAACCTCATCGTCTACCAAAGTGATTGGCAGAGATTCCGCTCCATTTTTCTGAAGGAATTCATTAACTACCTTATTTGTAACATACACTTGTGGTTCGTCACGTAGATTATGACGTACTACAGTCACTCCCTGTCTCTTAAGAGCCTCAATTACTACAGCAATTCTCATCAAATCAGGGTTTATATTTGTTCCACACAATCCTGTAGGGCAACACATAGCAGGATCGAATATTTCTATTTTTTTCATAACGATATTATTTTTATGATTATTGTTTATAAATAAAATACTATTGCATAATATATTCCAATGGCAATAAAAAGAAGAGCTACTATCTTACGGAACCACTTCTCAAAAACTTGTATTCTGTTATAGAACTTACCCAAGCCTGCCATGCTATAAGCCAATATCCATGCAAAGAGGATTACGGGCAAACCTGTTGCAATAGCATATATAACAGGTAACAGATAGCCACCTGACTCGGCTGCAGAAAGTGGCATAAGCATCCCGAAATATATTAAACCGCTTGAGGGACAGAAAGCAAGAGCAAAAAGAATTCCTAGGAATGTAGCACCACAGCCACCTTTTAATCTGTCCTTTATACGCTCAACACCTACATTCACTTTAGGTAAGTTTAGTTTAATGATGTCGAGCATAATTATCCCAATGATAATCATTACCGGAGCTATAAACATCTCTCCATACTTACTTACGGACTTCTGTATCATGAATATGCTTGCTCCCTCGCGTAATATAGGAATAATGATAAATCCTAAAGCAGTGTAGCTTAGCATCCTCCCTAAAGTATAGAGCAGTCCATTTATGAATATACGATGCGGAGTTTTAATATCCTTGCTGATAAAGCCTATGGCAGTAATATTAGTTGCAAGAGGACATGGGCTCACCGCAGTCAATATTCCTAATAGGAAAGTTGTAATTGTAGGAATAGTGCTACTGTCTAATATAGATTGAATAATATCCATCTTATAGCTCACTTAGCATTTGATCAATCTTATCCTTCAGACCTTTCTTGAATTCATCTGGAGAATTCTTGGCATATGAGAAGCCGAACTCAGTCATATTGTTTACGCTCTCTTTTCCATTTTTCCATCCATTTACGAATAGGGAAGACCAAGTCACCTCGTATTTGTCAGCTATCTTCTCATTCTTTTCATCCGAGATATCTATTACGCGAAATACAATTTTTCCGTCAGCCTTCTCTTTGGTATATAGAGAATCAAGAAGTGCCAATGTATTACTTTCGATTGCCCTACATGTTATACACCTTTGGCTTCCATGGAAGTATAGTACCTCAATATGGTTGGCAGATAGTTTTGACGTAGCCTCTTTTGGTTCATTATTATTTTGTTGTTCGCTCTTTGAGTTTTCTCCACATGAGGCAAGAGTCATTGATAGTAGCATTAAATAAAAAAATAAGCTTTTCATAAACAGATTATTATTGATTAATAAATTTCTTTACCTCATTTAATGATAATTTCTTTCCTGCTGAAACAACTTTTTCATCAATAACCAGTGCAGGAAGTGATAAGACATTATAGTTCATAATCTTCAGCAGATCTTCCTCTTTTATCACAGAAGCATCACTGCCAATTTCTTCGACAGCCTGTTTTACAGTCTCATACAATGCCTTACAACTTGGGCATCCTGTTCCCAATACTTTAATTTCCATATTTTATTAATTTATAGATTATTGTCTGTTATTCGCAGAACTACGAATATACATATTAAAAAAAAGCTGTTCCTAGCAGCACTCGTCACCTTTACATTTAGGTTCCGACAGAAAATTATGGAATAGGTTACGTGCTAATTCAAAATTCTCTTTGTTAATACAATATTTCACCTTAGGGCCTTCAATTTCACCTTGTATCAGCCCAGCATCCTTCAACTCTTTAAGATGTTGTGATACAGTAGCCTTTGCAATAGGTAATTCTTCATGAATTCCACCAAAGTAGCAACTCTCTTGGTTTGACAGGAATGACAGTATCGCCATTCTTGCAGGATGTCCCATCGCCTTAGCAAAGCGAGCAATCTGTTCCTGTTCAGATGTATACTTTTTATCTTTCATAATTATTTTGTTTGTTGTTCGCAAAACTACGAATAGATAAATAAATATCAAAACATAATCTGAAAAAAATTACAGATAAACATATCTAAGGATTTTATCAATAATCAATCATATTCTTTTATTTCCTTAAAAAGTAAAGATTGGCTCTTTCTTTTTACCTATATTTGTTCTTTGTTTTTAGAATGAATAAAGATAGTACTCGATAATGAAAATAAAGTTTTTAAGTTTAGGAAGTGGAAGCAGCGGAAATTGTTACTATTTAGGAACTGAAAAAAATGGCATATTGATTGATGCAGGAATAGGAATAAGAAATGTAAAAAAGATATTTAAAGACTACAAACTAGATTTTAGCACGATTAAAGCAGTATTCATCACTCACGACCACGCAGACCATATAAAAGCAGTAGGAAACCTTGGAGAGAAATATGGCATACCAGTATTCACTACACCCGAAATACATAAAGGAATAAATAAGAGTTATTGTGTAACAGAAAAACTATCTACCTCTGTCAATTTCATAAAAAAAGAGGAGAGTGTTGAGGTAGGAGATTTCAAGATCACAGCTTTTGAGGTACCTCATGACGGAACCGACAATGTAGGTTATTGCATTGAGATAGATGGAAAGGTATTCTCATTCCTTACTGATCTTGGTCATATTACTGAAACTGCAGCCAAATACATAAAAAGAGCAGATTATTTAATATTGGAGGCAAATTATGATGATGAGATGTTGGCTATGGGTCCATACCCCAAATATCTTAAGGAGAGGATAGCTGGTCCCAATGGTCATATGAGCAATAGAGAAACTGCCGAATTCCTTGCAGAAAATTTCCAAGCAAATCTTAAGTATATATGCTCTGCCATTTAAGTAAAGATAATAACCATCCGGAGTTGGCATATAAGACCGTTGAGATGCATCTTCTTGATAGAGGAATCATCGCAGGAAAGGACTTTCAGTTGGTTGCACTGAGGCGAACTATTCCTTCTGAAATATACTTTCTAGATTGAAAAATGTGATGGAAAGGGGTAAAAAAACATTATTATTATTTGCGCTTTTGAAAAAATAGCCTACCTTTGCAACCGCAAAACAGAAATGCACTCTTAGCTCAGTTGGTAGAGCAACTGACTCTTAATCAGTGGGTCCAGGGTTCGAATCCCTGAGGGTGTACTCTTGAAGCGTTTTTAAAAAGAATTATATTATTTTGCACTCTTAGCTCAGTTGGTAGAGCAACTGACTCTTAATCAGTGGGTCCAGGGTTCGAATCCCTGAGGGTGTACAAAGTAAAAAGGAAACTAAATATTAATTAGTTTCCTTTTTACTTATATATCAGCTATTTACATCGAATTAAGGGATCAGCGGATCAGTGGATATTTTAGGATCATACCGAAATTCTGAGGGCTTGAAGATTTAAGCATAAATTTTGGATAATCTGAATAAGAAGAAAGAAATATCTCTTACTCCTATAAATTGTAGTTTTTCAATGCAAAGCTGAAATCATTTAGAGCCACATTCAGTGGGGATGATGTAAGATTCATTATTTACAGGGTTACTAAAGTTAATTTATACTCAACAATTCTTGTATTAAAATAGAAAACGGAATGAATGTTTTCATTATCTTTGCATCTAGACCAAAAATAATAACCTTGAACACTATTCTTAAATTGGTAATTGCAGCATAGTTAACCTCAGAAAACCACAGGTTAATGTTTGATTATTCCGAATACTCTTTTCGGGAAAGGTTTCGTGTACTTTTTATTATCAGGAAAACAGTATCCCTTTTTTGGGACAACTATTTCTATTTTAAATAATTATCAAAAAACTATGTTCGATATAAGAAAAATTCAGGAACAGGCGATTTTCAACGCTGTAAAAACGAAAGCGACGAAAATACGGCAGAAACAATTGTGGATCATCCTTTGGAAAACAATCAGGATTGGGTAGCAAACACGATGAAACGTTTGGAAGAAAGTTTCGATTCTCCAACCGTCAAAAGCATCCGAATCAGCTGCCAATGCGGCTATGAGATGGACGAAAAACTGGCATTGGTAAAAGAGTTGATGGCAAACGCTTCCAATTTGGAGGAATTCGGTTCGCAGAAGAAAGCTCAAGCCGCCGGCTTGTCATATCGCGACGGAGCACTTTTTCTTATGTTTCCGTTCTGTCCCTGCCCGATGCTTGCCGAAGTGCAAAAATTACCGACGAAAACCTGGTGTCAGTGCACTACCGGTTACAGTAAAGTGCTTTTCGAGAAAGCGTTTGGATGTGAAGTCGATGTTGAGCTGCTCAAAAGCATCAAAGTTGGCGATGATGAATGCCTTATGAAAATTGTGCCGTTGGGTACAATCTTATTCTAATTTTTCTAACCATTAAGATGTTAAGGCTATCAAGTTCAAATTTGAGAATAAAGTTAATGCCTCTTAATTTCTTAATGGTTAATTCTCTTTTTATTTTATACATAGTCTACCAGTGGCTTGTATATTGTATAGATAGTTGCTTACCGTTAACGTCGTAATGCTTAACTATAAACTTAAAGTTCACGGCTGTATTATCAATCTTCTTCACTAAGAAACGGATCATGATAAGTTATTCAACCGATCATGATTCGTTGATCAATCTGTCATGATCGGTTTATGAATCAATCATGACAGATTTTATTATACTAGCTGATGAATCATATTGTTATTTCTGCATAGATTCTATGCTTTTGAATTATGATCATTATTAATTAATTTATGTAAAAAATATTTTGATATATAGATTTATTTTATATACTTTTGTTAGGAATGATTAACTTTAGATATTTTAA
>NZ_BAJR01000031.1 GCF_000613805.1 Phocaeicola paurosaccharolyticus JCM 15092 | reverse complement strand
CCTAAGTTTCTGTAATAATCCCTGTCTATAATACCGCTCCTTATTTGGAAGAATCATTATCTAGTATTGTAAATCAAACTTTAAGAGATATAGAAATTATTATTGTGGATGATGGTTCAAGTGATGGTAGCAGTGATATTATTGATAAGTTTGCTAATGACGATAAGAGAATAATTTTTATCAAGCAGAAAAACTATGGGCAGTCTGTTGCAAGAAATGTTGCCATTGATATTGCACAGGGCGATTATATCTATTTTATGGATAGCGATGATATTCTTAATTTAGATGCACTTTTTCTTTGTCTAGATAGATGTAACAAGAATAATCTTGATTTACTCTTTTTTGATGGTAATATTATTTATGAAGAAGGTGCAAAAGAAATTTCTTGGGACTATAATAGATCAAATTATTTCAATGAGGATGAGTTGTATTGTGGAAAGTCTCTGATAGAAAAGATGCTAGAAACGTACTCATTTAGGGCTGTACCGTGGTTGTATATTGTAAAAACTGATTATTTTAGAAAACTAAATATAAGATTTTTACCCAATATTATTCATGAAGATGAGCTTTTCACATTTTTGTTGTTTTTGCAGTCTGATAAAATAGGTTATTTGAATATAAAACTCATTTTTCATCGAATTAGATGTAACTCTACTATGTCTAAAGTATTCTCATTATTTAATGTAGATTGTTATATTGAGGTTCTAAAAGAAGTTCAGAAATTTAAAAAAACTAATTTGACTTATTCTGAGGTTATTGATAGATATACTTATTATGTGATTAATACTGTATGCCAAACAGCAAAATCTTTAAATTACAAGGATAGAATTAAATTTTACTTGAAATGTAGAAGTAGTAATCTAGATAAATATCTTCACAAGAAGAATCTATTTAAGTTATTTATCTGATAAATTTTTATATATTCTAGCAGGATTACCAACTGCTATAGTGTAATCAGGAATATCTTTAGTAACTATACTTCCTGCTCCAATGACACAATGCTTTCCAATTTTTACACCAGCTAGAATGACAGAGTTAGCTCCAACCCAGACATCATCATCAATAATGATAGGGGAGGTGACAACTTTTTGTTCATCTATCCTTCTTGATAGATCATTAAAGGAGTGATTCATTCCTGATAAAACAACTCCTTGAGCAATATTTACATGGTTTCCAATAATTACTGGTCCAATGACAGTATTGTGTAATCCAATGCGTGTATGTGAACCTATAATGACATCTCCTACAGCATTATTGATGCATGACCAATCTTCTATTACTGAATAATCTCCTAAATGAAAGTCATGAAATGGAGTAATGTCTTTACGAACACTTCTATATATTATACTTTTTTTGCCTCGTTTAGTATAAAACCTCATGAAAAGCCTAATCCACCAATTAGGCCTTGTCTTTACTGGATGCATAATAAGTCGGTAAAATATACTTTTAATCTTATTATGAGAATATATATACTCTTTTATTGTCATTATTAACCTCCATGTTGAGTGTGAATAAAACTCTTGTTTGCACTTTTTATTTTAAATAGGTTTACAAACATCATCATAAAATAGTGTGGTAAGTTTGATAAAGCAATAATAAGTCTTTTATCTCTCAAATATTTTGGAATTGCAGCATACAAAGATGTCAGTAATAAAATAAGCATACCCCACCATACTATAGAAAAAATAGGACTAATAATTGTAATAATTAAAGTTGTAATAAATAGAAAACCAATTAATAAACTCTTTGGTAAAATAATAGTTTCTATAATTTTTATTATATAGTTTATATTACCTTTTTTTATTACTACGAGTAAATTGAAGAGCAAAAGTTTAAGCAGATGGAATTGAGTACCTATCCATCTTCTTCTTTGATATTTTATGCTCTTTTTGTTGCTTACCTTTTCATCTTTGAAAATGATATCTTCGTTATAATATATAAAGTGATTTTGTTTTAATAGTTGTTCTTCAATTTCTTTATCTTCTCCAGTACTTTCTAAGTTTTGTACATTTTCGATAAACCATTTATAATCTAATACTACTCCAGAACCAATTATAGATGATGATATATTAATTGCATTATGTCCTTTTCTGTATATTGAATTATTCATCTCTTCAATAACACTATCCATATAAGAAATATTATTATCAATATTTTTGGACTGACGATGGGTTTGTAATGCTATACATCCAGTCTCTGAAACGAATGAGTTTATATCTTCAATATAATTATATGGGACAATATTGTCAGCGTCAAGAATTATAACATAATCATATTTATGTAATAATTTACTGGCGTATTTTAATGATTTTGCTTTTGAGCTGTTCTCGAATTTAACTTCATATAGGTTAATCCTTTTACGGATTAATCTCTCATTTGTTTCTGTTGACATACTATCTGATATTACATGTATATCATAATTGATATTGCTGTAGCTTTGAGATATTAGAGAATCAACCGAGTCATCTATTACATCATCCTCTCTATAAGATGGTAATAGAATAGCAAATTTATTATAAATATTTTTTTTTGTTATTTTTATTGGATGAAAGAAAAATGAGGCAAAAGAGAAAACAGATATGTATAATATACATATTGCGAAATAAATAAATAATATAGCAAAAGTTATATTAAGAAATTCAGTCATAATGATTTCTCTTTTTAAATAATAAATTAATTAATGCACTTAATGCAATAATAGGAATAGCTTTCATTGATTTGTTGAATTTATTATCAACTAGGTAATCTGGTGTAGCTAATGCCATTGAGAAAAGCAATAAAATAAATAAAATGAACCATTTTATACTTAAACTCCACTCTATAAATAGAAGTATTGTACTAAAAAAAATAGTAATAATAAACATAATACTTCTTGGGAAAATTCCCCATTGAATAATCCTGTCAGCATAATCGAAATTGCCACTTACAATTGCACTAGGAAGATTTTTAATATTCCCAAAGAATGAACTATAATGAGAGTGTATCCAGTTTCTCCTCTGAGTATAAAACTTATTTTTCCCACCAATTTTAGTTGCATATATGTTAGCATCGTCAAGATAATCTATAAATATTCTATCTTTTAATAATAAAGATTCTAAAGCCTTCTCATCTTCTTCGTCTGATAGCTTATTTATATTTTCGTTGAACCATGAATAATCAAATGCCATACCAGAGCCATTTAGTGATGATGAGAGTCCTAAGGCAACATGGCCTAGTCTTGTAATAGTATTATTTATTTCATCAGCTACAGCATCAATTACTGATATATTAGTAGATCTCTCTTGTCGCACCCTATGGCTTTGAATAGCAATTGAACCAGCCTCAAAAGTTTCGTTTATTTTTATTAAGTAGTCAGTATCAACAAGGTTGTCTGCATTCAAGATTACTGCGATATCATAGTTGTTTTCATTCAAAATAGATGTTGCGGCTTTTAAGGCTTTAGTTTTTGAACTTTTAATAAAATTAGCTTGAACTAATGTTATGGGAAGTTGAGAAAGACTTAAAATAGTATCAGGATGAAGGTGATCAGCAATTACTACTATTTCATAACAATCAATAGGGTAGTCCTGTCTCATTACGGATCTTACTGTAGGAATAATATAATCATCATCTTTATATGCAGGTATAAGAACTGCAAATCTGTGCCTTGCTTTTGTATTATGATAAGCATCATTTTTTTTGAAAAATGCAGCAAATGAGAAAAATAACAGATAGAGAACTGTTATTGAACTAATAATAAAAAATAATATGTCAAGTAATTGAATGATGAACATAATTATATTGTTATTTTAAAATAATCTATAATACCTCTAATTTCAGCTTTTGCTATCTCTTTTTTACCATAAACTAGAGTTCTAATTAAATTATAAGGGTATGCTATAGAAAGATGATATAAAATTATAAAAAATAATTTGTATTTACTACGGTTGTTATAAGCAAATAACAATCTGTTTCTTGTAAGATAGTAAGCTTTTATTGGGCTATTTAAACCTATTGTGCCGCTATTCTTGTGAACGATTTTAAAAGATGGCTCTACATAAATCTCATATCCTTTCTTTTTAAACTTTTCACACCAATCAAACTCCTCATAATATAGAAAATAATCTTCATTCATAATTCCGACATTTTCTATTGCTTCTCTTTTAAAAGCCATCGCTGCTCCATGTAAAAATGCAGTTTTTATTGATCTATTATCATCTTTAAAATTTGTGAGTGCTTTGTTTCTAAGTGTAATTTCGGAGAGCTCAGTATATCCTGCAAATTGAATCGAGAAATCTTTATCCTGATTTAGAATAATAGGAGATATACCTGCAACTTTATTATAATTCAGTTTTTTTAGGAACTGTGGTAATGTGTCATTTATTATTAATGTATCATTGTTTAAGAAGAAAAGTATATTTCCTTTTGCTAATTTAATTCCAATATTATTTGCACCTGCGAAACCAAGATTCTTTTCACTCCTATAAGTAATAATATTAGGATATCTGTTTTTTATTAATATACTTTCATTTATTTCTGATCCATTATCTATAATAATAATTTCATATCTAAATGAACTAATAACTGTAGTCCAAGAATCAATGAAATTACAGGTGTCATAATAGCCATTGTAATTTACAGAGATAACAGATATGAAATTATTTGCATCCATGCTCTTTACTATATTGTTTATCTAAGTATGGTCCTAAGAATACTAATGTGAGACATGTAAATGATAGGAGACCATTAGGAAACTGTAAACTAACTTGGTTAGCATATGAAGCAACTAACAAACCAGCACAACCACATAGTAGTCCAGTCAAAAGCCCTCTTATTTCTTCATTTTTAATTTTAAATAGAATAATGTACGCTCCATATGCATATATGATAAACTGTAAAATAAGATATATTGTAAGCCCAACTACTCCTAATCTCATCCATATGTATACTAAATCAGAATCAGAAGCACAGGTTGATACAAAATAAAATTTATTTTGTACAGATATATCAGAGGGCTGTACACCTATTCCAATTCCAAAAGGTGCTTCCTTCATGTATGCTTTTAATGCTTTTTGATTCTCAATTCTAACTTGAAATGATGCATCCTCAATATTAAAAGCTGTTCTCATTCTTCTAATAGCAGAGTTGCTATTACCTATGGTAGTAAACTTTAATATGAAAAAAGCAGTAAATAGACAAAACGCTGATAAGGCAATATATTTCCATTTTTTAGCAAGAATTGTAAATAGTGCAATGCCTACAAATGGAATAGCCATTGCTGCTCTTGTACCTGATAACAGTAATCCCCATATAGAAAACGCAGCACTTAAAATGAATAGAATTTTTAAGTATCTGTTTTTTGTGAATATTGAGGATATAAATAGAATAACGAAAGATAAGCCCATACTACAACCAAAATTAGCAGCATCTGTGAAAAAAGAGAAAAACCTTATACCAGAATAGATTAGATGTGTTCTCGCTCCAACTGTCATAAGCCATTCGTACTCTGTGCTATCAAAACCATGGTATTTTTGCCAAATTCCTCTTGATGCACCAAGAATAGTAAATATAGATAGAAGAAGAAGGAAGTAGTAAATAAATTTGTGACTTTTACAACTTAAAGATATTACAAAACAGGTAACAAATGGATATATAGCTAATGGTCTAACGGTGCGAAGCATGATTCAAAATGTATTGAGCCTGTAACATTATTACCAATATTTATAGTACAATATAATAACCATATAAATGTAACTATTGTATATACATTTAATACTTTGCTAAAATCTTCATGTTTATATATCTGTTTTATTATTATAAATGCAATAATTGTACCATAAATCAAATCAAAGACATTAGTAATAGGAATAGAAATATAAATATATCTTGTCACTCCCATAATAATATAGTTGGTGAGAAAGAGGAAAGTTAAAGAAATCCATGACTTAGTTAAAGCAATACCTACAGATAGTAAAACAATTGGTATAATACCAATAAGTAAAGAAGATTGGTATCCTATTATGCAAGATAAACACATAAATAGAGATATACCAATTATTGCAACTAATAGGTTGTAATTTATCTTACTAATGAAATTATTATTTTTCATTGTTTACATAATCAGTCGATGTAAGTCCTAATTGTGATAATTTATATTCTAAGTTCTTTAAAGATGTATATGGAGGAAGTTGTCCAGTAAAGTCCTCTACACAACTCCTATTTGCTTGTGTTAAATATATAAAGAGAGGAACCTCATCATCTTTCTTTCGTGAAAGATCATCATAAATTCTTTGGTCAGTATTCTTCCAAGTCCTATTTGCTCTAACGACAAGTAGATTTAAACTTGCCTCATTTATAATAGAAGGAGATATAGGATTATCTTTAAGTATAGGGAATTCTACAATAATAATTTCATTATCGTCAATGTCTTTACATATATCATTTATACTTTTTGCTTCTATATACTCGCTATCTTCGCTTAAGAAATCTTCTTCGTAAGTTATTCTTCGTACATTTAATCCAATGCTATTCCAGTAAAACTCTAGAGCTTTAGCTATATTAGTCTTTCCATCTTTGTGCTCAGTACTAAATAGATTAATAATACGTCGCTTCTTTCCTGAGAGATACGGCAATATATTAGTACTAAGGTTTTTAATAGCCATGCTCTCTATTGACTTATTATATCTTCTGTATCTAAGTGAACTCTTTTGCGGGAATGCTCCAATTACACCTCCACCAGTAAGTCTTTCCGCTCTCGTTTTATCTCTAAGAGTATGATCTAAAATTTCAATTATCAAAAAATACCCAATAATAAATAGTATTGCTGCAAGCATGGACGTTAAGACAACCATTCTGCTGTTACTAGATGATGAGTTTAAAGGAAAAAGAGGTGGGTTCATTACTTTCAAAGTAGCCGCAGTCATCTCAAGATTTTTCTGCCTAAGTATTGCTTGATTCAATGCGCCCATTATTGACATGTAGTTACTTTCAACAAATCCAATATTTCTCTCTTTTCTATTTAATGTAGCTCCAATTGGTGAGTAATATACAAAGTCTTCATCTAATTTCTCCCTCATTATATTCTGAGCTTGCATCTGTGATTTTGTTTTCTCATTGAGAACTACTTGTTCTAGCCATTTATCTACTAATGTTTCAGAGGGAATATTATCAGTTGTGGAATTAACAGAAGATATTTTTTTTGCAATATTTGACATGTTTTCTTCTGTCTTATCTCTTTCTCTATTTAATTTATCATAATATCCAGTGTTATTGGTTAATGATCTAGAATACAAATCGTTGTTAATAGTAGACAGGCGATTTATATTATCTAGAAACTCATTACTGTTTTTTATCCTTTTTGCTACTTCACCTAACTTGTTTTCGTAAAAGTTTGTTAATGCTGAAGAGGTAGTACTATTAATAAGTAAATCATTATCAGTCACCCTTTGTGCAGCATCTAGAATTGTAACCTGTTTAGTCTGCTCCTCAAAGTTAATAATACGATGTTCAATATTGTATTCTATAAGTGAATCCTCTGCAGATGTCAACTGTGATCCTAATCTTGCCAACTCCTCACGGAAGAATTGAATAACATTATTGGTCTCTCCATACCTAAGTTCTCGATATTGTTTAACAAATTCTTCATTTAAAATGTCAAGTGTGTTATAAGTGATACCTGGGTCGTTGGCACTATAACCTATCTCAATCATATCACTATTCCCTAATTGAGATACTTTTATTTTTTCACTTAGTGAAGCTATACTAAAATATGGATTATTGTAATTTAATAATTGGTAAATAAAGTTATTAACTGATGGGCGTTCAAAAGCAACAAGACGGTTATATGTTTTTTCTTCATCTTGCTTGTCAATAAGTGGCCTAAGTTCTCTTGGTATTGATTGATTTAGGATATTAAAGTGTTCTGCTGTAATATAACTAGTATTTTTTTCAGCATCTCCATAAATTAGGCAACGAGTAAGAAGTTTTAATGAGACAGCTTTTAATGTTCGTTCTGTAGTAATAATATTTATTAGGTTACTTAGATGCACATTCGCATTTTTGTAATCAGATTGGTCAACATTATAACCAGAAATTATTCCAGTATAAATTGTTGTTTTTACGTCATAATTCTTTTCTGTGTTTCTTGTAATAATCCATACAAAAATACCTACTAGTATTGGAACTATAATAATCCACCAGCGAATGCGATAGAAAAAACTTATTATATATTTGAATTGTTCCATATTCTAAAAATTAGTCTGAGGTAAAATGTCTGTTTTAGAAAGAATTTCTAGTACTAGTATCTGTTCTCTGATATTAGAACGAATATTTTCATATTTAGCTTTAGTATTACACTCTTGTTCTTTCACAAGAGCTACAGCGCTAATATTATTTCTTTTATGTCTATATTCTTCTTCTGCTTCTAAAGCAGCTCCTTGGTAAAGCGCCAAAATTTGCGAAGTTTCTTTTAATAATTCAATATTTGATTCTATATTAACGTAAATATGAATTATCTGTTGCTTAAGAAGGTCAAATGCTTGATCTTTAGTTAACTCAGCTTTTTCTAGAAGTATTTTTTGTCTATTGACTTTTCCTTTTAAATCAAATAACTCCTCAATTGGTATATTAACATTACCTCCAACATTCCAGTAATTTTGTTCTATACCTGTATATTGATAAAATATGGGTGTTAAAACATCAGTTTGAGTACCATAATTATCTGTAACGCCATGCGAATATCCAGCTCTGGCTGAAAAAAAATTCATCCAGGCTTTCTTCTCTTTAGTAAGTAACTTTTTCTGAAGTTGTCTATCTTTTTCCAATATAGAAACACTAGGATTGTTACGGGCATTTTCAAATAACACACTTAAGGGTGGTAACTTAAATGAATCATCACTAATAGAATCACTAATGGTGTTATTCTTAGACTGAACTATTATATCTGTCTTAGGAGCCTCTTGAATTACTTTATTGTTGTCTCCCTTTGCTAAAAGATTGAGACATGAAAAAGAACATAGGCTAAATAGTATGTAATATTTTAATTTGTTCATAAATACATGTTTTAAACATTACCTTTTTGGACAAATGCTGTTAGTGTTTTGAATAAAATTTTAATGTCAAGCCATAAAGAGAAATTGCGACCATATTTCAAATCCAACTCTTTTCTTTCTATAGATGATAATTTACAATCATCACCTCTTTTTTCAACTTGCCAAAGTCCAGTCATCCCTGCTGGAGCTAGAAAACGATCTATACTTTCATCATTAGTAAGCTTTTCTGCTTCATATAGAGGAAGTGGTCGATTCCCAACTATAGACATGTCACCTTTAAGGACATTAAATAACTGTGGTAACTCATCTATACTTAATTTACGAATAATCCTTCCAACTTTAGTTACACGAGGATCATTTGCAATTTTAATAAAAGGATTCTTATTACTTGTTATCTCACCGACCATATTCTCTGGCAATATACAATCATCTGAGACTAATATAGAGATATCTTTATCAATATTTAATATATCATCACCAATTACTACTCCATCATCATCAAAAATCATACCACCATCGCCAAAAGTCATATCTCCTAGTTCTTCAACAGAAAACTCTTTAGGAGTTATAGTACCTGCCACTTGATTTTGTACAGAGTATTGGTTTAGGTGAGACAAATCGTCCAATCTCTTATCTGCATCAATATACATTGAGCGGAATTTAAAGAAACTAAAAATTGTGTAATTTGATCCGACTCTTGGAGCCGAATATATTATCGGACCTTTACTCTCAATCTTAATTGCTAATGCGGTCAAAAAAAGAATTGGAGATAGTATAATTATAAGTAAAGTACCAAAAATGAGGTCAAAGATTCGTTTCCATATTGGAAGTTTGAATATCTTTTTATCATCCTTGCTCTTTTTGGTTTTCTGATATAGTACATCCTGACGTTTTTTTATAAGGTTCAGTTTGTATATAAGATCATTTTTTGAGATTGATGGATATATAGTATCATTTATCCCACTTTTAAGATAAGCGGTTCTCTCTTCACTATATAAATTATCAGTAATGAGCATTATATATGCTTGATGAAACTTTTTTCTGAAGGATAGAATATTATTGATATCATAACTCAATTCCCCTTTTTCAAAAAGAATAACAACGTTTTCATGTACTTTAAGGTTAAGACAAATGAAAATTGCGTCCTGATAATTCAGGGCGTAAATCATTTGTACATTTTCAAGTCTTCCAATATTGGATAAGAAACTTTTGTTCTTACCGATATATAAAAGGTTTGTCATCTTTTAATCAATAATTTTCTTAATCCTAATTTTAAGTTCCATAGGGTTGAATGGCTTTACAATATAATCTTCAGCTCCCTCTTCTAAAAGACGAACCCTTTCACTAGTGCTATCTTCACTACTTAGAATTATTACTGGTATCTGTTTGAATAGCTCGTTACTTTTTATCCAATTAAGGAAATCGTCTCCTCTCATTTCAGGCATTCTAATATCAGTGATAATTAAATCTGGAATATTGCCTTCTTGAAGCCATTTCATTCCTTGTACTCCATCAGGAAGCCAAACACAATCGTAGTCATTTCTTAAATATATGGACAAGACTTTAGCTATAGTCTCTTTATCATCTAATATAAGGATCCTCTTTTTCATATTTATTAAAACTTTGTCTGTAAGGCAAAAATAAGTAAAAAATGTATTTATCATACTATAAACTAATGTTTTTTAATACTCTGCGCATAAATTATTTTTTTTATTTCTTAATTACTTTTTTTTGTTTTCTTAAGCTCTTTTTGATATGGTAACTAATAATATGTATTCAGTAAATGAGAGGATTAGGCACTAATTGTAAATAATAAGATAAGTTGGAGCATTGATAATGTATAAAGTATGATATGTACAAGATTGAAAACAAGTGTTTTAAAACATAGCAAAAAACGTATTGTTAGATGTTGTATTTATGAAAAAGTATTTATATTTGCAGCGTAAATAATAATATTATGGGAAACCAAAACGAGAACATTAATCTACATGTGTCTGTTGACTGTGTGCTGATTGGTTTTGATAAAGATAAATTTAAAGTTTTACTTGTTCGCCAGATGGATGGTGGCGAAAATGATAAGTATAACAATATGAAGCTTCCAGGAAGTCTAATCTATGATGACGAGAACCTTGATGAGGCTGCCAAGAGAGTACTTAGTGAGCTATCCGGCTTGAAGAATGTAAAGATGAGCCAGTTTAAAGCCTATGGGTCGAAAGATAGGACCCGTAATCCTAAAGATGTATTATGGTTAGAGAGGTTTCATAAATTGGACAGCTTGAAGATAGATAGAATTGTTACTATAGCATATTTATCATTGTTGAAGATGAGTAGGAATCTTTCTAATCTTTCAGACAAATTTGATGCTGAATGGGTTCCAGTTGATGAAGTTCACAGCTTAGCATTTGACCATTTCCAAATTTTAAAAGATTCAATACTACATATAAGAAGATATGTTGAGATGTCACCTTGTGTAATATTTGACTTATTACCTAGGAAATTCACTATAGCTCAATTAAGGACTCTCTATGAACTTATTTATGATAAAGAATATGACGTTAGAAATTTTCATAAAAAAGTAACTCAAATGCAGTATGTTGTTCCATTGGATGAGAAGCAGGTTAATGTTAGTCATAGGGCTGCTAGGCTATTTAAATTTGATAGAGCTATATATAATAAATCAGGACGTTAATCATTAAATTAAATAAATATGTATTTATTAGGTTATGACATAGGAAGTTCGTCTGTTAAGGCGAGTCTTGTTGATGTAAATACGGGAAAAAATATTGCATCTGCATTTTATCCTAAAAATGAAGCCCCTATTATTGCTGTTAAAAAGGGATGGGCAGAACAAGATCCAAAAAATTGGTTTGAGTATCTAAAAATGTCTACAAAGGCTGTTATGACTCAGAGTGGCGTTGATTCTAAGGAGATAAAAGCCATTGGTATTTCATATCAGATGCATGGATTGGTTTGTGTTGATAAGGATAAAAAAGTATTGCGTCCAGCAATAATCTGGTGTGATTCTAGGGCTGTTCCTTATGGACAGAATGCATTCCAAACTATAGGGGAGGATGTATGTTTGAATCACCTATTAAATTCTCCTGGAAACTTTACAGCTTCTAAATTAGCATGGGTGAAGGAAAATGAACCTGAAATATATGATAAGATATATAAGGTAATGCTTCCTGGCGATTATATTGCTATGATGCTTTCCGGTGAAATATGTACTACTGTATCTGGTTTGTCAGAAGGAATGTTTTGGGATTTTAAAGAGAATAAGATTGCTGATATTATAATGAAATATTATGGATTTGATAGTTCTTTTATTCCAGAAATTAAGCCGACTTTCTCAGAACAGGGTAGAGTAAATGCATGGGCTGCACAAGAGTTAGGTTTATGTGAAGGTACTCCTATTACATATAGAGCAGGAGATCAACCTAATAATGCTTTGTCTCTCAATGTCTTTAATCCAGGTGAGATCGCTTCTACAGCTGGAACTTCAGGTGTAGTTTATGGAGTGAATGGTACGATAAACTATGATAATAAATCTAGGGTTAATAATTTTGCCCATGTTAACCACTCTATTGACCAAACACGTTTGGGCGTTCTGCTGTGTATAAATGGCACAGGCATTCTTAACTCATGGATTAAGCATAACATTGCCCCAGAAGGAATCTCGTATAATGATATGAACTTACTAGCTGCAAAATCTTCTATTGGTAGCAATGGAATCTCCATTTTGCCATTTGGTAATGGTGCTGAGCGTATGCTTGAGAATAGTGAAATCGGCTGTTCTATAAATGGAGTTAATTTTAATGTTCATACAAAAGAAGATATAATCAGGGCTGCCCAAGAAGGAATAGTATTCTCATTTAAGTATGGAATTGAGATTATGGAGAGCTTAGGTATCAATATCAAGAAGATACATGCAGGATATGCAAACATGTTTTTGAGTCCTATATTTAGCTCTACGCTTGCAGGTATAACTGGAGCTACGATTGATCTATATGATACCGATGGATCTGTAGGTGCTGCTAAGGGTGCAGGTATTGGAGCAGGTCTCTACAAGGACAATAATGAAGCCTTTGCAACACTTAAGAAATTGCAGACCATTGAACCGGACTTGAATAATAAAGAGGCTTATGAAGAGGCTTACTTAAGATGGAAGAGTCTATTGAAAAAGAATTTAGAATAAAAATAATTAGTTAATACAGGTTTTTAAATAAAAAAAAATTATGGCAACAAAAGAGTATTTTCCTGGTATAGGAAAAATTAAATTTGAAGGTAAGGAGAGTAAAAATCCTATGGCTTTCCGTTATTATGATGCAGAAAAAGTTATCAATGGAAAGAAGATGAAAGATTGGTTAAGATTCGCTATGGCATGGTGGCATACACTTTGTGCAGAGGGTGGAGATCAATTTGGTGGAGGAACTAAATCATTCCCTTGGAATGGCAACTCAGATAAAGTTCAGGCTGCTAAAAACAAGTTGGATGCTGGTTTTGAAATTATGCAGAAACTTGGTATCGAATTCTATTGTTTCCATGATGTAGACCTTTGCGAAGAGGCTTCTACTATAGAAGAATATGAATCAAATTTGAAAGAAGTTGTAGCTTATGCTAAACAAAAACAAGCAGAAACAGGTATTAAATTATTGTGGGGTACTGCAAATGTATTTGGTCATGCTCGTTATATGAATGGTGCTGCAACTAACCCTGAATTTGATGTTGTAGCAAGAGCTGCTGTTCAAATAAAGAATGCTATTGATGCAACTATCGAACTTGGTGGTAGCAATTACGTATTCTGGGGCGGTAGAGAAGGATATATGTCACTTCTTAACACAGACCAAAAACGTGAGAAAGAACATCTTGCACAGATGTTAACTATTGCAAGAGACTATGCTCGTTCTAAAGGCTTTACTGGTACATTCCTTATTGAACCAAAACCAATGGAACCAAGTAAACATCAGTATGATGTTGATACAGAAACAGTTATTGGTTTCTTGAAAGCTCATGGTCTTGAAAAAGATTTCAAAGTTAATATTGAGGTTAACCATGCAACACTTGCAGGTCATACATTTGAGCATGAACTAGCAGTAGCTGTAGACAATGGAATGCTAGGTTCTATTGATGCAAACCGCGGTGACCAACAGAACGGATGGGATACTGACCAGTTCCCAATTGATAATTACGAATTGATTCAGGCAATGATGCAGGTTATTCGTAATGGTGGTTTCGGTAACGGTGGTACTAATTTTGATGCTAAAACTCGTCGTAACTCAACAGATCTTGAAGATATATTTATCGCTCATATCTCTGGAATGGATGTTATGGCTCGTGCATTAGAATCTGCTGCTGCTTTACTTAACGAATCTCCATATAAGAAGATGTTCAGTGATCGTTATGCCTCTTTTGATGCAGGTAAGGGTAAAGATTTTGAGAATGGTAAATTAACTCTTGAAGATCTTGTTTCTTATTCTAAGAAGTTGGTGAGCCAAAACAAGTAAGTGGTAAGCAAGAACTTTACGAAGCAATTGTAAATATGTATTGCTAATTTTTTACAAATAAATATTTGAGCAACCGCCACCATAGTCAAAATGGTGGCGGTTTTATTATATAATATAGAAATTAATAGTTAAATTTGTATTTTAACTATTAATTATATGGCATTGGAAAATAATCACCTTGTTATTATGGCTGGAGGGGTAGGAAGTAGGTTTTGGCCTATGAGCACCCAAGAGTTTCCTAAACAATTTATTGATGTTTTAGGATGTGGTAAATCATTGATCCAGCTTACCGTAGATAGATTCAAAGGATTATGTTCGTTAGATAATATATGGATAGTAACTTCTAAAAAATATATTTCTATAGTAAAAGAGCAACTTCCGGAAATACCTGAAGATAATATACTATGTGAACCATGCAGAAGAAATACAGCTCCATGTATAGCCTATGTGAGTTGGAAAATTAAGAAACGTAATCCTAATGCAAATGTAGTAGTCACTCCAAGTGACCATATTGTAACTGATGTTGTTGAATTTCAAAGAGTTATTAAATCTGCATTAAATTTTACAAATCAGTCTGATGCTATTCTTACATTAGGAATGAAACCAACAAGGCCAGAGACTGGTTATGGATATATTGAAGCTGATTTATCTTTGCCATCCACAAAAAATAAGGAAGTATTTAGAGTTGATTCATTTAAAGAGAAACCTGACGAGGAGAGAGCAAAAAAATATCTTCAAAAGAATAACTTCTTCTGGAATGCAGGTATTTTTGTTTGGAACATTAATACTATTGTAAACTCCATTAGGGTATATCAGCCAGATATGGCAGCAATATTTGAAAAAGTTTTTCCATACTTCTATACTGATAAAGAACAGGATATGATTGACTCAGAATTCCCACTTTGTGAGAATATCTCTATAGACTATGCGGTAATGGAGAAAGCTGATGAGATTTTTGTTTTTCCAGCTAATTTTGGCTGGAGTGACTTAGGTACTTGGGGATCACTTTTCGACAATAAAATCAAAGATGCTCATAACAATGTATTAATTGGCAATAATATTAATCTTTATGAGTCTAGAAATTGTATTGTTCATACTATGCAAGAAAGAAAAGTTGTTGTGCAAGGGCTGGATGGTTATATTATTGCAGAAAATAATGATACATTATTGATATGCAGATTAAATGAAGAGCAGAGAATAAAAGATTTCTCTCAAGATTAGTCTTTTATCTTTTTGCAGATCAGGTTCTGTAAACATGATTAAAAAAATGGGCTCCCTCCGTAAACTTGGGGATTTAACAAATTCTATTTCTTCTTGATTAATAATATTATCTTTGTTTAATGCAAAGAAAATATAGGATCAATTATTTTCATTGTTCAGAAAAACGGATCAGGATAAACTGTTCAACCGATCATGATTCATTGTTCAACCAGTCATGATTCATTGACTAATCGATCATGATCTATTCATTAACCGATCACGACAGATTTGCGACATATATAATAGACCGGTTTTCATGTACATAAACAGATGCTGGGGTTGACCAATGCCGATGCTGAATCTTTTAATGCAAAACAAGAATCTTTCAGGGCTACATTCAGAGGAGTTGATGATGTAAAGTTTTACTTGTTCAGGGTTACTAAACAGTATGCTTAATTTGTTAAATCCCTAACTTTAGGGGCTGACCCGTAGTATCTGAACCAATAAACGCAATATATAAAAAGGATTATATCAAATCATTTTATGATGAGATATAATCCTTAATTATTATAATTATGATAGGGCTTATTTAAGAGCTTCTAATGCCTTTTGGTAATCTGGCTCTTGTGTTATTTCAGGAACTAGTTCTGAATAAATCACTTTTCCTTCAGTATTTAATACAATAACGGCTCTTGCTAAAAGTCCTTGTAGTGGAGAATCCTCAATCAATACACCATATTCTTTACCGAAATCAGAAATATTTCTGAAGTCAGAAAGAGCAACAACATTTTCAATGCCTTCTATAGAGCAGAAACGACCTTGAGCGAATGGCAAATCTTTAGAGATAGCTAATACAATAGTATTCGAAAGAGATGCAGCATGTTGATTGAACTTTCTTACAGAAGTTGCACAAACTGAAGTATCCAAACTAGGAAAAATATTTAGAATTAAATATTTCCCTTTGCTTTCACTTAGTTTAAATGGACTTAAATCCCCCTTTATCATTTCAAAATCAGGAGCAAAAACTCCGGTTTGAATAAAATTACCTGCCAATGATACCTGGCCACCTTTTAAATTTGTTTTTGACATAATTCTACATTTTTCTATATAACAAATTGTTGAAGGAAATAGTTTGGTTAAAATATTATTTTCTTCCTTTTTGTATGAAGAATAATACAATCAAAATTCCGATTGCAATAAATATGTATCCTATCTCACTGCTGTATTCTGTTACAGTAGACATGAGTTTATCTTCTGGAACAACAGAGTAAAGATAATATCCTATAGCAGCAAGAATTGTATTCCATAAAAGCGCTCCAGCTGTAGTAAAAATAAGGAATGTAGATAACTTCATCTTTGCCAGGCCTGCAGGTATAGATATTAATTGGCGTACTGCTGGAATCAATCTACCTATAAATGTAGACAAAGCTCCATGGTCATCAAAATACTTTTCTGCATGTTTGACCTTGTTTTCGTCAATGAGACATATATGACCGAATTTGCTATTAGCAAATTTGTACACTATTGGTCGACCTACAAAATAAGCTAAATAGTAGTTGATAAGCGCGCCAAGATTAGCTCCTAAAGTAGCAAATAATACAACTAGAAAAACGTTTAGGTCACTTCCTGCTGCAGCAGCTTTATATGCAGCTGGTGGTACTACTACTTCAGAAGGAAAAGGTATAAAAGAACTTTCTATTGTCATTAATAGTGTTATTGTCCAATAATTTAAGTTATCAAGACACCATTGTATGAATGCTACTGATTCCATTTTTTGTGATTGTTAATAGATTAAGATATATTATTTATAACTTATATTATTAGAAAAGACTGTCTAAACTTTTTTAATAGATGCTAGACAGTCTTTCTATTTTATTGTATTAATGCTTTAATATCAATTTTTATTAATCTTGCTCCAAGTATCTTTCAATGATACTGTTCTGTTAAATATCAGATTGTCGGAGGTTGACTCTTTATCAGGTGTGAAATAGCCAATTCTCTGGAACTGGAGATAGTCAAGTGGTTTTGTTGTAGATAAGAATTTTTCGACGTAACACTCTTTCATAACCTGAAGAGAATATGGGTTAATCATCTCCTTCATTGCTTCAAGCGCATCACAGTTTTTCTCTTCTCTAATGGCAGCCATCTCATCGCGTGGGTTTTCTACTTTCCAAAGACGGTCGTATACTCTTACCTCTGCCTTTAGGCAATGGTCACAGCTAACCCAATGAAGTGTGCCTTTAACTTTTCTATTGCTTCCTTCCATGCCGGTTTTACTATCTGGATAGTATTCTGCATATACTTCTATCACATTTCCGTTAGCATCTTTTTTGCAACCAGTGCAATTAACTATATATGCATTTTTAAGGCGTACATCTTGCCCTGGAGTCATTCGGAAGAATTTTTTTGGAGCATCTTCCATAAAATCTTCTCTCTCCATCCAAAGTTCACGACTGAACTCTATTGTATGAGAGCCGGCTGTTAAATCTTCAGGGTTATTTATTGCCTCCATCTCTTCAACTTTTCCCTCAGGATAGTTGGTTATGATAAGTTTAACAGGGTCAAGTACTGCTGAAACACGAGTAGCTTTCTTGTTTAAATCGTCACGGACTGCACTTTCAAGGAGAGCAAAGTCATTAAGGGCATCATATGTTGTATAGCCAATCTTATCTACAAAATTACGAATAGATTCAGGAGAATATCCTCTTCTTCTAAAACCGCAAAGTGTAGGCATACGTGGATCATCCCATCCGTTAACAAGGTTCTCCTTTACTAGGATTAATAGGTTACGTTTACTCATCAAGGTATAGTTCAAATTAAGTTTATTGAACTCATACTGATGAGGACGATGGTCATTCAAATCCTTTTCATTCTTAACCCAGTCAACAAATAAATCATAAAGTGCGCGGTGAGGAACAAACTCTAAAGTACATAATGAGTGAGTAACTCCTTCGAAGTAGTCGCTCTGTCCATGTGCAAAATCATACATAGGGTATGCTTTCCATGTTGTGCCAGTGCGGTGATGAGGAGTTTTAACTATTCGGTATATAATAGGGTCACGGAAATGCATATTAGGGCTGGACATATCTATCTTAGCCCTCAAGACCATAGAACCTTCTTCAAGTTCACCACTATTCATCTTATAGAATAATTCAAGACTTTCCTCAATAGGTCTCTCTCTAAAAGGACTATTTGTCCCGGCCTGAGTTGGGGTTCCTTTTTGCTGTGCAATTAGTTCTGCACTTTGTTCGTCTATGTATGCTTTTCCTCTTTTTATAAGGTCAATAGCAAAGTCCCAAAGTTGTTGGAAGTAATCTGATGCATAATATTCATTTCCCCAATCAAAGCCAAGCCATTTAATATCCTCTTTTATAGCTTCAACATACTCTAAATCCTCTTTAGTTGGGTTTGTATCGTCAAAGCGCAGGTTGCAAATTCCACCATACTTAGCTGCGATACCAAAATCCATGCAAATCGCTTTTGCATGTCCTATGTGAAGATATCCATTTGGTTCCGGTGGAAAACGGGTTTGAACTTTTCCGTCGTTTTTCCCCTCTTTAAGATCGTTCTCGACAACCTGTTCTATAAAATTAAGGCTTTTTTTTTCTTTATCTTCTGTGACGTTAATATCAGTCATATTAATCATTTTTGCATTTCTGCAAAAATACATATTCTTTTTATTATCTACCTATTTAACTGGAATATATCCGCCTTTTTTTATAATATTTTGTCCGGCATCTGATAAAATGAAATTAATGAAAGGCATATTCTTCTCAGAATATTTCTTATTATAATAATAGAATAGGGGACGTACTATAGGATAGCTTTTATTAGATCCATTTGCCATAGATGGATAGACATATTTATTATCCTTGTAAGCTACAGATAAGGCTTTTACCTTAGGAGATAAGTATGCTAATCCTACATATCCAATTGCTCCTTTTGTCTGACTAACAGATTGTATAATCGCTCCTGTTGCAGGCATTGAAAGAACTCCTGCCATATAATTTTTATTATTAAGGACACTCTCCTTGAAAAACTCATATGTTCCTGATGATGTCTCTCGGGAATATACTATTATCTTCATATCATTTCCACCAACCTCTTTCCAGTTTTTTATTTTACCTCTGAATATTTTCTCCAACTGATCTTTGGTGAGCTTTTTTACAGGATTGGATGGGTTTACTATTACAGCAAGAGCATCATAAGCAACAATAACTTCTTCTAGTTCATTATTACTTTTTTTAAGTTTTATTTTCTCGCTGAACTTTATTGGCCTTGAAGACATTGCTATATCAGTAGTACCTTCCATTATAGAAGATATTCCTACACCCGATCCTCCTCCAGTAACTGTTACTGTACGTTGAGGATATTTATCCATGTATGTCTCTGCCACCGCTTGAGTTAAAGGGAGAACAGTATCACTTCCCTTTATTCTTTGTGCATAACTGCTGGTATATACCAGTAATGAGATTGAAATCACTATAAGTCTTAGCATAGCTATATAATATTAAATTAATTTTTCAAATTAAGTGAGTAGATATTACAAGAGTATAACAAATAAAATAAAAAACCGAGATTAAATATTATAATAACTGACGTGTAACGTAAATGAAATATAAATGCAATATAATAATAATATTGTCTACATATTTGTTTAATAATATATAGATTTATTTGCAACAAAAAAATATGAGAAGAGTATATGAATTAATTGTAGAGTGGATGCTCAAATTTAGTGGTTATATTACTAGTTTTGTAATCATCCTAATTATTCTATTCTTATTCTTTGAAGCAGGAGGACTGTTTAAGAATAAAGAAATAGAAGAAGGCTATGTGATAGCCGTAAATAAAAGTAATCCTATCAATGTATTAAATGCGGAGCAAATAAAAAATATATTTGATGAGGAGTATTTAAACTGGAATCAGTTGGGTGGAAGAGATGAGAAGATTGTAGTATTCCGCTTGGAAAGTATTGATAAATATTTTACTAAAGAGGAATTAGGAGAGAACTATGAACATGTGGATAAATGTATTGATAAGGTTGTAGCTGAAAAGAAAGGTATTATAGCTTTTGTACCATCTCAGTTTATAACTGATAAATTTCACGGGAAGCTGTTAGATGATAAGAATATTAATTTTGACGAAGTCTTTTTGGGAAAAGAGTGGTTTCCTACTGCTACACCATCAGCTCAGTTTGGATTCATACCTCTTATAACAGGAACTCTTTGGGTCAGCTTTTTTGCAATTCTTTTCTCTTTACCTTTTGGCCTTTCGGTAGCAGTATATATGTCTGAAGTTGCAAGTCATAGGGTTAGGAATTTTCTTAAGCCTATAATAGAACTGCTGAATGGTATTCCATCTGTAGTGTTTGGTTTCTTTGGACTAGTTGTTATTGTGCCTTTGATTCAAGAACTTTTCAATCTACCTGTTGGTGAGAGTGGATTAGCCGGAAGTATTGTCCTTGCTATAATGGCACTCCCCACAATAATTACGATTAGCGAGGATTCATTACGCAATTGTCCTAGAAGCATGAGAGAGGCTAGTCTTGCTTTGGGTGCTACAAAATGGCAGACAATATATAAGGTTGTCATACCATTCTCTATGTCTGGTATCACATCTGCAGTTGTACTCGGTATTGGTAGGGCTATAGGTGAAACAATGGCTGTACTCATGGTTACAGGTAATGCTGCAGTTATTCCTTCTTCTCTGCTTGAACCGCTGAGAACCATTCCTGCTACTATCGCTGCGGAATTGGGTGAAGCTCCTGCAGGAGGTGCTCATTACCAAGCTCTTTTCATGCTTGGCGTTGTATTGTTTGTGATAACATTTGTAATTAATACAACAGTAGAGTTTGTTACCTCTAGAATGTCATTTAATCGTAAACTGAAAAATTGATTATGAATAATAAAATATCATTTCCATCAAATTATGGTAAGCGTAAAAGAAGGTCACAGAATCTTGCTTTTTATATATTTTCTGCTTTTAGCTACTTTATAGTGCTCATACTTTTTATTATATTGGGCTTTATAATTTATAAAGGTATTGGCGTTATCAGTTTCAATTTTATTTTCGGTTCTCCTGAAAATGGAATGACTGAAGGTGGAATATGGCCGGCTATAGTAGGTACATTTTATCTGATGATTGGTAGTGCAATATTCTCTTTCCCTATTGGCATTATGAGTGGTATATATATGAATGAATATGCTAGTAATGGTACGGTTGTTAAGATAATCAGAGTGATGACTAACAATCTTAGTGGTATACCTTCCATAGTCTTTGGACTTTTTGGTATGGCACTTTTTGTTAAGTATCTAGATTTCGGAGATAGTATATTGGCTGGATCACTGACGTTAGGGCTATTGTCATTACCACTTATCATACGTACTACTGAGGAGGCACTTAAAGCTATCCCAGATAGCTTTAGAGAAGGTAGCAGGGCATTAGGAGCTTCGCGTCTTCAGACTATATGGCATGTTATACTTCCTATGGGGTTACCCAATATAATGACCGGACTTATTCTTGCATTGGGAAGAGTCTCTGGAGAAACAGCTCCTATATTATTTACTTGTGCTGCATATTTTCTCCCTCATCTTCCAGGCTCAATATTCGATCAGTGTATGGCATTACCATACCATCTTTATGTACTAGCCACAAGTGGTACAGATATGGAGAAACAGTTACCAATGGCTTATGGAACAGCTTTGGTGCTTATTGTGATAATATTGATAATAAATATCATTGCAAACCTCCTAAGAAAATATTTTTCAAATAAAGCAAAAATGAACTAAACAAACCATTATGATAAAAATAGAAACAAAAAACGTTGACTTTTTTTATGGTAAATTTCAGGCCTTAAAAGATATATCTATTCAGATAGAAGATAAGTCTGTTGTTGCCTTTATCGGACCATCAGGATGTGGAAAGTCTACATTCCTTCGTCTTATGAATAGAATGAATGATCTTATTCCTGATACAAGATTGGAAGGAGAGGTACTAATTGACGACATAAACATTTATGGAAAAGATGTAGTTGTTGATGAATTACGTAAAAACGTAGGAATGGTTTTCCAAAAGCCGAATCCTTTTCCTAAGAGTATCTTCGACAACGTAGCTTATGGACTACGAGTTAATGGTGTAAGTGACAAGGAATTCATAAGTCACAGAGTAGAAGAGACATTAAAGGGAGCTGCTCTTTGGAATGAGGTGAAGGATAAATTGAAGAAATCTGCATTCGAACTCTCAGGTGGGCAGCAGCAAAGACTATGTATAGCAAGAGCTATGGCTGTTTCGCCATCGGTTCTGCTAATGGATGAGCCAGCTCAGCACTAGATCCTATATCTACTGCAAAGGTTGAAGAGCTTATTCATGAACTGAAAAAAGATTATACTATTGTTATTGTAACTCATAATATGCAGCAAGCTGCACGAGTTAGCGATATGACAGCTTTTTTCTACTTAGGTGCAATGGTGGAGTATGATTATACCAAGAAGATATTCACTAATCCATCCAAAGAAGAGACTCAAAATTATATTACTGGACGTTTCGGATAAATCAAAATATTATGGTAAAATTTATAGAATCGGAAATTACTTCTCTAAAAAAAGAGCTAAATGAGATGTGGTCAATGGTGTACAATCAGATGGCAAAAGCCTCTGATGCAGTGTTCACAATGAATAAAGATTTGGCTCAACAAGTCATAGGAAGAGAGAAAAGAGTAAATGCATATGAACTTCATATTGACAGTGATGTTGAAGATATCATAGCTCTTTATAATCCTGTAGCTATTGATTTGCGTTTTGTATTAGCAGTGTTAAAGATAAATACTAACCTTGAGAGATTAGGTGACTTTGCAGAAGGAATAGCAAGGTTTGTTCTCAGAACTGATAATAATTCTGTTAACACAGAACTGTTTGAAGAACTTAGGTTGCATGAGATGGTTGAAAGAGTTCTTCTTATGCTTGAAATATCTAAGAAGGCATTTAATGAAGAGAATATTGATGATGCAATGTCACTAATATCAAAAGATAATTTAGTAGATGAGATAAATGCCCAAGCATCTACTATTCTGACTCAATATATAGCTAATCATATAGACGAGACAAAAATGTGTTTGGATTTAGTTGGAGTATTTAGAAAACTAGAGCGTTCTGGTGATCATATAACAAACATAGGTGAAGAGATTGTATTTTATATAGAAGCGAAAGTTTTGAAACATCATGATAAGCATGATGAGACAGATGACTAAGAAAAAGTTACTAAAATATACTAATATTAAAAAGAATGTTATCTTTGCAATAACAAAAAGTAAAGATGAATGTTTATTCCATATCCTTAAAAAAAATTAATACATATGTTGTATGACATGTTTTTTTTTGGAATGTTATAAAAAAGGTAACATCTTTGCAGCGTTATCCTGAAAACAATCTTTTTACCTTAAAAAAAACTAATACCTATTGAAAACTTAAAAAGGGGGCTTTGTGAAAAGACCCCTTTTTTATTAATGTTTTTTTTAATTATCATACTATAGATAAAATGACTTTGTAAAAATATGTATACTTCTATTTTTCTTAGATTTATCATATTTTATATCCATAAAATTGACTTAAATATTTAATAATTGTTAAAGATATAACTTTACAAAAAGAAATATGTAGTAACTCATTTTTAAAATCCTTAGGACAGAACTGCTATTTTTTATTTTTTTTCACTTGAAAAAATGTTCTATAAGTTTGAATTAATTATTTATTAAGTAAAATTTGCAGAATCCTTTTAACTAAATGATTAACTTTGCGACTCATATAATTATGAAAATTTAGAATGAACAAAGTATATATACGATCGATTCTCTTTTTTATACTTTTTATTTGTACTACAAACCTTTTTGCCCAAAAGATACAAGGTGTAGTAATTGATTCTGTTACAAATGAGCCTATTCCATATCTTTCAGTCTATTATGAAGGCAAAGGAGTTGGTAGTATCACTGATGATAAAGGGCATTATTCTGTTGAAACCAGACAAGGTTGGACAAAACTAACTTTTTCAGCAGTCGGCTATAGAACGAAGAACGTCACAATAATACCAGGTACTACCAAGTTACTCGACATAAAGATTTCTCCAGATGATATAGTACTTCAAGAGGTAGTTATAAAACCTAAAAGGCAGAAATATTCAAGAAAGAACAATCCTGCTGTAGAGATGATGAAGAAGGTCATTGCTAATAAACAAAATAATAAGTTAGAGGACAATGACTACTATCAGTATAATAAGTATCAGAAACTTAAGATGTCTCTTAACGAGGTTACCCCAGAGATGCTTGAAAAGGGAATGTATAAAAAAATGCCTTTTCTCAAGGATCAGATAGAGTATAGTCCTGAAACTGATAAAAACATTCTTCCTATCTCAATAGATGAGACAGCATCACAGATTATTTATCGTAAAAATCCAAAGAGTCTCAAGACTCTCGTAAAAGGTATGAGTACAACAGGTGTAAATGAACTTTTTGCAACTGGTGATATCCTTACTACTGTACTTAAAGATGTTTTTACGGATGTGAATATCTATGATAATGATATACGTCTACTTCAATATCCGTTTATAAGTCCTATATCATCTTCGGATGCAATATCTTTCTATAAATATTATATAATGGATACAACTTTTGTAGATAAGGAGAAGTGTTTCCATTTATCTTTTGTCCCAAATAATTCTCAGGACTTTGGTTTTACCGGACATCTATATGTACTTGCAGACTCTTCTTATGCAGTAAAGAAGTGTGTTATGAATCTTCCTCAAAAATCTGGAGTGAACTTTGTAGATCATATGAACATAATTCAGGAGTTTGAGAAGTTGCCTAATGGAGAGAGAGTTCTTAAAGTTGATGATATGATTGTAGAACTCAAGGTCATGAAGATTATGCAGGGATTCCAGATTCGAAGAATTACAACATATTCTGACTATGCATTTGATGAAATTCCTCAACAGCTATTTAAACGAAAAGGTAGTGAGATAAAAGAGGCTGATGCTATGATGCGTGATGATAAGTTTTGGGAACAATATCGTCAAGTGCCACTTACCAAAACTGAGAGTTCAATGGATATGCTTGTAAAAAGACTTGAGCAGATGCCAGGTTTCAAGTATGTCATCTTTGGTTTGAAAGCTTTTATTGAGAACTTTGTTGAAACTGGAACAAAAGAGAATCCAAGTAAAGTTGATATAGGTCCGGTCAATACTATGATATCTAGTAACTATATTGACGGCTTGAGGTTGAGGATGAGTGCTCAGACAACTGCAAATCTAAATCCTCATCTATTCTTAAGCGGATATTATGCATATGGTTTCAAAGATCATAAGTCTAAATATATGGGTGAAGTAGAGTATTCATTTAACAAGAAAGAGTACTTGCCAAGAGAATATCCTAAGAACTCTATCACTTTCAATTATATGTATGATGTGATGTCTCCTACAGATAAGTTTCTTAAAACAGATAAAGATAATGTATTCGTATCATGGAAGACTACTACTGTTGATCAGATGTCTTACGTACGTAATATGTCATTAAAATATGAGCGTGAAATAGAGGGAGGGCTAAAAACCACTATTGAAGTTAAGCATACAAATGATGAACCTACTGGTGGATTGGCGTATATTACAAATGATGATCAAAAGACACTTATCCCAGATATTACTACATTTGAGACATCTTTGGCTTTCAGATATTCACCGGGAGAGACATTCATAAATACTAAGCAGAGAAGAATTCCTGTTACTTTCGATGCACCAGTGATTACTTTATCTCATACAATGGGATTCAAAGGAGCATTTGGAGGTGATTACAATTATAATATGACAGAAGTTGGCATTTACAAGAGATTCTGGTTCTCATCTTGGGGAAAGATTGATCTATTCCTGAAAGGTGGTGCTGAATGGAATAAGGTACCATTCCCATTGCTTATAATGCCGGCTGCTAACTTGTCGTATATATCACAGAGGGAGACTTTCAACCTTATAAATAATATTGAGTTCCTAAATGATAGGTATGCTTCATTTGATATTTCATGGGATTTGAATGGTAAGATATTTAATAGGATACCTCTTCTTAAAAAGTTAAAATGGCGTGAAGCAATAGGCTTTAAGATGCTTTATGGTCAGCTTACTGATAAAAATAATCCAATGATGAATCAGGGCGATAAGGATCTGTTCTTATTCCCTTCAAGAGATGGTATGCCTACAAGCTTTGTTATGGATACAAAAACTCCTTATATGGAGTACTCGATAGGTGTACACAACATACTCAAAATTCTTCATATTGATTATGTACGCCGTCTGAACTATCTCAATAATCCTGGAATAAACAAATGGGGATTAAGGTTCATGGTCATGATGACATTCTAAAAATAGTAGGTTACTTAGGCATAATTATAAATCGCATTTATTAACTTTGCCTAAGTAACTTAATATTTTTGTTTATGGCACAACCCTTGGCGGAACGTTTGCGTCCTAAGACGCTAGATGATTATATTGGTCAGAAACATCTGGTAGGACAAGGTGCAGTTCTTAGAAAAATGATTGATTCAGGAAGAATAGCTTCGTTTATTTTGTGGGGCCCTCCTGGAGTTGGAAAAACTACACTGGCGCAAATCATTGCCAACAAGTTAGAGACACCTTTCTATACTTTAAGTGCTGTTACTAGTGGAGTCAAAGATGTACGCGAGGTTATTGATAAAGCCAAGAGTAATCGTTTCTTCTCACAGTCAAGTCCAATACTTTTTATCGATGAAATACATCGTTTTAGTAAATCCCAACAAGACTCTCTTCTTGGTGCTGTCGAAAAAGGTGTAGTAACACTTATTGGTGCTACTACAGAAAATCCATCTTTTGAAGTTATTAGACCTCTTCTATCTCGTTGTCAGCTCTATGTTCTTAAATCTTTGGAGAGAGACGATTTGATAGAACTGATACATAATGCCCTAACTAAGGATGTTATCCTCAAAGAGAAAAATATAGAGATTAGTGAGTATGATGCCATATTAAGATATTCAGGAGGGGATGCAAGAAAACTACTTAATATTATAGAGCTAGTTGTGGATGCAGAAGGAGATGAGGAGAAGATTGTAATAACTGATGAAAAGGTTGTAGATAGACTCCAGCAGAATCCGCTCGCATATGATAAAGATGGAGAGATGCATTATGATATTATCTCAGCTTTTATAAAGTCTATCAGGGGAAGTGATCCTGATGGAGCAATATACTGGCTGGCAAGAATGGTTGAGGGAGGAGAGGATCCTGCTTTCATAGCTAGAAGACTTGTCATTTCAGCATCCGAAGATATAGGATTGGCAAACCCTAATGCACTTCTTATTGCTAATGCTGCTTTTGATGCAGTTATGAAGATAGGCTGGCCTGAGGGAAGAATACCTTTAGCCGAGGCCACGGTCTATCTGGCTAACAGTCCCAAGAGTAACTCAGCTTATATGGCAATAAACAGTGCTCTTGAACTTGTCCAAGAGAGTGGTAACCTACCAGTTCCATTACATCTAAGAAATGCTCCTACTAAACTCATGAAAGAGCTTGGATATGGGAACAACTATAAATATTCACATAATTACAAGAATAACTTTGCCCCTCAGCAGTATCTTCCTGATGAGGTGAAAAACTCCAGACTATGGCATCCTCAAGGAAATGCCCAGGAGGAGAAGATGAAGCAGCAATTGGATAAGCTATGGGGTGAAAAGTATAAACAGTGATATAATATTTAGTAAAATGAAAATAGTCATATTAGACGGCTTCGGACTTAATCCGGGCGATCTATCTTGGGATGCCATTCAGGCTTTAGGTGATGTTACAATATATGACAGAACCACTCCCGATGAATTGTTGGAACGTTGTAAAGGTGCTCAGGCTCTACTTACAAATAAGACTCTCTTAACTGCAGATACAATAGAGCAGCTTGCTGACTTGAAATATATTGGTGTATTAGCTACAGGATATAATGTTGTAGATATAAATGCAGCAAAAGAGAAGGGTCTTGTGGTTACTAATATCCCATCATATAGCACAGATTCTGTGGCACAGATGGTATTTGCCCATATACTTAATATCACAAATCGAGTAGGTCATTATGCTCATGAGAATAGCCAAGGTAGATGGAGCAATAGCAAAGATTTTTGCTATTGGGATTATCCTCTGACAGAACTTGCCCATAAGAAGATAGGCATTGTCGGACTGGGGCATACAGGTATGGCAACAGCAAGAATAGCTATAGCATTTGGCATGCAGATTTTTGCATACACTTCTAAAGTTAAGTTGCAGTTGCCTGTTGAGATAAAAAAGGCTGAGTTAGACGACCTATTCAAAGAGTGTGATATCATCTCTCTTCACTGTCCGCTTACTGATGATACAGAATCACTAGTTAATAAGGAACGTATATCTCTTATGAAGAAGAGTGCAATTATAATCAATACAGGGCGTGGACCTTTAATTAATGAAAAGGATCTTGCCGATGCTTTGAACCAAGGTGTTATTGCGGCAGCAGGTATGGATGTGCTCTCACAGGAACCTCCACGAGATGATAATCCTCTCCTTACAGCAAAGAATTGTTTTATTACACCACATATTGCTTGGGCAACTAAAGAAGCAAGAGAGAGACTCATGCAGATAGCCGTTGACAATTTGAAAGGATTCATTGATAATAAGATTATTAATAATGTTGCAAAATAGATATGACAGATCAAGAAAGAATAGAAAAGTCTGTTGAACTTTTTAAAGAAGGTTTCAATTGCAGTCAGTCTGTTGTAGCTGCCTTTGCTGACAAATATGGTTTTTCAAAAGAGCAGGCGTTAAAAATGGCTGCCTCTTTTGGTGGAGGCATTGGTAGAATGCGTGAGACATGTGGAGCTGCTTGTGGCATGTTTTTATTAGCTGGACTTGAGAAAGGGACTACAGATGGAGCAGATAGAGAGGGAAAAGCTGCAAATTATGCTTATGTTCAGAAACTGGCTGAGGAATTTAAGAGAAGAAACGGAGCTTTGAGGTGTTCTGATCTACTTAACTTACCTTCCGATACTCCGATTGTTTCCACTCCTGAAGCTAGAGGTGAGCATTACTATAAGAAACGGCCTTGTGCGAAAATTGTTGAGGAAGCTGCTAGGATTTGGGTAGATAGTCACAATTCTGAAATATAGCCTTAATTAGTTGTTAAAAAATGAGTTGAATACTGCATATTTTCTTTTTTGAATGAGTCTATAACATTTTTTTTTGTATACATTTGCAAAAAATATAGTATAAGACGATTTAATTGACTATAATAAATAGTATATTGTTTAATTTAAAGTAAAAAGAAAATGTTGAAAGAAAAAGCTGGTGTTTTGGCCGGTGAGATCTGGACAGCACTCAATGGCACA
Source organism: Phocaeicola paurosaccharolyticus JCM 15092 (assembly GCF_000613805.1). GTDB lineage: Bacteria > Bacteroidota > Bacteroidia > Bacteroidales > Bacteroidaceae > Phocaeicola > Phocaeicola paurosaccharolyticus. Next base: position 9,579 of record NZ_BAJR01000031.1, on the reverse strand, counting down.
GAAGGTTTAACTCAGAAACAAATTAAGAAAGCTGCAAAAATAAAAGCTGATAAAGAGTTTTTCCTCGCTTTAGGATGGTTGCTTAGAGAAGATAAAGTTTCAACTTCAGAGATTGATGGTGAACTTTTTGTAAGGCTTTCCTAATGAAAGATTTAATAAAAGGCGCGTAGCTATAATTTTATATGCTACGCGCTTTTTTATTTTATTGATACTATAATAGTAACGAATTTGGGCTTATTAATTATATTTTATTTAAAAAGGTTTACTTTTGTATTATATAATCGAAATATTATGAATAAAAACGGATTAGCTTACTATGTTATATCGATATCTCTTGCAGTTGTTGTAATAATTGCTCTGTTGCAACCTTTCGGTGTAGATAGAATAGAGAGCCACAAATACCCTATAATATTGGGATACGGTTTTTTGACTGCTTTAGCTATCCTTGTTAGTGAATTTATTACATCTTTTGTCTTTCGTATGAAGAGAGGTAGCAAAAGTAAATACCGAATTGTAATAATTAATGCTCTTGTGACATTTATAATGGGATTCCTAATAACTTGTTATGCTTCTGTCATTTTTACAGGTAATATAAGGAGTGCTTTTTATGACACAAATGGGGACTTTACTTTGAACGCATTCTGGATCAACTGTTTTTATGCTATTGTAATAAGTTTTTTTCTATCTATATATTCATATTTTGTTGATAGAAACCGACTTCTTTCAGAAAGACTTAAGGAGGAGATTGAACTGAATAAGGCTTTAGAGCGTAGAGCAAGTCAGGTTCTTATTAGTCAATCTGAATCTATTGATATTGTTGCTAAAGACGAAGAGAAGATAATTATTAAAGGTAATACTAAAGAATCATTGGAAGTTTTGCCATCTATGCTTCAATTCATAGAGGCAGAAGGAAACTATATAAATGTCTTTTATCTAGAAAACGGAGTATCTCAAAAGAAAACTTTACGCTGCACGCTCAAGCAAGTAGAGGAATTATTTAAAGATTATCCTAATATTATTCGTTGTCACAGAGCTTTTATTGTTAATATTGATAAGATAAAACATGTAGATGGGAATGCTCAGGGATACAGACTTCACATTGACGATACAGATAGGACAGTATTAGTCTCACGTGCATATGCTACTTCTGTATATGATATAATTGAGTCATAGAGACTGCTATTTATCACAAATAAATGTATCTCGTCACTGGATAAAGTATTTTATCACATTATTTAAGCGTTACATCCCACATACTTGCCCTCCATTTTTTCTATAGATAATTTCGCTTCATCATTAATCAAATATGATGAAACTAATAATTATTTATATGAAAAAGTTACAGCTATTATTTATTTCAATTTTGACATTTACTGTTGCACATGCGCAGCAATCCGATGTTACCTTTATTCAAGATACAATTGTGAGAAATGTATTACTTGATGAAGTAACAGTAAAAGCACCAGAGTCAATTCAAAGAGGAGATAAGAAGATTTATTTTCCAAATTCTCAGATGAAAAGACTTTCCAATAATGCTCTCTCTCTTCTAGAAAAGCTAAGAGTTAATGGAATACAGATAAATACATTGTTTAATACTGTGTCTCTCTCTGGAGGAGGTAATGCTGTTTACTGCATTAATGGAAGAGTTGTTGAGTTAAACGATATCCTTGCAGTAAAACCTGATGAAGTTAGTAAGATTGAATGTAATGATAACCCTGGAGCACGGTATAAAGATGCAGCAATGGTCATCAATTTCAAGCTTAAGAAAGCAGCACAGGGCGGAGCGATTATGGCCGATTTGATGGAAGCATTTAATACAATTTATGGAAGGAATCATCTCTCAGGAAAATATAACTATAAAAATTCCGAATTTAGCTTGAACTACGATATGCTTCATGCTTCATTCAAGGAGTTTTATAATATGAATAGAGAGGATTATATATTTAATGATGGAAGTAGAATTAGTCAGGTTGAAAATGGATATCCTGGAAAGTTGAAATATGATAATCATTTCTTAACGTTAAACTATAATTATGCAAATAGTGATAAGTGGATGTTCAATGCTGCAATAAGGGGCAAATATTTAAATACACCACAATCTCAACTTAACAGCACCCTTACTTCATCTGCAAATCCTGGAAATGAATGGCAATTGATGAATGATGAGACAAATCATAATTCAACAACTCTTCTTGACTTATACTATCAAAATTCAATATCAAAGAATAAGACCCTTTTTATAGATGTAATAGGAAGTTATACTTCAACGAGAAACAGGTTAGATTATAAGATTCTCAATGGTGATAAGGTTGAGAAGTTGATAAAGAACAATGTGAATGGAGATAAATATGCATTTATAGGAGAGGGTATTTATGAGGTCAAGAATGGAGCTAATAAAATTTCGTTTGGTCTTAAGCAGACTGTTGGCTATGCAAGCAACTACTACTATGGCTCCCAGGATGAGAAAAATTCATTACATAATTCAGAGACATATGGTTATGCAGAATTGAGCCGCAATTCTGAGAAGTTTAATGCTGCTGTTAGTTTGGGAGCAACATATATGTCATTCTCTCAAAGAGGAGAGGGATATAATAAATTGTTCTTTAATCCTATGCTTAGGTTAAGCTATACACCTTCAGAAACTTTCTTTGTAAAATATAGAGGAAGGGTAGAGAGCGTAAATCCTACATTAGCAGAGTTGAGTAATATACGTCAGGCACTTGACAATTATCAGATAAGAGAGGGAAATCCGGGTCTTAAACCATCAAATCTATTTTCTAACCAACTTACTTTCGATTATCATAAACAACAGTGGAGTACATCTCTCAGCCTAGCATACGACTATAACAAAGATGCGATAATGGAGAGCACAATTTTGGAAGATCATAATATCGTAAGAACATTCAATAACCAACGCTCATGGAAAAAGCTTAATGCAGAATATGAGCTGAAATTAATGTTACTTAAAGGAATGATTAATTTTCGTGGAGTAGTAGGAGTAGATCGTTATATTAGCAGTGGAGTTGATTATCATTACACACATAATAATATATATGCTATAGCGAATCTAGTCGCTGCTTATAAATGCTTAGCTCTTTCATTCAACATGGTCACTCATCGACCTTACTTGTATGGTGAGACCTTACAACTTGGTGAAGACCTACATGATATAGCTCTTACATACTTCAAGAAAGACTTCTCAGTAACTTTTGCAATGAACAATCCATTTATGGATAACTATAAAGTTGGTAGTGAGAACTGGAACAAATATGGAAAGAATTATGCATATCGTTATGTTAATGAGACATCTAGGATGATGCTTCTTAAATTTACATGGTCTTTAAATTTTGGAAGGAAACATAGCACTATGCAGCAGAGAATTAAAAATGAAGATACAGATACTGGAGTGCTAGAGGGTAAAAAATAAGATTTAGGATAATATTGACTATCTTATATTTGAATTTGAAAATAAATATTTATAAAGTGATGCAGTTTTGTTAAAAAGGCTATTTTAAGGTAACTAAATTAATATTATCTTTGCAAACGTTGAAAATTGCTTCCTCCAAAAGTTTGTTATTACTAAGGCGGAAGCTTTTTTCAACAATTGCAATTCAGAATAATATTGAAAAATGAAAAATATCCGAAACTTTTGTATCATCGCTCATATTGACCATGGCAAGTCTACTTTAGCAGACCGTCTACTTGAATATACTCATACGGTTCAAATAACCGGAGGTCAGATGCTTGATGATATGGACCTGGAAAAAGAGAGAGGCATTACAATTAAGAGTCATGCCATTCAGATGGAGTATAACTACAAAGGTGAAAAATATGTATTGAACCTTATTGATACTCCGGGACACGTCGATTTTTCTTATGAGGTTTCACGATCTATAGCAGCCTGTGAAGGCGCTCTTCTTGTTGTTGATGCTTCACAAGGTGTGCAGGCTCAGACAATATCTAATCTTTATATGGCTCTTGAACATGACTTGGAAATTATTCCTGTTATGAACAAATGTGATATGGATAGTGCTATGCCTGATGAAGTTGAGGATGAGATAATAGACCTTTTAGGATGTAAAAGAGAGGATATTATTCGTGCTTCGGGAAAGACAGGTATGGGTGTTGAGGATATTTTGAGTGCAGTTATAGAGAAAATTCCTCATCCTAAAGGTGATGAAGAAGCTCCGCTACAAGCACTTATATTCGACTCTGTATTCAACTCATTCCGTGGAATTATTGCATACTTCAAAATTGAAAATGGTGTAATCCGTCAAGGTGATGAAGTTAAGTTCTTTAATACAGGTAAGCAGTATGATGCTGATGAGATTGGTATTCTTAAGATGGATATGGTTCCAAGAAAAGAATTACGTACTGGTGATGTAGGTTATATTATTTCTGGAATAAAGACATCAAAAGAGGTTAAGGTAGGTGATACCATTACACATGTTTTAAAACCATGCAATAAGGCAATTGCTGGATTCGAGGAGGTTAAACCTATGGTATTTGCGGGAGTTTACCCAATCGAAGCAGAGGATTATGAGAACCTTAGAGCATCACTTGAAAAGTTACAACTTAACGATGCTTCACTTACATTCCAACCTGAGTCATCTTTGGCTCTTGGATTTGGTTTTCGTTGCGGATTCCTTGGACTTTTGCATATGGAGATTATTCAGGAGAGACTTGACCGTGAGTTCGATATGAATGTAATTACTACAGTGCCTAACGTATCTTATCTGATATATGACAAGCAAGGTAATGTAAATGAAGTTCACAACCCTGGTGGAATGCCTGATCCTACACTGATTGACCATATTGAGGAACCATATATTGATGCTACTATAATTACTGCAACCGACTATATTGGTCCGATAATGACTCTATGTCTTGGGAAGCGTGGTGAACTTGTAAAACAGAACTATGTATCCGGCAATAGAGTGGAAATTCATTATAAAATGCCTCTTGGGGAGATTGTAATTGATTTTTATGATAAACTTAAGAGTATATCAAAGGGATATGCCTCTTTTGACTACCATCCTTGTGGATTCCGCCCTTCTAAACTCGTGAAATTAGATATTCTACTTAATGGTGAGTCGGTTGATGCATTGTCAACTCTTACACATGTGGATAATGCTTATGACCTTGGAAAAAGAATGTGTGAGAAGTTGAAAGATCTTATACCAAGACAACAGTTTGATATAGCGATTCAAGCAGCAATAGGAGCGAAGATTATTTCACGTGAGACAATTAAGGCAGTAAGAAAAGATGTAACTGCAAAATGTTATGGTGGTGACGTAAGCCGTAAAAGAAAATTATTGGAAAAGCAGAAACGAGGAAAGAAACGTATGAAGCAGATTGGTAACGTTGAGGTTCCTCAGAAAGCTTTCCTGGCTGTGCTTAAACTAGATTAAAAAAAATAAAGATGATTGTCTTAAGATTGAAAATGTCTGGACAATCATTTTTTATTTCATTAAATGCTCATTATATACGATACGATTTGGCATTTTCTCTGTATTCAGATTAATACTTGTCCTACCCAATATACATTATACTATAAACTGATAGCTATCACAGATTCAAGACCTTTCTCAATACTCCTTTATATAACTCTCTTGGCTTTATAAATATAAAGTTGGGGAATTTTAATTCAAAAAGATATAGTACAACAAGTTTATAGTTGACTGTTTCATATTAATGACCACAATTTTAGATACAAGAGAATTACATTACAAAAATAAGTATGTATGTTTTAATTAGTTAATGTATTTCATCTTGTTGCCAAATATATTTATATTCGTCAAAAAAAGAATTTTAACCTAATTAATTCATAGTATGAGACGAATAACTACATCATTTTTTATCTTAATTCTCATATTCTTATCCTCTTGCACAAATACGGCTCACTTTATCAGTGATAAGAGTGAAAGGGAGATTGTATACAGAGAGTTTAATGAAAGAGCTAGCAAACTTGATAATGATTCTCTATTTAATGTTTTTAATAAAGAGGTAACTCCTTTAGAGAAAGAGGCATTGACATTCCTATATGCATATATGCCTTTGAGTGATATAGCCGACCATTCAGGTGATTATTTTTTGGAAAATGTACGCTATTCTATGAAGGCAAAAGAGGAGATGCCATGGGGTAAGGTTATACCGGAGAGAGAATTCCGTCATTTTGTTTTACCAATAAGAGTTAACAATGAAAATCTTGACGACAGTCGTAAAGTCTTTTATGAAGAGTTGAAAGATAGGGTGAAGAATCTATCTCTTCATGATGCTGTGCTTGAAGTAAACCATTGGTGTCATGAGAAGGTTGTCTATACGCCATCTGATTCAAGAACAAGTTCCCCTCTAGCCTCTGTTAAGACTGCATATGGAAGATGCGGTGAGGAGTCGACATTTACTGTAGCTGCTCTTAGATCTGTAGGTATTCCTGCACGTCAAGTCTATACTCCACGTTGGGCTCATACAGATGATAACCATGCATGGGTTGAGGCTTGGGTTGACGGAAAATGGTTTTTCCTTGGAGCTTGCGAACCGGAACCTGTATTGAACCTTGGCTGGTTTAATGCTCCGGCATCAAGAGGCATGCTTATGCATACAAAGGTATTTGGCAGATATAATGGACCGGAAGAGAAGATGTACGTAAATCCAAGGTATACAGAGATTAATGTAACTGATAACTATGCTCCAACTTCAAAAGTAGTAGTTAAGGTTACAGATAAAGATGGTAACAATGTAGAAAACGCTAAAGTTGACTTTAAGGTATACAACTATGCAGAATTCTATACTGTTGCTTCTAAAAACAGTGATAAAAACGGTGAAGTCTCACTTACTGCCGGAAAGGGTGACATGCTAGTCTGGGCATATAAGGATGGAAAGTTTGGATATAAGAAGTATCATTTACAAAAGATGACAGGACTGTGGTTGTACTAGATATGACTCCTGGTGGAAAGAGTTTTACGGATATGATTGACATTATTCCTCCTAAAGAAGGGAATATAAGCGTTGAAGTTACTGAAGAACAACGTGAGGGGAATAACAAAAAACTTCATGCTGAAGATTCAATACGTAATGCATATGTCTCTACATTTATGAACGAGGACAGTGCAGGAGCCTTTGCGAAGGAAAATGGGTACGATAAAGAAAAGGTCACAAAACTTCTTATAGCGTCAAGGGGAAACTTTGATGTTATCAAGAGTTTTCTATCATCATTAAAGGATAATAGAAGTAAAGAAAATGGATTGGCTCTACTTAATGCTATCTCCGCAAAGGACTTAAGAGATATCACTCTTGATGTGCTTAATGATAATATCAGTAATTATAATGGAGATGATGTAGACAATATCCTAAACCCAAGAGTAAGTAATGAACTACTTAAGCCATATAAATCATTTTTCAAAAAGGCTATTCCAGAAAACGAAGTAGATAGATTTAGAAAATCTCCTGATAAACTTGCTGAATTCGTTAAGTCATTTATAACTGTTGATGATTCATGTAATCTGGGAGGCGCTCCAATATCACCAATGGGAGTGTGGATGACTAAGGTAGCCGACAAACATAGTCGTGATATTTTCTTTGTTTCTCTTGCCAGAAGTTTGGATATACCTGCAAGAATAGATGAGGTTACTGGAAAGGTACAGATAATGTCAGGTATAGCTAAAGATGTAGTATTCTTTAGTGAGGATTTAGATAAGAATGTTTCTCAAGGTAGAGTAGTGGCTTCGTACCAACCCACTAAGTCACTTGCTGATCCAAAATACTATTCACATTTTACTATATCTAAAATTAACCAAGATTGTTCAGTTTCTCTACTTAATTATGATGAGGGTGATGTAGATATGGGAGTTGGTGCTACATGGAGTAATCTATTAAAGAGGGGAACTACTCTTGATGCTGGTGATTATATGTTGGTGACGGGAACGCGACTTGCTAATGGAGGAGTCTTGGCGAATATGACTTTCTTTAATATTGAACCTGATAAGACAACTGATATATCATTTGTAATGCGCGAGAGTACTAATGATGTTGAAGTAATAGGTAACTTTAACTCAGAGTCAAAATATAGGAGTATAGGTTCAAAAGATACAAAGAGTATATTATCTACAACAGGAAGAGGATATTTTGTTGTTGGAATTTTGGGCGTAGGTCAGGAACCGACTAATCATGCACTTCGTGATATCGTTCAACTCTCAGGTGAATTTAATAAATGGGGTAGGAAAATGATTTTGCTATTTCCTGACGAATCACAGTATAAAAAGTTTAATCCTAATGAATTCAAGGGCCTTCCATCTACCATTGATTATGGAACAGATGTTGATAAGAGCATTCAGAATCAGATTGTTAAACAGATGAAGCTTGTAAGTGCAACAAACTTGCCAATATTTATCATAGCAGACACTTTCAATCGAGTTGTTTTTGTCTCACAAGGCTATACTATCGGTCTAGGTGAGCAGATGATGAAAGTCATTGATAAGCTATAACATATAAAAAGTAGAATCACCATTGTAAATGAATTTATCATTATTCAATGGTGATTCTTATTAATTATCTGTTCCTATTTCAGATTATCTATAGCCATTCTTATTTTGGTAGGATCTGTTACTTCTCTGCTGTATTCCTCTATTTTGACAATTCCCCCCATAGAAACTTTAGGATTTCTGTATAACATTTTACTTTCAGTAGCCGAGCGCCCTGAGAAATGAAATTCTTTTGCTCCGGTCATTTTTGCTATTCTCGCAATATTATTCGGATTTACGCCACATCCGGGCATAATTATTATTCTGTCGCCGGCTTGTTCTACCAGCTCTTTCAAAAGAGGTATGCCTTTCTCTGCGTTCTCTTCTTGTCCCGATGTTAGTATTCTGTCAATATCCAATGATATTATATCCTCAAGTGCTTTCTTTGGATCTCTACAGACATCAAAAGCTCTATGGAAAGTGACGCTCATATCCCCAACCTCCTGCATGAGTCTTTTCATCAATGGCATGTCCACATCTCCCTGTGCGGTAAGACAGCCAAAGACTACACCGTCTGCACCACATTCACGAGCAATCTTTATATCTTCAATCATTATATCCTGTTCAAGTTCTGAATAAAGGAAATCACCTCCGCGAGGGCGTATGATAACATTAAGTTTTGTGGCTTTAAGTAATTTCCTAGCACACTTAATTTCTCCATATGAAGGAGTTGTCCCACCTTCCGGAATACCTGCACATAATTCAACTCTGTATGCACCACCTTCCTGCGCTTTCAATGCACTTTCTACTGAATTAGCGCAATTCTCAATCTTAATTATATTCATATATAGTTTGAAGTTGGATAATATTCTGCAAAATAAATAAAAAACATATACCTAACAATGCATATTAAACTTTGTTCATATAGATAAGTTGATGCATTATTTGTGTATCACTCTACTATTTACCTATTTATTACGGTTTACTCTCTTTTTTACTGCTTTTGTTCTATTAATAATATATTCGGACAAATATGATTTTGAAATGATAATCTTGTAAATCAATATCTTAATAATAAGATAATGGATTTTTATTTATTATAATGAGTTTTTACATTTTT
>NZ_BAJR01000032.1 GCF_000613805.1 Phocaeicola paurosaccharolyticus JCM 15092 | reverse complement strand
TCCTAAGCTGGATAATTATCCAAAGGCTTAGGATAATAAAACTAAAACACAAAACAAATAAATGGTAATGACATTATTACTTTTATTGTCGTTTGTCAATAGATTGTGTCATTTGTGAGGCGGATACTCTTTAGCTTTAGTACTACTTTTTACTTAAGTTATTAGCCAAAAGGTTCAAAAAATAGGATTATGACCATTTTATATCCCTTTAATGCTTGATTATTCACCTTTAATTTAACATACAAAGTGATATTTTTGTATTGTTATAAATAAATCGCTATGAAGAAGTGTTTTATACTATTACTATTATCATATATCTCTGTTGTATCTACTGCTCAAAAGTTGGTTAAGGTGGGCGATGGATATAGCAGTACATCTGTAAATACTACAATATTCAGAAATAACTCTATAGTAACTCATAAAGGAAATCAATATATATCATTTTATGATGCTGAAGGATGGCTTACCATAGGAAAACGTAAGCTTGGTTCTCAGAATTGGACGCTCTCTCGTTCGCAATATAGAGGAAAGGTCAGCGATGCGCACAATATAATTAGTATGATGGCAGATGGTGAAGGTTATCTTCATGTAGCTTTCGATCATCATGGAAACAGATTGAACTATTGCCGAAGTGTGGCTCCGGAATCCATACAGCTTGCTCAGAAAGAGTCGATGATAGCTAAAGATGAGGAGGATGTGACATACCCTGAGTTTTATAGGTTACCATCAGGAGATCTACTTTTTGCTTACCGTTCGGGAGCATCAGGAAGAGGAAATCTTGTATTAAACAGATATAGCCTCAATGAACATAAATGGAGTAGGGTACAGGATATCCTTATTGATGGTGAAAATCAACGCAATGCTTACTGGCAGATGTATGTTGATAAATCGGGTATAATGCACCTCTCATGGGTATGGCGTGAGACATGGATGGTTGAAACTAATCATGATATGTGCTATGCTTGCTCAAAGGATGGTGGAGAGAGCTGGGAGAGAAGCGATGGTACAAAATATCAGCTTCCAATAAATGCTGCAAATGCAGAATATGCATGGAGAATCCCACAGAATCATGAACTAATAAATCAGACTAGTATGAGTGCGGATGCTCAAGGTAATCCATATATTGCAACATACTGGAGAGATGGCAACGACTCTGTTCCTCAGTTCAGAATGATATGGAACGAAAAGGGAAAGTGGCACTGCGATATTGTAGGAAATAGAACTACTCCTTTCTCCCTCAAAGGGGGAGGCACAAAAATGATCCCTATCTCACGGCCAAGAATGGTGGTAGATGGCAATAGGGCATTCTATATTTTCCGCGATATGGAGAGAGGAAGTAAAGCTTCATTAGCTTATAAGAATGATATACATAATGGTTCTGAACAATGGACTGTGATAGACCTGACAGATTTCTCACTGAATGCATGGGAACCAAGCTATGACAGTGAACTATGGAAGAAAAATAAAAAACTGCATATATATATACAACAGACAAACCAAGGTGATGGTGAAAAGAGTGTCGAGTCAGCTCCAACAGCTGTGTATGTTTTAGAGATTGATAATTTGAAAAGAATAATAAAATAGAGATATGAGAAAATTACTAAGAGTAACATTTATTACCATTATTGTCAGTATGGCTGCACTAAATGTGTCGGCCGCGAAGAGTGAAGCGCAGAAGGTAAGAGAGATTATTGACAAGGTGAATAACAAATGGCAGAGTGATAACTCACCAAAGAGCTCATCTTTTTGGGATAATGCTGCTTACCACACCGGTAATATGGAAGCTTATATGCTTACGGGCAATGAGAAATGGCGCAAATATTCTGAGGAGTGGGCAAACCACAATCAGTGGAAAGGTGCCAAGAGCAATGATAAGAGCCGATGGAGATATAGTTACGGAGAGAGTGATGAATATGTTCTCTTTGGCGATTTTCAAGTATGTTTCCAGACATATGCCGATCTCTATAATTTAGATCCGCAAGATTATAAGATTGCTCGTGCACGTGAAGTCATGGAGTATCAGATGAGTACAAAGAACAATGACTATTGGTGGTGGAGTGACGGGCTATATATGGTTATGCCGGTAATGACAAAACTCTATAAAATAACCGGGAATAACAGATATCTTGATAAACTATATGAATATATTATCTATTCGGACAGTATCATGTACGACGATCAAGAGGGATTATACTACCGTGATGCAAAATATGTTTATCCAAAACATAAGAGCCTGAACGGTAAGAAAGATTTCTGGTCAAGAGGTGACGGATGGGTGCTTGCCGGCCTTGCAAAGGTTCTCAAGGATGTACCTGCCGACTACAAACACAGAGATTTCTTCATTGATAAATTCCAGAGAATGGCTAAAGCTGTTGCAGCCATACAACAACCTCAAGGATACTGGACAAGAAGTATGATGGATCCGGAACATGCTCCCGGAGCAGAGACCAGCGGTACTGCATTCTTTACATATGGATTGATATGGGGTGTGAATAACGGATATCTTGACAGAGCAACATATATGCCTACAATTCAGAAGGCTTGGTCTTACTTAAGAGATAAGGCCTTTCAGAAAGATGGAAGTGTGGGATATGTACAGCCAATAGGAGAAAAGGCTATAAATGGTCAAGTGGTAGATGCCCGTTCAACAGCCAACTTCGGAGTAGGAGCATTCTTGCTTGCCTCATGTGAATATGTACGTATGCTCGAGGCTCAGGATAATAAAGACCGTGCTTACTGGTGTGATTTAGCTTACAAAATGGCTGCTCCTGTTCTGAGCAATATGGCCAAAGGTGAGTTGCAGAAAAACATGCTTGTCGAGACAAGCCCTAACTGGGATGGTCGTGATATACGTGTGACATATATGGAGGCTTTCGGACGTCTGATGGCAGGTATTGCACCATGGCTGAATCTGCCTGATGATGGTACTGAAGAGGGAAAGAAACGTAGCCAACTTCGTCAGTGGGCACTTAAGAGTTATGCCAATGCTGTTAACCCTGAAAGTCCTGACTATCTGTTGTGGAGAAAAGAGGGACAGCCACTGGTAGATGCCGCTTATGTTGCCGAGAGTCTTATCCGCGGATTTGACGCTCTCTGGTTACCTCTTGATGAGACAACAAAGAAGAGATATATAGAAGAGTTCACTATGATTCGCAGAATTGACCCACCTTACACAAATTGGCTGCTCTTCTCATCGACAATAGAGAGCTTCCTTGCTAAGGCAGGCGCTCCATACGATGCATACAGAGTGAATTCAGCAATCAGAAAAGTAGAGGAGTGGTATGTTGGCGATGGATGGTATGCAGATGGTCCTTCATTTGCATTCGACTATTACAGCAGTTATGTTTTCCACCCTATGTATCTTGAGACTCTTCAATGCATGAAGGATGCTAAGGCATATACACGCATTGACTATAAGAAATATTATGATCGTGCTCTTAACCGTGCTCAGAAATTCAGCATCGTACTCGAGAGAATGATCTCTCCTGAAGGTACTTTTCCTGTATTCGGCCGTTCCATACCTTATAGAATGGCAACAATGCAACCTCTTGCACTTATGGCACTTTATCAGCGTCTTCCTGCATCATTGCCTAACGGACAGGTTCGCTCTGCTCTTACTGCAGTAATGCACCGTATGTTCGATGGAAAAGAGAACTTCAATGAGAAGGGATTTCTTACAATAGGTTTTGCAGGACGTCAACCTAATGTAGCTGATTGGTATACAAACAACGGAAGTCTGTATATGACCTCTCTCTCATTCCTTCCTTTGGGATTGCCTTCAACACATCCTTTCTGGACGGATGCAGCACAACATTGGACAAATGTACGTGCATGGTCAGGTAAACCATTTGCAAAAGATCATCATTGGAGTGATAAGATAACTACTCCTGATCTTTTTTAGAAGATTTGCTCTTTACATATTCTGAGGGGGACATACCATATTCGTCTTTAAAACATTGACGGAAGTAGGCTACACTGCTGAAACCTATCATGTAAGATATTTCGGATATGCTTTGTTCCCCTTTTAATAATAGTTTCTCTCCATTCTGCATCTTTATCTTTCTTATCAGCTCATTTGCAGACATGTCGGTAAGACCTTTGATTTTTCTGTAAAGAGTGGAATGACTCATACACATCTTGTCGGCAATAAATCCTATATCCATCTTCTCCATGTCAAGATTATCCTCAATAATCTTTGTTATCTTGTCGATGAACACATTATCTAGCTTGTTAAGTGATTTGTATGCCTCCTCCTGTTCAGACTGTGCTTGAGTGGACTTTATAAGTCTTGCAATTTTCTTTCTTGCCTCGAGTATGTTTACAATTCTGCTTGTAAGAAGTTTGGCGCTGAAAGGTTTGGTGATATATGAATCAGCTCCGCTATCATAACCCATTTCCTTATCTTGTAAAGAGTCTTTTGCTGTAAGAAGTATAACAGGGATATGGCTGGTACAGATATCCTCTTTTACCAATTTACAGAGCTCTATACCATCCATTACAGGCATCATGATATCACTAATTATTATGTTTGGAATTTTATTCTTGGCAATATCCCATCCCTCCTTACCATTTGAGGCTGTTAGTATCTCATAGTCATCGCAAAGAGATGTACGTATATATTCTCGAATGTCGCTGTTATCTTCTACTATAAGAACCAATGTCTTCTGTGCATTTTGTACCTCCTGAGTCTCTTCTTCAGATAATTCAAAATCATTAGGTTGAACTTCTACACTATTCTTATGTATAGCTTCAGGATATGTATTATCAGTTATAAGCTTAAGTGTAAATGTAGTCCCTTTACCCTCCTGACTCTCTACATCAAGTATAGCCTGATGAAGTTCCACCAAACCTTTTACCAGTGCAAGGCCTATTCCAGAACCGGCTATTTGGTATTTCCCTGTACCCTGATAATAACGGTTAAAAATATGTGGTAAATCATTCTCAGTTATGCCATATCCTGTATCGCTGACAGATATAACTGTGTAATCAATATTGTTTTCATTAATGGAATTCAAACTAATCCTTATCTCACCTTTAGGAGTATATTTGGATGCATTGCTTAACAAGTTGTTAAGTATAGTAACTATCATCTCCTTATCGAAATAGATATTGTTGTTTTCTGATTTAATGTCGATAATATATGATACTTTTGGGTTGCTGTTAAGTTCCTTGAACCTTATTCCAACCTCATTAATTACTGTTGAAATATCATCTTTTTCGACTGATAATTTCCTGTTTTGAGTCTCGGTTTTTCTGAACTCCATTATGTCGTTTATAAGATTCAGAAGGCGGTGTGAACTGTCTCTTATAATTCCTATCTTGTTTATCTGTTTTAGTGATAGTGACTTGTCGCATAACAGGTCTTCTAGTGGACCTAATATCAAAGTCAGTGGGGTTCTAAGTTCATGAGTTATATTTGTATAGAACCTTAATCTCTCGTTATTCAGCTCCTGTTGGTCGGAAATCTTCTTTTTCTCCATTTTCAGACTTCCTTCCAGGTATACTTTCTTCTTATATGACTTTAATATGAGTATTATAATTATTGTTCCAATTATGCAGTATAATACCTTAAAATACCATGTGAGCAGTAGAGGAGGAGCAATAATGATATCTAGTGAAGCTACGTTACTATCCCAATCTTGATTTTTAAGTCTGGATCTTATAAGGAACTTGTACTTACCAGGAGGTATGTTTCTGAAAGTGATCTGTTTTTCATTCTGAGCATTATACCATATATTCTCAAGTCCCTCAAGCATATATGAGAATTCAGCTTGATCGCTTTGAGTTATATCAAGAACACTAAATGAAATCTTAAATGTGTTTTGGTTGTTTGGAAGCTCCACCTTTCCGGACAGAAATGCAATCTCTTTTTCCTCATTCTTACTCTCCTTATTAGATGTAAAGGTGGCAAATCCGGTTATAGATGCTGGAGCAACTTTCATCTTTCTTGTAACATAGTCCGGGTTGAAGTAGCATACACCATTTTGAGAACCGAAATAAATTAATCCGTCATTAGTCATTGAAACAGACTTACTCATGAACTCACCTATAGGAATTCCATCATGGTTATTATAGCTCAATAAAATCTTGCTGTTCATGTCGAAAAGTGATATGCCACTATTTGTACTAACCCAAATATTATGGCGTCTGTCCTCGCATATCGCTCTTACCTGACTGTTCTCCAGCCCATCTTCTTCTTTGAAACTTTATATTTTTTAGGGAGCGATGTATTATCAAATTTTACAAGTCCCTCACGTGTTGCTACCCATACTTTTTTGTTTGAGTCAAGTATCATATGGTTTACTGCATTTGAAGGGAATCCGTTGCTCTTGACCAAATTCAAACTCATCTTGTTGTTTTTATTGAAGATGGATATACCTTGTCCGAATGTCCCAATCCAAAGTTTACCCTCTTTATCTCTCAATATACCATGTACCATTCTGTCGGGCAATTGATTTTGAATCTCTTGCAACATACGAAGTTACCATTGTTGTATTTATAGATTCCCTCATCTGCCCCGATGAGAATATCCTCTCCATCTTCAAAGAAGCAGTTCACATTCAATCCATTGCTGCCTTTTATTCTCTCTACCTTATTTGTTTTTGGATTAAACAGCATCACTCCATTCATATATCCTCCTAACCAGAGGTTATTTTTCTTGTCTCTGTATATTACGTTAAGATGAGAGTTGGATATAAAGCTGTATGGAGCAAGGTTTATAGTCTCTTTTCTCTTTCCGTTGGCAAACTTATGTATCTCCTCTTCCGCTGATACATATACATCGTTTCCTATGGAACTTAACCCCCATACCTGTCTGGAAATGGCATCCGCATCAGCTTTGATAATATAAGGAAGCGTCCTGAAACTAGGCTGCTCGTAGCTTATTATATCGATTCCTGCTCTGTAATTACCTATCCAGATATTGCCGAATCTGTCCTGAAATATTGTCCTTGCATTAGGACTCGATAGTCCATTAACATTATTCTGAGCAATAATGTTCTTGAGTTTAAGCTCTTTAGGTGATACAAGGAAACTATTCTTCAGGTCGATAATGCTCACTCCTCCCATATTAATACATATCCATAGTTCTCCATTTTTCATCTCCTTTATATCTCTAATCTGTCCTGATAGTATTGAACAAGGATTTTTTGGATCATGTCTGAATGAGGTGAACTTGCCTGTTTTGGGATTGAATAGGGCAAGTCCATTATCTGTTCCCACCCATACATTATTATAACTATCAACGCATATGGAATGAATTACATTGCTTGGGATAGAACTATCATCATTATTAGAATGTATAAAGTTTCTCAACTTCCAGTCTTTAGTCGATATTATGCTCATACCCTGACCATCATGTCCCAGATAAATATTGCCCTTTCCATCGTCGCATCCTGTGAAACACTTCTTTCCTCCAAGAGCTGGGACTTTATTATCATAAATTTGAATAAACTTGTCTTTTTTCTTGTCGTAGTAGTTGATGCCTCGGTGGTAGGTAGTGATCCATATACCATGACCTTTTTTCGATCCTTTAATGTCGGTAATATCATTGGTAGTAATAGACTGGTCGTTCTCACCTGCTCTAACAGTTCTGAATGTTTGTTGCAAACAGTCAAAAATACTTAATCCATCGCGTTGTGAGCCAATCCATATTCTGTAATCTTTATCATCAGAATAGATGGCATTCAGTTCATTTCCGCAGAGGTCGGATGAATACTTTTTATATACTTTGAAGTGATTCCCGTCGAAACAGTTCAGGCCGCTCTCTGTGGCAAACCACATGCGACCTTGTATATCTTGTGTTATTCCTACTACGTAGTTGCTTGATAAGCCATTTTCAATACCTAATCTTTTAATGGTATATGTATTAGCATTTATATTACATATACAAAAGATGCAGAAAAGTATAATTTGAAGTGTCTTTTTCATAATACCATAAATAAATATTATACAGCAAATGTAATCAAATAATTAAGCAAAAAAATGGTCAACATAGGCTATAAGGCGATGTATTGCTATTTTGAACGATTTTTCTATTATGAATGATTGTTTTTTGTATGGCCTAACTTTTAATAAAGGTTTAGATTTGCAAAAATGTTTAATAAACCGAATAATCTAATTAAAAACGGAAAACGATGAAACAAGACTCGTTCAGAAACAATCGCAAGGCTTTAGTAGCCTTATTGTTTTGCACAGGTTTTATATCAGTTATGCCAAACTCTGTCTACGCGGAGGGCAGTTCTGCTATAGTGCAAGCAACTCAACAACAGAAAACTTCAGTTTCTGGTGTTATTAAAGATTCAACAGGTGAGCCTGTTATCGGAGCTAGTGTAGTCGAAAAAGGTACTACCAATGGTACAATCACAGATTTAGATGGTAAATATACTTTGAGA
The DNA here is from genome assembly GCF_000613805.1 of Phocaeicola paurosaccharolyticus JCM 15092. GTDB lineage: Bacteria > Bacteroidota > Bacteroidia > Bacteroidales > Bacteroidaceae > Phocaeicola > Phocaeicola paurosaccharolyticus. The sequence goes on along the minus strand of NZ_BAJR01000032.1, from coordinate 31,212 downwards.
GTTGCTCCTGGGGCAACTTTGGTTGTATCCTATATTGGGTATAAAGCTCAAGAGATTAAAGTAGCTCAAAGAAAGCAAATAGATGTAACTTTAGCTGAAGACACTGAAGTTCTGGAAGAGGTAGTTGTTGTAGGTTATGGTACTATGAGAAAGAAGGATTTGACCGGTTCTGTAGTACAGATTAATCCTGCTAAAATCGCCGATCAAAATCCTGCATCTGTACAAGACCTGTTGCGTGGTACTCCAGGTTTGCAAATTGGATATGACTCATCTGCAAAGGGTGGTGGAGCTTCAATCCAATTACGTGGTCAAAACTCACTTTACACTGAAGGTGGCCATAACTCTCCACTCATTATTCTTGATGGAATGGCTTTCAACGGAGAACTTTCGGAGATAAATCCTGATGATATTGCTCAAATAGATGTTTTGAAAGATGCATCTTCAGCTGCAATATATGGTGCCAAAGCTGCAAGTGGTGTATTGATCATAACAACTAAAAAAGGTAAAGAGGGAAAACCTGTAATTAATGTCAGTTCAAACTTCGGAGCAAATACTAAAGCAGCTTATAGAGATGTATTTAGTCCTTCAGAGTATATGACTTATCGTGAGGATTGGTTAAAAGCTACTACTTACGGATATGATAATGATGGTAACTGGGGTTACTATGGAAAAGATAGTAAAGTTCCTAACGGCTACTATGACCATTATAATAATATAGGTAAATATGGAATAACTGCTGACGAATGGGCTACTAACGGAGCTAAGACTCTGCAGGCTAATGAGACTATGGAATCACTTTATGCTCGTCGTATGGGATTGGATGCAGATGCTGCTTTAGTTATGCAGAACTATCTTGCAGGAAAGACATATGATTGGAATGATGCAGTATTCCGTACCGGATTCAATCAGGATTATAATGCAAGTATATCTGGTGCGACAGAAAAGGTAAACTACTATTTCAGCTTCGGATATCTTAATAATGAAGGTGCTATTCAGGGAGATGACTATCAGGCATTCCGCTCAAACATGAAACTTAATGCAAAGATTACAGACTGGTTTGAGGTTGGTGCAAATGTAAACTTCCAGGATCGTAGCGATGTATCAAGTGCTGTTCCATTGGGAAGCAATTACTGGGATAACAATCAGCTCCGTGAATCTCCATATGCTTTGCGCTTTGATGATAACGGTAATGAAATTCAATTCCCTCGTAGCGGTAACCCAACAAATGGTGGTTACAACTATCACTTTAATGATATGTATGATGATCTTGAAAAAGGTTACACAGTATTGAATACAATATTAAATGCTAAGTTATCTCTTCCTTTCGGATTTACATACCAATTCAATATTGCTCCTCGTTACCAGTGGTTCTATGACAGATATTTCATGTCTTCTGAACTTCCTAACAGTACACCTGCAGATCGTGGAGTAAACCGTAATACTTCTAAAGAGTTTGACTGGTCACTTAATAATACACTTACTTGGGATAAGACATTCGATAAGCATCATTTCACTGTAACATTAGTTCAGGAAGCTGAAGAAAACAGATCTTGGTCTGATAATATAAGTGCACGAAACATTACTCCAACTGATGCACTAGGTTTTCACTATATTGATGGCGCAAATATGGAGCAGAGTTCAATTTCTGTAACAGATATTCACTCTTCTGCAGCTGCTTACTTAGGACGTCTTTTCTATGGATACAATGACCGTTATATGTTTACTGGTACTGTACGTCGTGATGGTTATTCTGCATTTGGTGCAAATAATCCTTGGGCTACTTTCTGGTCTGTTGGTGGTAGCTGGGTGTTCTCAGAAGAGAAGTTTGTAAACCTTCCTTGGTTGGATTCAGGTAAACTACGTGTATCATATGGTACAAATGGTAACAGATCATTGAAAGATACATACCTTGCATTATCAAACCTTAACAATGGTGGTGTTATGGGATATTATAATAATGGTACTCCTGCTGTTATTCAGGCTTTACAGATTAGTCGCTTAGGTAATCCAAACTTGGAGTGGGAGAAGACTACATCTTATAATGTTGGCTTAGACTTTGCTGTTCTTGATTATCGCTTAAGCGGTAGCATTGAGTGGTATTTCAAGAAGACACACGATATGATTATGAGCCAGCGTCTACCTAACTTTACCGGTTTCAGCAGTATTACTACCAACTTAGGTGAAGTAACAAATACAGGTTTTGAGCTTACATTGAATTCACGTAATATCAATACTAAAGATTTTACATGGGAGACTTCTCTAGGATTATCTTACAATAAGAACAACATCAAGCATCTCTATTACGAATATGATGAAAATGGTAAAGAGATTGATGATACTACAAATGGATGGTTTATCGGTAAACCTGTAGGTGAAATATGGAATTATGAGGTTGATGGTATATGGCAGGTTGATGAGGCAGCACAGGCTGCATTAGTTAATCAGAAACCTGGTGATCCTAAGGTAGTAAACCATTATACTGAAGATGACAAGGTATTGACAGATGGTACTCATGTTGCAGTTTATAATGATAAAGATAAAGTATATCTTGGAACAACAAATCCTCCTATCTACTGGAACTTACGTAACACATTTACATTCCTTAAAGATTGGACATTCTCTTTCTCAATGTATTCATATATGGGACATAAGAGCTTGGCAGGATACTATCTGAATGGTGATAATTCAGGTTCAATGTTTACTAATACTTGTAACACATACAAGAAAGAGTATTGGACTCCGGAAAATCCTACTAATGATTATGCACGTTTGAATGCTGTTGGTCCTAGCGGTGCAACAGGAGTACAGAAACTTTATAATCGTAATTTTGTACGTCTTGATAATATCTCTCTTGGTTATACATTGCCAAAAGATTTGACTCGCAGATTCTCTATAGAGAAAGTTCATGTTACAGCAACTGTAAACAATGTATGTACTTTCGATAGCTGGGAATATGGTGATCCTGAAACAGGTGGCTTCGCTAACCGTCAGTTCCAATTAGGTATTAATGTTACACTTTAAAAAGTCTAATCCAATATGAAACAATATATTAATAAATTATATAGGGGCATGGTTGTGGTTGTTGCAACTGCAGCTACTACTGGTTGCTCGGATTCTTTTCTGGCACAAGACCCACTATCTTTCTATGAACCAACAACAACTTATTCAACAGAGGCAGGCCTTCAATCGGCTTTGACTATGTGTGATAAACAGTTAAAAACTTATATTCTTGATGGTAACTGGAACAATGTCGGACTTTCTACAAACTACTATCTTACTGATGTAGGTATGTATGCAAAGACCGATATGGGTGGAGGTTTCCAAGATAACTTCGACGCAAAACTTACACCAACTTCAGGTATGGCCACAGGTGGTGATGGTAACTATATGCAGCGTTTTTGGAATGAGGGTTTCAATGCAGTTAAATATGCAAACTCTGTTCTCTCTTATGTAGATAAGGTTCAAGGACTAGATGAAGAGGTAAAGAATGCATATAAAGGTCGCGCTTACTTCCATCGTGCATATGCATATTACAACCTTACACTTCAGTTTGGTGATATTCCATTGATAACTCAGTTGATGACAACTCCTAAACAGAACTATTCATCAACAAGTAAGGAAGCAATCTTTAAGATGCTTGTACATGACCTAGAGTTTGCTGTTGAGCATGTTCCATCTCAAAAAGCAATGACTTATCTTGGTATGGTAAATCAGGAAGCTTGTATGCATCTTTTGGTTAAATGTTACCTAGTAACAGGTGACTATGCTAAAGCTGAAGCTACAGCTACAGAACTTATCAATAACCATGGTCTCAAACTTATGAGAAATACATTTGGAGTTTGGCAACCATCTGGAAACGAAAGTACTTGGAAAGTTACTCGTAATGTAGTTTGGGATTTACATCGTACTCCAAATATCTGCAATGCAGAGAATAAGGAACTTATTATGCCTATTATCAACTCTAACGACCAGAATTTCACAACATTCAATATTATGCGTGCTAATTTTGTTCACTGGAGTAACAGCGTAATCAGAGATCCTCATGGATTAGGTGGACCAGGTTCAAACTATGCTCGTAATAATAGTAATTATAATGCTGAACTTGACTGGGTACGTGTCGCAGGTCGTGGTATTGCATTGAACAGAACATCTTATCATTACAATAAGACTATCTGGATGCAAGATGGTGAAATGGACTGGCAAGATCTTCGCCATAACCGTGAAGTAGGTAACTGGATGGAGATGGAAGACTTTAAATACAATAATCCTAAGTCGGATCTCTATGGAAAGAACTATCAACTTTATGCTACTGAAGATTATGTAAAGAATGGTGAAGTACTTGTTCACAAAGGTGATATACTTTGCTCTGACACAATCCGTAGTTGGTATCCTACACCATTGTATCAGTTATATATTCTTGATGCTGTTGCAGAAGCAAACTTGGGTGCAAATCAGTTCCAGGGAGCTCAAGGTAAAGGATGTAATGGAGATATGTACCTATTCCGCTTAGCTGAGACTTATCTGCTTAGAGCTGAAGCTCGTTTCTATCAAGGAAATCCAACAGGAGCAGCAGCTGATGTTAATGAGGTTCGTAGTCGTGCTAATGCAAAGAAGATGTATACTACAGTAACTATTGGAGATATTATGGATGAACGTGCTCGTGAGCTTTATATGGAAGAGTTCCGTCAGGCAGAGATGGCACGCGTATCTTGGTGTCTTGCAAAGAGTGGTAAACCAGACGAATGGGGTAATACATACGATATTAATACTTGGGATAAACAAGAGGGTACAGACCTTAGTGGCGGTAGCTATTGGTTCAAACGTTGCACAACATACAATGTTTTCAACCGTCCTTGTGGTAAAGGTACTCAAGGTTCTCAGACTTTCGAATACAAGGTTAATAAGCACAATATCTTCTGGCCTGTTCCAAACTCTGCAATTACTGCAAATAATAAGGGGCAGCTTCGCCAAAATTATGGATATGACGGTTATGATGAATCTATTAAGATGTGGACTAACTGGGAAGATGCTGTAGCAGATGAGGCTAGTACAAATTAAAACGTACATAATTCAATAGGTTGCCTAATTATATTTCGAATCAGGTTTTTATTACCTGTTAAATTGTAATTTTTAATAGCCTGTCTAACATTATTTTGTTAGACAGGCTTAAATTATCTTATTGTATTATTATGTTTTTTGATTAGTTCTATCTTTTTCTTCAAATAGAATGTATGGTTCTAATTAAAAAGAGATGGTTTTAGTTTTTTTAACTTTAGTCTAAAAAGATGCATTAGGCAGCTCAGAGCCTATTTTGTAGTGAAAAAATGATCGTGTTAACGCACACGAGGGCGTAATTAATATTTTTTTTCTTGCTATTATTACTATATTTACTTCGCAAATGGTATATAATATTATGAAGGGCTCTTACCATTTTACAGACAAAAGCTTTTTGTATTTTAAAAAGGCATAATAATCTGGATTTATTGAATTGAATAAATCAGATATTAAGTTTTATAAATGGGTAAATGAACAGATTTTATCCTGTATGGGTGGGTAGGAATCTTTTTATTTAATATGAAAATGCACAAAAGTGATACACTGGATATAGAGGATAAAGCAGAAATTTAATGGCAGTTTCAAGAGCCACAAAATAGTATTCTTAATAAAGTGATACATGCAAAATCTTGATATATGAGTTTGCAAATGTTATAATATAAATCTAATTATAAACGAAAAAAATTATGGTTAACTTTTCATTGGAAGGAAAGATCGCACTCGTAACAGGTGCCTCTTACGGAATTGGTTTTGCAATTGCTTCTGCATATGCTGAAGCCGGAGCAAAGATTGTTTTTAACGATATCAAACAGGAACTTGTTGACAAAGGTATTGCTGCTTACAAAGAGATTGGTATCGAGGCACGTGGTTATGTATGCGATGTTACTAAAGAGGATCAGGTTAATGCTATGGTAGCTCAGATAGAGAAGGAGGTAGGTGTTATCGATATCCTTGTAAACAATGCAGGTATAATCAAACGTATACCAATGTGTGAAATGAAGGCTTCTGAATTTACTCAGGTCATTGATGTGGATCTTATTGCACCATTTATCGTATCAAAGGCAGTAATTCCTGGAATGATAAAGAAAGGTCACGGAAAGATTATCAACATCTGCTCAATGATGAGTGAACTTGGTCGCGAGACAGTTTCAGCATATGCTGCAGCTAAGGGAGGACTTAAGATGCTTACTCGCAACATCGCTTCTGAATATGGTGAATTCAACATTCAGTGTAACGGAATCGGCCCGGGTTATATCGCTACTCCTCAGACTGCTCCTCTACGTGAAATACAGCCAGACGGTTCACGTCATCCGTTCGACAGCTTCATTATTGCAAAGACTCCTGCTGCACGTTGGGGTAATACAGAAGACTTACAAGGCCCTGCTGTATTCCTTGCTTCAGATGCTTCTGATTTTGTTAACGGACATGTACTATATGTAGATGGCGGTATATTGGCATACATCGGAAAACAACCAAAATAATAGAAAATGATTGCAATCGTCCTTACAGCAAAATGCTGTGAGGACGATCTTATCAAATTAACGAACTGACGCACTAATATCAATTCATATATAATGAAATTAAGGATACTATTATACATTGCTGTTATGTTTATTGCATGTAATGCCATTACTGCAAAAAACAGATCAAATAAAATTGTCACTCTTGATAACTACTATAATCATGAGGTGAATAAAGAAGGCAATGTGTGGCATTATACTTGGGAAGATACTTCAATGGGAGGTTTTTCTGCTCTTGGAGAGCTGTTCAAGAAGGCCGGAGGTACTCTTAAAACATTATCACAGAAGCCAACGGAACAAACTCTGAAAGATAGCAAGGTATACATCATCGTTGATCCTGATACAGAGAAAGAGTCTCCTGCACCAAAATATATGGATGAGGAGGCTTCTAATACAATTATGGAATGGGTGAAAAAGGGTGGACGACTTGTCATCTTTACCAATGACAAAGGAAACTGTGACCTTCAGAAGATAAATATTCTTTCTGAAAAGGCCGGAATTCATTTCAATGAAAACAGTATCAGTAATGAACGTCCTTACTCAGGAGGCGAGCGTTTTTATGATGACTGTGCATTTACAAAATTCACAAAACATCCAATCTTTAAGGGGGTAACTAAAATCTTGTTGAAAGGTGTATGTACTATAAAATGTACTAAACCTGCACGTGGTATCCTCATGGCCGATGATGGATCTGCTGTAATGGCAGTTTCAAAGGTTGGGAAAGGACATGTTATAGCAATAACAGATCCTTGGCTGTATAATGAATACCTTGATGATTCTCATCTGCCTGATGACTTCACTAATGACATCGCAGCAGAGAACTTATCAAAGTGGTTACTTGATTGAACAATATTATAATTTTATAATAAGTCATTTTCCTGATTAAAACGAGCTCTATTAATAACTATTAAACAGAATAAAATAACAGATGGAACAGATTTTTTCCTATATCATAGGTATGGGAGCGGCAGTAATGATGCCGATTATCTTTACAATCCTAGGTGTCTGTATCGGTATAAAGTTCAGTAAAGCACTTAAAAGTGGTCTGCTTGTCGGAGTCGGCTTCGTAGGTCTCTCTATAGTTACTGCACTTCTTACAAGCAGCCTTGGCCCTTCATTGAGCAAGGTGGTTGAAATATATGGCCTTCAGCTTAAGGTTTTCGACATGGGATGGCCTGCAGCAGCAGCTGTAGCATACAACACCTCAGTCGGTGCACTGATTATCCCTGTATGTCTTACTGTAAACATCATTATGCTTGTTACAAGGACTACCCGTACAGTCAATATTGACTTATGGAACTATTGGCACTATGCATTTATAGGTGCTATAGTATACTTTGCTTTCGACAACATCTTCTGGGGCTTTTTTGCTGCTATAATCTGCTATATCATAACACTTGTCATAGCGGACTACACAGCCGAAAAGTTTCAGGGTTTCTATAAAGATATGGATGGAATCTCAATACCACAGCCATTCTGTGCAGGTTTCGTCCCTTTTGCCATAATAATCAACAAGCTTCTTGACAAGATACCGGGATTTGACAAACTAAATATCGATGCAGAAGGAATGAAGAAGAAGTTCGGCCTTCTTGGTGAGCCTCTCTTCTTGGGTATACTTGTTGGATGTGGCATAGGCATGCTTGCATGTAAGGATGGTCAGGATATGATTGATAATATCCCTGCAATATTGGGACTTGGTATAAAGATGGGTGCAGTTATGGAACTTATTCCAAGAATAACTGTTCTTTTCATTGAGGGCCTGCGTCCAATATCAGATGCAACTAGAGAACTTATCGCTAAGAAGTTTAAGGGTGCAGTAGGTCTTAATATCGGTATGAGTCCTGCATTGGTTATCGGTCATCCTGCAACTTTGGTAGTATCACTTCTGCTTATCCCTGTTACAATATTTCTTGCTGTAATACTTCCGGGTAATCAGTTCCTTCCACTTGCATCACTTGCAGGAATGTTCTATCTTTTCCCATTGGTATTACCATATACAAAGGGTAACGTGGTTAAGACTTTCATCGTAGGACTTGTTATAATCCTTATAGGACTGTATCTTGTAACTATACTTGCTCCATTCTTTACAGAGGCTGCTCAGGATGTGTATCAGAAGACAAAAGATGGTGCTGTGAATATACCTGCAGGATTCCAAGGTGGTGCACTTGACTTTGCCGGAAGTCCTTTAGGATGGATAATATTTGAACTTACATATGGATTTAAGTATATTGGTGCTGCTATTTTGATTATAATTACAATGATAAGTTTGATTTTCAATAGAAGAGCTATAATCAAATATCAGCGTGAGCATAAAGAAACAGATAAATAGAAACAATATTAATATGAAAAAAAGAGTAATTACAATTATGTTAGGTTTAGCTACACTTGCAACAGCAAATTCACAGGTGAATTATACAATTCAGACAGCTTGCAATCCTCAGGATGTTAAAACATATGATACAAAAAGATTGCGTAGCAGTTTCCTTATGGAGAAGGTAATGGCTCCTGATGAGATAAATGTTACATACTCAATGTATGACCGTTTTATCTTTGGTGGTGCCATGCCAAGTACAAAAGAGCTGGTACTTGAAACCATTGAGCCTTTAAAAGCGCCATACTTCCTCTATTCAAGAGAACTTGGTGTAATTAATATCGGTGGTGAGGGCATAGTAACAGTAGATGGCAAAGAGTATGAACTTAAATTTAAGGATGCTCTTTATGTAGGAAGAAGTAGTGAGAAGGTTACTTTCAAGAGTAAGAGCTCATCAAATCCTGCAAAATTCTATATTAACTCTGCTCCTGCTCACAAGGAGTACAAGACTCAGCTTATTACTATCGATGGACGTAAAGGTTCTTTGAAAGCAAACTCTTTCCCAGCAGGAAAAATGGAGGAGAGCAATGATCGCGTAATCAATCAGCTTATCGTAAAGAATGTTCTCAAAGAGGGACCTTGTCAACTTCAGATGGGACTTACAGAGTTGAAGCCAGGTAGTGTATGGAACACAATGCCAGCTCACACACATAGTCGCCGCATTGAGGCTTACTTCTACTTAAATGTACCTGAGGGAAATTCTATCTGTCACTTTATGGGAGAACCTCAAGAGGAGAGAGTCGTATGGATGCAGAACGAACAGGCTATCATGTCGCCTGAGTGGTCTATTCATGCAGCTGCCGGAACAAGCAACTATGTCTTTATATGGGGTATGGCCGGTGAGAATCTTGACTATTCAGATATGGACAAGATCAAATATACCGAGATGAGATAATTTCAGTTTATACATAACAAAAGGGGATAAGCCATGTATGATAACAGGCTTATCCCTTTTTTATTAATGGTATTTGTAGTTCTATTTTATCTCTGATACTAATTTATAAATGCTATTTCATAACATCATGGCATTTAACTATGCCAGCAGATACTTTGAACTCTACATTCTGGCGTATATCTGCCGCTGATGCTGCAAATCGTGCAATGTATGTTCCTTTATCAGTAACAAAAGAGCTACTCTTCTCATCATATGATGCAAGATCATAGTTTGTGAATGTCATCTTGATCTGCTGACTTTCTCCTGGTTGTAATTCGTGAGTCTTTGCAAAAGCCTTCAACTCGAATGCAGGTTTGTCCAACTCTCCGGCAGGTGCAGTAACATATAACTGAACAGCCTCTTTTCCTTTGCTATTTCCAACATTCTTTACTGTAACGGTAGCTATGTATCTATCTCCTTTTCTTTGGACTTTTGCATCAGAATATTCGAATTTAGTATAACCTAAACCAAATCCAAATGGATATGATACCTCTTTACCGGCTGTCTGGAAATAACGGTATCCTACATTAATGCCCTCTTCATAACGAGTCTCTCCCAAATTAGGGATCTTGTTTATATCATATTGCTTTTTGAAAATTTCATCTCTCCAGTTAAATCCGTTAGGGAAGTTTTTAGTAGAGGGAACATCAGTAAGTTTAATAGGCCAAGTCATAGTAAGTTTACCTGAAGGATAACTCTTTCCGATAAGCACATCAGCTATACTGTTACCTGCTTCCATGCCAGGTTGCCATGCCAAAAGTATAGCATCGGCATATTTCTGTATAGGTGCAGTCTCAATAACACCTCCGACATTCAGAATTATAATAACTTTTTTCCCTTTGTTGTGGAATGCTTTGTATGTCTGTTCCAGCATATCCATTTCGTCAGAATTAATGTTAAAGTCCTCAAAAGTTCTATCGCATCCTTCTCCGGAACTTCTTCCTACAGTAACAATAGCTATTTCATTTCTCTCGGCTGCATTGATATAAGTATATTCTCCCATTGAAGGTTCCTTTACTCTTGGTCTTGGGAAGTAACCATTTGTAGTAAATGTTCCCATTTCAGATTCAGCCTCATGGTGAGCATACTCCTTATATTTTGCATATACAGTCTTCAGGGTATCGTCAATAATCATTCCTGCATTGTCAAGTCCTTTTAATAGGTCTATTACATATGGTTTGTTTACATTTCCTGAACCAGTTCCACCTGCATATAGATCATAAGATGTATGTCCGAAGAGTGCAACCTTTCTTATTTTTGACTGTATAGGAAGAGTATTATCATCATTTTTCAGAAGTACCATGCCTTCAGGAGCTGCCTTACGTATCTTTTCAGCGTGAGCATTCAGATTCGGTTTATTGGAATATTTATAGCCCATGTATCGAGGAGTCTTTACAACATATTCAAGAATGCGTTTAAGATTTCTATCTACATCAGCCATTTTGATGCTACCATCCTTAAGTCCATCTACAATATGTTTAATCTGTTCTGCATTTCCAGGCATCATAAGATCATTGCCTGCATTGACCTGAGCCTTTGTATTACGTGTCCCAGTCCAGTCGGTAATTACAATGTTTTTATAACCCCATTCATCACGAAGTATTGTAGTCAGGAGATCTTTGCTTTCCTGTGTATATACACCGTTAATATAGTTATAACTGCTCATGATAGTCCATGGCTGGCTTTTCTTAACCATAATCTCGTATCCCTTAAGATATATTTCTCTTAGGGTTCTTTGACTTATAACGGCATTGTTGTGAGTACGGTTACCTTCCTGGTTATTTCCTGCAAAATGTTTAGGTGAAGTTCCAACACCATTACTCTGAATGCCATTAATAATAGCTGCAGCAATTAATCCTGAAACGAATGGATCTTCTGAATAATATTCAAAGTTTCTTCCGCATAGAGGGTTTCTCATGATATTCATTCCGGGTCCCAGAACAACATCTACACCATACTCTTTAACTTCGTTACCAAAGATTGTTCCCAGGTTGTATGCTAGCCCGGTATCCCAAGTTGATGCTATCAGTGATCCGATAGGGAATCCTGAGCAATAATAGCTGTTTTGATCATTCTTACGTTTAGGAGCTATGTTCACACCTGCAGGTCCATCTGACATTACAGTATGTGGGATTCCAAAGCGTTCAATATTAGCTGTGTTTCCAGCAGCTCCAAGTACTATAGCCCCAGCATTTGGATCAGGATCTGTAGGCAATCCCCAATATGAATGACCGAATGAATATCCGGTAAGCATCTTTGCTTTTTCCTCGATACTCATCTCTTTAATTACCTTGTCGATATTCTTCGGTGTCAGCTTTATTTGTGCAGACAGAGTCGAACCTATCAGCAAGGCAGAAATAACTAAGAAAGTTTTTTTCATATATTATTAGTGGTTAGTTTCTCCAAAATTAAATTATTATATCTTTATTTAAAAAGGATATGCAGTTTTTGTACCTTCCAATTATCACAGTAACAGTAAATAAATTAGATAGAATAGCATCAGAGATGATGTGCAAGACTTTAATAAGTAGATTATTAGGTTGCATATGCATTTATAAAAACTTAAATATTATTTATTTATTATTTTTCTCTATATTTATCTGGCAATAAATGAAATAGCAGAATAGTGTTATAAAGGCAGACACTGCAATTATTAAATCTAATATAAATGAAGAAACTTACCCTATTGATGTTGTTTATAATGACGACATCTCTTATTTCAAGATCACAAGAGCCATTCGGTCCGGTTCCTACACAAAGTCAACTTGATTGGTATGATATGGAACGATATGCTTTCGTTCATTTTTCAATAAACACATTTACAGATCAGGAGTGGGGCTTTGGTGATGAATCTCCGCAACTGTTTAATCCGACACGACTTGATTGCCGTCAATGGGCTAAAGTATGTAAGGAGGCAGGATTGAAAGGAATTATTCTCACTGCAAAACATCATGCGGGATTCTGTCTGTGGCCATCAAAATATACTGATTACTCGGTAAAGAACTCTCCTTGGAAGAATGGCAAGGGTGATGTAGTGCGAGAACTTAGTGAGGCATGTAAGGAATATGGTTTGAAAATGGGAATATACCTCTCCCCATGGGATAGAAACAGAGCAGACTATGGAGAACCTTCGTATATTGAATATTTTCGTAATCAGCTGACAGAACTTCTGACCAACTATGGTGATATTTTCGAGGTATGGTTTGATGGTGCGAATGGGGGTGACGGATATTATGGAGGTCAGCGTGGAAGGCGCAATATTGACAGATCAAAATATTATGACTGGAATAATACAATTGCTTTAGTGCGTAAGTTGCAGCCAAACTGTATCATTTGGAATGAAGTTGGTCCTGATATACGTTGGTGTGGTAATGAACAAGGTTCAATAGGAGAGACCAATTGGGCAAGATATGACTATTCCGCACATATACCGGGTGAGCCTGATAATGCGACTCTTAGAAGTGGAGAAATAGATGCTCCTAATTTTGTGCCTGCAGAAGTAAATGTATCAATACGTCCAGGATGGTTTTATCATAAGTTTGAGGACTTAAAGGTAAAGTCGTTATATAAGCTGACAAATATATATTACAACTCTGTTGGAAGAGGTTCTACTTGGCTTCTTAATTTTCCTATAGACTGCGAAGGACGCATAAATGATATTGATGCCAAAGCAGCTATTGAGTTCAATAACTATCTGAAAAGTATATATAAGGAAAATCTTGCAAAAGATGCTTCTGAGAGAACTGTTGATAACAGTATGACAGTATCATTTAAAAAGGCTGTCACATTTACTCAGTTAATATTAAAAGAGGATATACGTAAAGGACAGCGTATTAAAGGTTTTGAAGTGGAGGCTTTAATTAATGGAGATTGGAAAACGATAGCAAAAGGAACAACTATTAGCCATAAGCGTATATTACTTCTGCCGGAAACTACAGCATCAGAAGTCAAGATTGCATTCCATACAGATGCTTCTGAACTGATATTCCCAAAAGTGGAGATATATAATGTCCCTGAACTGAAAGAGCCTGAAGATATGGAGAGTTATGACTTTGACAGGGCAAAATGGAAAATAGTTTCTCCTGATACAGTTGCTGCAAGTCAGATACTTGATGGAAATAAAAAAACAATGCTATGGCTCGACAAAGGTTTCCCTGTAGATATTGTTATAGATATGACAGAAAACAATAGTATCAGCGGATTCAGATATCTACCGGACCAAGGAGACTACTTCCTGCGTGGTATAATAACTCATTATGAGTTTGCAGTGTCAATGAATGGAAAGGAGTGGACTAATGTGAGTAGCGGTGAATTCTCTAACATATCTAATAATCCACTATGGCAAGTAGTAAAGTTCGATAAGAAGATAAAGACTCGCTTTATCCGTTTCCGTGCCATTCGCAACTCCAAAGGGTGGGGTGATTTCGGCTGTGCTGAGCTTGATGTCCTGAAATAGTCGGAAAGTTTCCTTGTACTAATTAATTTAGTTTAGGCAGTTATATCATAACTATGTATGGCGGAATAGATGAAAGTTGATCATTCTCACTATTCTGCCATACTTTTTATAATAAATTACTTTCTGGCACAATAATTGCTTTCAATAATTATATGAGTTGTCTGTAATATCATACGACTATAAACTTTAAAAGACTTTTGGTTTTATAATAGTGTCAGGCACCTTTCTTAATTTATAGTTGAGATGAAAATATCTTTTTTTTATTTATATTTGAATGATAATATCTTCATGTATATATTGTGCATGTTATTATTATTGTCCAATAAGAAAACCAAAGTATTATGATACTAAACGAAAGAGATGAGAGGCACGAACATGTGCTCAATGTTGTGAGGCAGATGATGACTGCTGCTCGTACAGCTCCAAAAGGAAAAGGCGTTGATATCATCGAAGTTGCTGCGGTAACAGGTGATGATATTATAAGAGTTAGCGAAGAGTTGAAAAGTGTGTTCGAAGAGAATGGCTTTAAATTCTTTCTGCGTGATGCTGAAAATATTCTCTCTGCAGAGGCAATTGTGTTGATTGGAACTAAGGAGCAGGCTCAAGGACTGAATTGCGGACATTGTGGATATAATCGCTGTGCTGACAGAAAAGAGGACGTACCTTGTGCTATAAACTCAATTGATGTTGGTATTGCAATAGGCTCTGCTTGTGCAACAGCTGCTGACAATAGAGTAGACACTCGTGTTATGTTTTCGGCAGGACTTGCAGCTCAGCGTTTGGGAATACTTGAAGGCTGCCGTCAGGTTATGGCCATACCGGTAAGTGCTTCATCAAAGAATCCTTTCTTCGATAGAAAACGAAAAGAACAGAATTGATAATAGAATTTTAAATAAAGCATGCAACTCATATAGATGCATGCTTTATTAGTACAATTATGGGTAAATTTAGACTAAAGAGATAAACATGGCATATGGTAAATGGATAGGGGGATTTCTGGGATTTATAAATACACATAGTGTTCTTGGAGCAATAGCCGGATTTGTTCTAGGTTCAATATTTGATGTATTCACGGACAGAAATCGGGGTGAAAGATATTCGGGAATGTCTCCTGAAGATATACAAAACAGTCAGCAGGATGGAGCACGTAACGGATTCTTATTTTCACTTATGGTTCTCTCTGCTCACATCATACAGGCAGATGGTAAGATAATGCATTCGGAAATGGAACTTGTAAGGACGTTCCTTAGAAATTCGTTTGGGGAGAATGCTGTTGCTCAAGGTAATGAGATTCTTCATAAACTATTTGACTATCGAAAGCAAAAAGGTGAATATGTATGGAAACAGCAGATACGCTCATCTTGTCAGGAGATGGCTATGTCAATGCCCGAAGAACATAGGGTGCAACTAATAGCTTTTTTGGCTCAGATAGCAAAGGTAGATGGACGTGTTGACGCAGCGGAACTTGAGGCGATAAGGGAGATAGCACAGAACCTGAACCTTAATCCTGATATAGTGGACAGTATGTTTGCTTTAGGTGGCTCCTCACTGGAGGATGCTTATAAGGTACTTGGAATTTCATCTAGTGCAACCGATGATGAGGTAAGGAGTGCCTATAGAATGATGGTGATGCAAAATCATCCAGATAAGGTAGCTAACCTTGGTGAGGATATACGCGAAGCTGCAACTAAGAAACTTCAGGAGATAAATAATGCTAAGGAGATAATATACAAAGCAAGACATATGTAGTCTTGCTTTTTTATAATAATATTTTATAAATACATCTTTCACCACCTCTATGTATTGAGGATACAACTGTAGCTGTCACTTGATATCCTAAGATGAACGAGAACATCCTTTCAGCGAATCCTTCGGAACAGTAGCACATGGCAGGATAAAGTTTTCCAACTGTATCTTTCATAAGAGGACATACACATACGTTCTTATTCTCATTTATTATCAGAGTCTTACCATCATTCTCAAAATTACATATCCATCCCCAATCTTTTTCTAGAAAAGAGATGAACTTCTTTATGTCACCTTTATATTGAGCCATATTGGTTTCCACATTCTGATTTTCATACTCAGCAATTGAGGCAGACTTTATTATTTTTCTACGGTCTTCTTCACTGAGGTTCTGATCAACATTCTTCAGAACTTCAAGAATCCAATTCACTTGCATCTGCTTTGGAGGTGCTGCTTTAACATCCATGTTCTCAAATATCTTTGCATTTGCAATATTGCTTAATCCACAAAGACACATTGTTCCTAGACAGGCTTTTCTGACAAAATCACGTTTGGAATCATCCATAGTTTTTAGCTTTTATTTTTATAGTATTTTATTCAGACTTGAGATCTACTCTATGTCTTTCATTAGACATTTTGATATAGGTAACTATTAACTAATTGCATTATTATACTGTATATATATTCGCAAGATAGTCTGATAGAAACTTTATTAACAATATTAATTGTATGCTCTTGATTATAAAAGTAACAAATATATTTTATTTTCTATTTGTAAGTCAGCTTGTTAGACGCAGTATTATGTTTTTTTAATTTAACTAAAATGGAACTAGTTGTAATAATTAATATATTTGAATAAATAATATTTAAACCCAAACCTATGTTTAAACTTGGTATAATAGGAACAGGCTGGATAGCTGAGAAGATGGCTGCCACTCTCTCTCCACTTGAAGGTTATTGTGTATATGCTATAGCTTCAAGATGCAAAGAAAATGCAGATCGTTTTGCCAGTAATTGGAATATTGGAAAAGCATATGATAGCTATGACAAGTTAGTTGAGGATAAAGATATCGACTTGGTATACATTGCAACTCCTCACTCTCATCATTTTGAGCACGCCATGCTTGCTATAAATGCTGGAAAGCATGTATTAGTTGAAAAAGCTTTTACAGCCAACAGCCGACAAGCTGAGGAATTAATTTCAGCAGCAAGAAATAAAGGTGTGTTTATCACAGAAGCAATATGGACCAGATATATGCCACTATCTGCCAAAATCAATGAGCTAATAAACAGAGGATTGATAGGTAAGCCACGTGTACTTACTGCTACACTATGTTATATGATGGAGAATAAGGAGCGTATACTTAAACCTGAACTTTGTGGTGGAGCATTGCTTGATTTAGGGATTTATACGCTCAACTTTGCAAGAATGTACTTTGGCTCTGATATTGTAAAGAGTGTAAGCAATTGTATATTGGGATCTACTGGTATGGATATGCACGAGTCTATATCACTCACATATGCTGACGGAAAGATGGCAAACCTTCAGTCAGGTGCTCTCTGCCTAAATGACCGACAGGGAATAATAAGCGGAACAGAGGGGTATATAAGGGTAGATAATGTTAATTGTCCTACTCAGGTAGATGTTTATCAGAATTATGTTCTCAATGGAACTTATAGATCAGCCAGAGAGATGATAACAGGGTATGAGTATCAGGTTATTGAGAGTAAAAGATGTATTGAGGAGGGACTTCTTGAGTCGCCTATGATGCCTCATGCGGAGACAATAAGCATAATGAAGCAGATGGATGAACTTAGAAAGGAGTGGGGAGTGAAATATCCTATGGATTAACTTCCAATCGAAATATATAATAAAGCGAGTCTGGTGGTTTGCCAGACTCGCTTTATTTTTATTGTACTTATTCTATTTAAAAAGTCTCTGTGATACCTCATTGATATATTTCCTGCAGTTCATCCAAGTGTGAGATCCTTCACTGAATAGTGTATTATGTTTTATACTCTTATCAGAAAGTATCTTATCCAACTGAGTTGAGGAGTTAAATAAGAAGTCGCTCTTTCCACAACTTAACCAAAGTAGTTTAAGTTGATTGTTCAACTCTGTTGGTGCTGCATATAGGTCAGAAAAACTCTTCTCAATCTCGGGACCGAAGATGGCTGGTGCGAAAGCACATACCCAATGGAATTTGTCTGGGTTTGATAAACCTGCAGCCAATGTCTGACGTCCGCCGAGTGAGAATCCTGCGATGGCACGGTTGTCTGCATCGGTAAGTACTTTATAGTTACTCTCAACGAAAGGAATTATCTCTTCAATAATCTCTTTTGTGACATTATCAGTTGCTAAGACATCTTGTTGAACATTCATCTTGCGGTTTTGCATCTCCGGATATGCATTTGCATATGGCATTACGATAATCATCTTTTTTGCAGCTCCCTCTGCTATGAGGTTGTCGAGTATAACATTTACTTTACCTACCTTGAACCATGTTTCATAAGTATCAGTCATGCCATGGATAAGATATAGAACAGGATATTCTGTTGTCCCATTAGGATCATATCCAGCAGGAGTATATACACACATTGGACGATCGAATCCGTAAACATCAGAGTGGTAGTAGCGGTATTGTATACGTCCGTGAGGGACGTCTTTAATGTCCTGGACTGATTGCTCTGCACCTTTTACATCAACAAGACTGTTCTTGAAATTCTCATTTGGGAAAATGTAGAAGTTGTTTGGGTCAGTTACCTGAGTTCCATCGACAATGAAACAGTATGGATAAATATCTGCCATTTCAGGTGTGACTGTAACCTGCCATATACCCTTCTCATCTTTCTGCATAGTTTTATTGCCTGCGAACATCTGACAGTTCAACTCTACTTTTTCAGCTTTTGGTGCACTGAAACGGAAAGTGATAGTCCCATCCTTATTATATTCAGGAGAGATAACCGATGCAGGGAAAAGGCGTTTCATAACATCAGGAGTAAGACGCTGCTGTGCTATTACATTTATGGTTGAACAGACAGATAACAATATGCTTGCTAATAATATAATTTTTTTCATCTTCTTTGTTTTTAAGCACTTTCAATTATTTATTTTGAAACATTAGGCGGAATGAGCGGTCAAGGAAATATTTTGCATTCATCCATGTATGCCCGAATTTACCAACAGTCTGTTCCTGAACACTCTTTATTCCTTTCTTGTTAAGGAACTGCATGAAGTCGTTGGCGTCATCATATAGGAAATCGTCTTTGCCAACACCTAACCAGAATAGATGTATGTCGTTGTTTGTTTTCTTTGTATTATCGAATACATTCTTGTACATATCCGATGAGTATCCATGTAGGAAAGAACTGTAAGAACATATATTTGAAAACAGCTCTAAGTGGCCTATTCCATTAGCCAATGCTTGTGCTCCTCCTCTTGAGAAACCACCTATACCACGATGGTCTCTGTCGTTTACAGTGCGATAATTCTTCTCTACATAAGGCATAAGTTCTTTGATAAGCATTTCGCTGAAGAAATCTTTCATGCCAAGCTCTTTCTGCTTATCTGCAGGTAGGAGATAGGTAGGATTGCCATAAGGCATTACTACTATCATATCTTTTGCTTGTTTGGCTGCGATTAGGTTGTCGAGTATGAAATTGGTACGTCCAACTTTGAAGTATGTCTCCTCAGTATCCGTTGTACCACTTATGAGATAGAATACAGGGTATTTCTTTGTAGGATTCTGATCGTAGAATGGTGGAGTATATATCACAACTTGCTGAAATGTTCCAAGGGATGGTGAATAGAATGTATCGTAGTTCACACTTCCATGAGGTACATTCTGGACTGAGTGGATAAGTGGTTTATCTCCTCTTATATCTACCAAACTGTTCTTGAACTTTTCGTTAGGGAACCATTCTGGGTTTTGAGGATCCATGATTGATACATCATCAACCTGAAAAGAATATGGGTACATGTCAGGAGCAGCAGGGCCTAAGGTAACGCTCCATACTCCATTTTCACCCTTTGTCATAGCTTTCTTACCGGCAAACTGCACATCAACAGTAACCTCTTTGGCATTTGGAGCCAATAAATTGAATGTTACTGTATTGTCAGCATTAACAACCGGCGATTGTACCATTACGGGTCTGCCTCCTTGTGGTTGTGAGTAGCCGGCAGATACTGCTGCAAAAAGCAGTATACCGATCAGTGTAAATTTAAGTTTCATAGTATTATTGATTATTTATTATCGGTGATAAAAATATATAAAAATAATTTATTAACCTAAGTCTATGGCGCTCTTTTTTAGAGACTTACCTCTACTTATTGTACAAATATTTCTATTTTCTGCATTTGAATAAAAATACGAAACTCGTTGTATATTAGTGCAAGAATGCAATATATGAGAATGTTGATAGTGTATTAAATTTTTAATAAGTCATTAATATCAGAATTTGTCACTACTCAAGATAATTATGTAAAAAACAGTTCTTAACTACTCTTTATAGTTTATTAACTATAATAATTAGTTTGTAAACTAAAAGTTTTAGTTATTTGTTCCCAGATAATAAAAACAGAATAAGATATGAAATCATTAACGTCTAAGGAAGAGGAAGTTATGGACTTTTTTTTGGGAAAAGGGTCCATTGTTTGTAAAAGAGTTATTAGAGTTCTATGATGAACCTAAGCCTCATTTTAATACACTATCTACTATAGTTCGTACTTTAGAGGAAAAAGGTTTTGTTGCACATAAGGCATTTGGAAATACTTACCAATATTATGCAACAGTGAGTGAAGATGAATTTAGAGATTCCACACTAAAGGGAGTAATAAGTAAATACTTCAATAATTCATATTTAGGTGTTGTCTCTTCACTTGTAAAACAAGAAGAGGTCTCTTTAGATGAGTTGAAGAGATTAATCAAAGAGGTCGAAAATGGGAATAGAGATAAATAGATAATCTCATTACCTATCTGAACCAATAAAAAATAATACTATGGGACTATTATTTGTATACATACTTAAATCATCTTTTTCGCTGGCGCTTTTTTATCTTTTCTATAAGCTCCTGCTTAACCATGATACTTTTCATCGGTTCAACCGCATTATGCTGTTGGCATTGATTGTTATTTCTGCTCTTTTGCCATTGGTAAGTACCACAATCGCACATCCAACTCAGATAAATCACTCTTTCATGACTATTGAGGATATGCTGATAATGCAATCTATGGCTACGGTTAGTGAAGCTGATGTAATAAGTAAACCGCAATTTACATGGTACCAGATAGTGGTATTAGTATACTTTATAGGTTTATTATTCTTTATGATGCGTAATATCTGGTCAATATACAGTATTGTCAAGCTTATTAAGAGAGGAAGGGTAGTTGAGGACAATCATAAAGTTAAGATTATAGTTCATGATAAGAAACTTCCACCTTTCAGCTGGTTAAAATATATATTGATATCCGAGAAAGATTTCAATGAAAACAGTGCAGACATACTCACTCACGAGAAGGCACATATATCGAGACATCACTCATACGACATCATAATTGCGGATATATTTATTTTTATTCAGTGGTTTAATCCTGCTGCCTGGCTTTTAAAGCAGGAGCTAAAGAATATTCATGAATTTGAGGCAGATGATATGGTACTAAGAAGTGGTGTAGATGCAAAGAAATATCAATTACTATTAATAGAGAAAGCTGTTGGGCCCAAATTATATTCTATAGCCAACAACTTCAATCACAGTTCACTTAAAAAAAGAATTACAATGATGCTTAAGAAAAAATCAAACCCATGGGCACGTATGAAATATATATACGTATTGCCTGTAGCAGCATTGGCTGTAACAGCTTTTGCTCGTCCTGAAGTAAACGATGAACTGGAACGTTTGTCGGAAGTAAAAATCTCAGAAGTCTCTTCTTCTATAAAAGAGAGCATTGCACTGCCTGAGCAGATAAAGGAGATTGTTGAAATGGATAAAGACGCTAAAAGTGCAGCTATTGCTGATCAAGATGATAAGCAATCAAAAAAACTCTCATTACGTGTTGTTGATGATAGTGGTAATCCTATAAAGGGTGCAGCTGTAGTGATTGAAGGGCTGAATGATGGTGGAATTACGGATAAGAATGGACAATTTTCTATTAATACAAATATAGGAGATGTGATATGTATCTCATTTGTAGGAAAGGAGTCATTGAGATTCCCTGTAAAAGAGAGCATGATGAATATGAAATCAAATTTGATGATGTTCGACCAAGTCAAAAGAATGGATGATGTTGTGGTGATAGGATACGGAGAGAGGAAAGAAAAGATGCAGCAAGGTAATGATGAAGATCCTGTCTTTATGGTTGTTGAGGAGATGCCCGAATTTCCTGGTGGTATGGGAAAATGTATGGAATATCTTGCAAAGAATATAAAATATCCTGTTAAGGCACACCAGAATGGAACAGAGGGCAGAGTTATGGTTCAGTTTATTATAGCAAAAGATGGCTCAGTAAAGAATCCTTTTGTCGTTCGTTCCGTATCTCCTGAACTTGACGCTGAAGCTATCAGAGTAGTAAAGGGTATGCCTAACTGGACACCTGGAAAGCAGAGGGGAGAAAATGTTAGCGTTAAATTTACAATCCCAATATCATTTAAACTCGCGCCACAAAAAGTTGAAGGAGATGGGGGAAAACCTATATCATTATTCAATGGCTCAATGAAACTAAGCGATAAAGAGTTACCATTAATCATTGTTGATGGTAAGGCTATAACTAATGAACAGATGAATAGTCTGGATCCTAAATCAATAGAATCCATTTCAGTAAATAAGGAAAAAACTTATACAGATAAATATGTAGCTGAGTATGGTGAAAAAGCTAATAATGGGGTGGTGATTATCACTATCAAAAAGAAATAATCTTGCTAAACTTTAAAAATAATATATGAAGAAATTATTTATATCTATTGTCATCGTTTTGATGGCAATAGATATTCATGCACAAAAAGAGTTTACTATTGAAGGAGATGTGAAAGCTCTAAAAGAGGGTACTATCATCAATTTATTTCTTATGGATGGTAACGCTGGTAGGATGATTGCATCAGATACTATAGGAGTTGATGGGAAATTTATCTTTAAGACTAATATAGAGGATAAAAATATAGTGAAGTATTCAATTATAGGGATAGGTGAGGAGCTCCCACCTATGTCATTGGACCTCTATGGCGCAGCTGGTAAAAAAATAAGTGTAACTGGCAATGATGAATTGATATATACATGGAAAGTCAATAGTGACATTGAGCAACAGAAAGATAGAGCGAAGTTTATAGAGAACTCTCTTGCAGAGTGGAAAGAGGTTCAGAAATTATACATTAAGGCTTCCAAGAAAGGTTTGGAACAAGAAGAAAGAAAAAAAATATTAAAGTCTATTGATAGTCTGGAAAGTAAGATTGATGAAAATTATATAGTTCTGATGAAGACAATGA
Organism: Phocaeicola paurosaccharolyticus JCM 15092; assembly: GCF_000613805.1. Classification (GTDB taxonomy): domain Bacteria; phylum Bacteroidota; class Bacteroidia; order Bacteroidales; family Bacteroidaceae; genus Phocaeicola; species Phocaeicola paurosaccharolyticus. The sequence continues at coordinate 7,654 of NZ_BAJR01000032.1, read as the reverse complement.
ATAGGTCGGAGATATGGCTTGAAGAGTTATCAAAACTTAGTAGAAAGGCTTCTTATTTAGGAAAGGCTTTCCCATTTAGAGAAGATATTATAAATTTATATGAATCGCTGGATAAGGAGCAAAAAAAGTCTCTTATTGGCTTGAAAATAGAGGCAAATCTATTTCCTCCCAAAGTTGTTGAGGTTGGTGATATAGCGCAAGATGCAGATCTGTTTGACCTGAATGGAGAAAAGCACCATCTATCTGATATGAGAGGTAAATATATTCTTATGGATTTTTGGAGTAGCGGATGTGGCCCTTGTATAATGGCTATTCCTGAGATGGGAGAGATTTCTGAACTCTATAAAGATAAATTGGAAGTGGTGAGTCTGAGTATTGATCGTATGAAAAGTTGGAAAGATGCATCAGCACAACATAAGATGACATGGCATAACTGGAATGAGATGAAAGAGGATGGTGGTATATATGCACACTATGGTGTAAGGGGTATTCCTTTTTATGTTATTATCTCACCTGAAGGAAAGATTATTTCTAAATGGACTGGCTATGGAAAAGGCTTATTAAAAATGAAGATGAAGAGATGGATTGTAGATACTCCAAGCAAAGTAGCTCAGAAATCTTCTGCAGACAATATCGTTATAATGGATGTAAAAAGTGAGAATGACTCAACTAAGGTTATATTAAGAGTTTATCAGGCCCCTAATTTTTGGGTAAAAATATCATCTGATACACATATTAAATTACAAGACGGTACAACACTCAAAATAAAGGGAGCTGATAAAATTAAGTTGGATGAGGAGCACTTTTTCCGCGATGAATTCTCGGAAGATTACTCTCTCTATTTCGATAAGCTTCCTGAAGGGTGTAAGCAGTTTGATTTCATTGAGAGTGAAGGGTGGGTTATAAAAGATGTAACTCTTTAGCAAGTAGGAAAAAGAGTGTAGATAAGAGATGTTATTTCAACAGAAATGATTAATTTTTGCATCCGGTATTAAATAGGATGTAAAAGATGGAATTACCTCAGGATCCGATGATGCTCTTCAGCGTCATCAATATGAAATTGAGAGACTGCTACTCATCACTTGATGAACTCTGTGATGATATGAACGTAGACAAGCAGTCAATAATTGAAAAGCTCAAAACCGTAGGTTTTGAATATAACGAACAGCAGAATAAGTTTTGGTAATTTATTCTGCTGTTTTTCTATATGTTTAGCCTCTCTTTAAGTAATTTGTATCCAGACAGACTAACTTTCAGACTCTTGCCACTCTTCATAATGAGCGAGTAGCTCTCTTTTCCATAAAGTTCTAATCCGGATATATGCATTATATTCACTATAGTAGAACGGTGAATACGTAGGAATGTATTTGGTGGAAGATGACTTTGAAAGTACTTCATAGTCTGCTCCTTAATATATTCATTATTTTCGGTGAAGATACTCACATAATCCCCACAGGCATTTATATATACTATATCCTCAATCTTTATTATTGCTATTTTATTCTTGCTTCTTACTGTTACAGTATCAATGGTCTCCTCTGCATTTTCTACTGACTCTTCCTGCTCATCTTCTGCAACTATTGATCTATCTTTTTCAGGAATCTCTTTCCCATCCTCTCTTTTCTGTTCAATACTCTTATACCAAAGCAAAATAGAGATGAAGATAGGTGGTGCAATAAGCAGTCGGATAGGCACTGTATCAATAAAAGAGAGATAGTCATATGAATCTACAGATAAAATTATCTGATTTATAATGAAACATCCTCCAAGCCATAATAGTGTCTGAGTCAATATGGTAACACTTTGTACTATCACTCCTCTTATAAAGTTCATTATATACCATACCGGATATGATATTAAATATATCAGTGCAGCTGATGTTATGCAGTCGGTAATAGTATAGATGAAGGATATGGAGTAGATGTTTGACATTAGTGCTGCGTACAGCAATGACATTATTAATGTAAATACAATAATAGATATCCACCTTGAAGGATAATATATTATAGGATGTATATTCATCAATTACTGTTTTATATCCAGACCTCCGAAAGATATATTGCCCTTTATTGTAAGAACCTTATTATTATCAACGGCTCCATATCTCTTGTAGTCGCAGCCCCCCAAGAACACATTACATTTATTGACAACCTTCCAATCGGATGGGATGTATATCTCTATACCACTGAATTTACAATCGATGTTGAGTATGCATTCTCCCTCTTGTATATTTGTATGACGCAGATCTATAACTGATCCTCCAAATGATACAGCAATATCTCCTCCTTTGAATGTCTCATCGAAAACGACATGCTTTATAAAGCCGAAGCTGTTTTCAGATTTCAGATATCCGTCAATAGATTCATTGGAATATGTTTTAAAATCAGCATTGTCTATATTCTTATTAAAGGGTCCTTTAAAATAATGATGTCTTCTGCTAAATCTGTTTGGCCTAAAGAGTAGATAAATACCACCGATAACTAATATTGTTGGCCAAAGCATCTCATTCATTCCAAATGGCACTTGTGGCAACTTGTCAAGTGTATGAAAAAGTCCGACGGCTGCAATTATGCCACCCCAAAGATAGCTTTTCTTACAAATAAGATATATACCCAAAATAATAAGTAGTGATGCCCAAGAAACTAATATATTGAACATGTCATTGCTTAAGTATCCGAAGTTTCTGGCAAACATTAATGCTCCTGTTGCAATAAGAGTAAATGTAAGGAAGTACTTGAACAGACTAAAACCTGTTTGTCTGAATTCATTTTTTTCTTCTGTTTCCATAAATTAATAATTAATGATTATGCCACAAATGTATTTTAATCCTTATTATTTGAACAGTAAAAAACCATTGTTGAGGTATTGTAACCGATGAATGCCTGAAAAAATCGACAAACAGAGGTCTATTTTTCTTTCGCAATACACTTTGCTGCAGCCCTGTCAGGCTTTCCACTACCTGTCATAGGCAGTTTGTCGATAAAGATAATCTCTTTTGGTCTCCAATACTGTGGTAGTACATTGATGCATATCTCTTCTATTTCATCTCTTGATTCCTCTTCACATTGTGCAAGCAACACTATTATACTTCCGAATTTCTCATTCTCTTTTCCTGTTATCATGAAAGGGAATGATAGCATATCGCTCAGGCGGTTTTCCACCTCCTCAATCTGTATCTTTATCCCTCCGCTGTTGATGATATTGTCATGACGACCTATGATTTTAAACTCTCCTAAGCAATTTACCTCTGCAATATCATTTGTAATAAGTCTGTTATGACAAATCTCCGGGGCATCGATAATCAGTGTGCTCTCGGTTGTGAGTGAAACCTTTATGCCATCAAGAGGTCTGTACCAATATGACCTGTTACTTCCTGTAAGCTTTCTCATTGCCACATGTGATAGAGTCTCAGTCATTCCGTAAGTAGACCATATATTATTTGGCATCCCGCATAGCTCTTTCTCTACTTTTGCATCAATAGCTCCTCCACCAACAATAACCTCACGAATATTCATCAATTTTATCTTTTCGCTATCATTGCTAAGTGAGTTGAATATCTGTAGTGGAATCACAGATGCAAATGTCACCTTCTCGTTAAGATCCTTAAGTGGATGTCCTGTTGGCACTCTGCATATCAGATTCAGTCCTCCCACAAGAGCTCTTACCACCATCATTTTACCTGCTATATAGTCCATTGGCATACATAGCAAAGCTGTGTCTCCCTTATGCAGGTTAAGGAAAGATAGTGTATTTCTTGCACTTGTCATCATTGCTGTTTTCTCAGCAAACATACTCTTTGGTTTCCCTGTTGAACCGGATGTATGGACAAGTATGGTTTCATCTTTCTTCCACCACTCGTTAAGGAAAGATTTTATACTCGAGTAGAAACTGTTCAGTGCCTCATCATCGGATTTAAGATCATTGATATTCTCCTTTGAGTAGGTCTCTCCATCAATACAGATTGTCTGATTATCAATATCTCTGTTGAATTTATTCATATTGTAACCATTTTATTATGTCTGGTTCACTTTCCATATTGTTATAGCAAAGGGAATCATGATTAATGTATAGAGGTGAATCGATATTGTCGGTGAAGAGCAGACCTGTACCAAGACCTTGAGGGAGAGTGTGACTGATAGTCGCACACCACTGTGCTATAGCATTAAGCCCTATATTAGATTCCAGTGCTGAAGTAGCCCAGAAGCCTACCTCTCTCTCCTTTGCCAGATGAATCCACTCTTCACAACCGTAAAGACCTCCGTGAAGAGATGGCTTAAGTATTATATATTGCGGTTTTATAGTTTCCAGAAGTTCAATTTTCTTCTCTTTGTCGTTTACACCTATCAACTCTTCATCAAGTGCAATAGGCAGTGGAGAGTTTTTACATAGTTCTGCCATCATCTGCCAGTTTCCTGCCTTTATAGGTTGCTCTATGGAGTGTATGGAAAATTTTGAGAGTCTTGTAAGCTTCTCGAGTGCATCCTCTGTCAAGAATGCTCCGTTGGCATCTACTCTAAGTTCTATCTGTTTCTCACTGAAGTGCGACCTTATGAGCCGAATCAGCTCTATCTCTTTCTCGAAGTCTATCGCACCAATTTTTAACTTGACACAGTGAAAGCCATCTCTCAGTTTTTCCTCTATTCTGTTATACATCTCATCAAAACTTCCCATCCAGATTAATCCGTTGATGGTAATTCCCTCTTCACCTCTGGAAAATGGTGTATTCCAGAATTTGAGACCTCCTGCACGAAAATGGAGCAGTGCCATCTCCATAGCGAAATGTATTGAAGGATAATCTTTGAGTGCTGCATGATCAAGAATGCCTGTATCAGCAAACTCTTTTGTATGCTTATACAGCATCTCCTCGTATTGAGGAATATCATCGCAGCTTAGAGCAGGCAAAGGTGCACATTCACCTATGCCAAAGTTTCCTGTCTCATCATCTTTGATGATTATGAACCATAGCTTGCGTGTGGTATAGATACCTCTGGATGTACCGGCAGGTTGTTTGAAATGAAGTAATTTCTTCTTAATCTGAATTGAATAACTCATAATTTTAACTTCTGTACCTATAACTCCACAAAAAAATAATTGCGGTTTGTTTCTAATATTAATTAAAAACAAACCTTATAGTTGATATAACTCTGTTATGGGAATTTAGGATAATCCCTGAAACGAGGTTTTCTCTTCTCAAGGAATGCCTTACCGCCCTCTTGTGCCTCATCGGTCATATAGTATAGCATGGTTGCATCACCTGCTAGCTCCTGTATTCCTGCTTGTCCATCAAGTTCAGCATTTAGTCCGGCCTTAATCATTCTCAGAGCAAGAGGACTATGTTCCATCATCTTCTCAGCCCATTCCACAGTCTCATCCTCAAGTTGGTCGAAAGGTACAACCTTGTTTACCAATCCCATGTCAAGAGCTTCCTGAGCTGAGTATTGGCGGCAAAGGAACCAAATTTCGCGTGCCTTTTTCTGACCGACAATTCTTGCAAGGTATGAAGAGCCGAAACCGGCATCAAAGCTACCTACTTTAGGACCTGTTTGTCCGAATATAGCATTCTCGGATGCAATAGATAGGTCGCATACCACATGGAGCACATGTCCACCACCAATAGCATAGCCATTAACCATTGCAATGACAGGCTTTGGAAGAGAGCGGATTTGTTTCTGTACATCCAGCACATTCAGGCGAGGTACACCATCTGTGCCCACATATCCTCCATGTCCTTTTACGTGCATGTCACCACCGCTGCAGAATGCCTTGTCGCCCGCACCGGTAAGTATTACTACATCTATGTCCTGGTTTTCACGGCAAATATAAAAGGCATCACTCATCTCGGCTACAGTAGTAGGAGTGAAGGCATTGCGGTATCTCTCACGGTTTATTGTGATTTTTGCTATTCCCTTATAATAGTCGAAGAGTATCTCTTTATACTCTTTTATCTGTTTCCATTCTCTTTTATTCATGGTATCATCTGTTTTTTATTGAATGATAATATTCTCTAAGTAGTGTGGTATCTTTTTCCTTATCCGTAAATACTTCGATAAGCATAGGCTTTGGTAGCTCTTCGTTTGTAGTGAACTCATCAATATAGTTTTTTAGCTCTTCTTGATTACTTATACTATGATATATAAAGCCTCTCTCTTCAGCCCATCCCTTTGCAGAGGTTTTATGTTCTGCCGTAATGAATTTACGCGATTGGCTCTTACTGTCCATACCTGGAAGTGTATGGAATATTTCACCACCTTCATTATTTATCACCATTATTCGTATGTTCCCTCGGAAATTATTGCTCCATAGAGCATTCATGTCATAGAAGAAACTCAAATCACCGATTATGATGAAGTTTATATTCTCGGAGGTAGCAGCATATCCCAAAGCTGTAGATAGAGAACCTTCAATGCCGCTAATGCCCCTGTTGCAGCAAATTTCTGTAGTCGAAGGTATTTTAAAGAGTTGTGCATAGCGCACTGTAGAGCTGTTGGCAAGGTGAAGTGAAGATGGCTGTGGTAATCTTCTAATTAAATCTCCTATTACAGATATATGTGAGAACTCAAGAGATGGCTCCGGTATTGACAGGCAATAGTTCTCCCACATCATAGGGAACATAGTACTTTTTCCTTCAATTAGGAATGCAATCTTCTCAAGGAATTCAAAAGGGTCCATCTCGATGACAGTGTTCAGACAACCAAAAAGATCTGCCACTTTTCCATCAGCTGATATGTGCCAATGCTCTTTTGGTGGGTTCTCTCTGAGATATTTCTTAAGCTGTTTTGATACAACATGTCCTCCATAAGTTATAAGCAGTTCAGGGCGCATCTCCTCTTTCTTTTCAGGAGTCATGCTATATATGGCAGCGTCGAAGTTCTTTATAGCATATCCGGGTATTGTCTGGTTACTTAGATGTTCCGTTAGCCATGCAAACTGTTTTGAGAGAGCTTTTACATATTTTTTTTCGAAGAGATAGATAAGGTTCATCTGTCCTACGATTGCCATACGTTTGGTATAGCTGTTGAGGCGTGCAATAAGTTCATTATAATCTCTGTCATAAACATTCAATCCTTGGTATCGTGTAATCACCCTTGCCTCTGGCAACTCTTTAGCAGTGAATCTGTAGATTGGTTCCGAGATAGGCACATTGATATGTACCGGTCCCTTGCCATGGTGAGTTGTCTCTATAATTGCTTCGTTGATAAGGCGGTTGCAATACCACTCATCCTCATCAGAGTTTACCTCCGGAAGGTTCACCGATAGCTTAACCAGTTTACCGAATATATCAGGTTGCGGCATGGTCTGTCCATCCATCTGTCCAATCCATGCTGCCGGACGGTCTGCCGAGATAACGATAAGAGGTATTTGTTGATAAAAAGCTTCAGCAACAGCCGGGTAGATATTGAGTAGGGCAGAGCCTGATGTGCAACATATTGCAGCTGGTCCGCCACCTTGTAGGGAGAGTCCTATGGCAAAGAATCCGGCACTTCTCTCATCAGTTATCGAATAACATACGAAATCCTCAATGTTTGATAGTGTATGAACAATAGGAGCATTTCTGCTTCCCGGACATAAAACAATTTTTTTCACTCCATGAGCCTTTAATAAGGCAGCAAGTTGAAGAATACTCTTTTTATCTGAATACATATTGATAATGTAT